>CAXBSH010000161.1:0-11765 GCA_963977705.1 uncultured Planctomycetaceae bacterium
GGGCAGGCATGGGTGGGCACAGAATCAGGCTGGCGGGACCGTGGCAGTGTCGACTGTCCGGTGAGCCGGGGGAAGTTCGGACGGTGCGTCTGCCGCTGGTGGTTGACACGACGGGGGGCAGTCTGCATCGCGGATTTCACGCGCCGTCGGGGCTTGCGGGTGAAAGTGAGCTGCTGGTGGTGTTTCGGGCTGTCGGTGCGTTTGAAGTGCGACTGAATGCGACGCTGCTGGCTGAGCATGCTTCGGTGGTCGGTGAGTGTGCGGTGGCAGATGAGGCAGAGTACGAGCGAATGTGCGGGGTTCCGAGATCTGCTCTGAAATCGTTCAACGAACTGGAGTTTACGGCAGGATGTGGTCGGGGCGACGTGTGTCGTCTGGAGGAGGTCTGGCTGCTGATTCTGGAGTCTGAGTGAGGGAGTGATCGGCTGGCGGGAGTGTGAAATCGCCACCGGGGGAGTGACTCTGAGCACGGCGAGTGCTAGAATCAGGCCAGTGACATCGCTGGAGATTGACCGCTGCAGGAAGACTGGCAGAAGTTATGTATACACTGAAAATGGCCCGACGCATGCTTCTGGAAACGGACAAGCGTCTGTTGTGGAAGCTGGTCTGGAACCTTGGCGTGCGTGGTTCGATGTCTGTGCTGCGGCATCGGTCGCGGATGAAGAAGGGCGTCTTTTTCCCCCCGTTTCTGTATGTGTCGATCATCAACAGCTGCAACTTGCGGTGTCAGGGCTGCTGGGTCGATGTGGCTCATAAGCAGGCCACGATTGATCTGGCGGCGATGAATCGTCTGATCAGTGAGGCGCGGGCGCAGGGGAATTCGTTCTTCGGTCTGGTGGGTGGTGAGCCCTTCATGCATCCGGAGATTCTGGACATCGTCGAGGCTCATCCGGACTGTTACTTTCAGGTCTTCACGAACGGTCACTTTATCACGGATGAAGTGGCGGCTCGACTGCATCGAGCGGGCAATGTGACGCCTTTGATCAGTGTGGAGGGGAACGAGATCATCAGCGACGAGCGTCGTGGTCGCAGTGGCGTGTACAGCAAAACGCTGCAGGGGATTCAGAATTGTCTGAAGCATCGAGTGATGACGGGGGTCTGTACCAGCCTGGCGAAGTCCAACATTGATGATCTGCTGACTGAGCGGTGGGTGGACCGGCTGATTGAGATGGGCGTACTGTACACGTGGTTTCATGTCTATCGTCCGATGGGTCCGGATGCGACGACTGAGTTGTGTCTGACCCCGGAGCAGCAGCGACGTGCTCGACAGTTTGTAGTGGACATGCGGGCGAAGAAGCCCATTGTGATTATAGATGCGTATTATGATGGTGAGGGGCGGGCGTTGTGTCCAGCGGCCAACGGCATCAGTCATCACATCAATCCGTGGGGCGATATTGAGCCCTGTCCGATCGTGCAGTTTTCGCGTGAATCCATTCATTCAGGGGCGGATTCGCGGTCCTTGTACCAGAAGTTTACAGAGTCCGAGTTTCTTGACGGATTTCGTCGGCTGTCCCAGCAGACGACTCGAGGTTGCATTGTTCTTGAGCGTCCGGATCTGCTGGAGCAATTGGTGGTGCAGCACAGTGCGAAGGATTCCACAGCGCGGGGGACGGCGCTGAATGAGCTGCGTGCGATGGTGCCCCGAACTTCGCAGTATCATCCGGGACACGAAATTCCTGAAAAAAATCTATATTACCGACTGGCGAAGAAGTTTCTGTTCAATGATTTTGGGGTGTATGAGGGACATGATCATCGGCAGACGGCGGCACCTTATCTGGGGGCATCAAGTGCTGTTGCCGGTACCGCTACGGGTGGTTGTTGTGGCGAGCAGTACGTGCAGTTGAAAACTGACTGAGCGGCGATCTGGCACAGGATTGGTACAGAGCAGACGCTGGTTAAATGTGGGTTCGATAAGTCTCAGACGAGTGTTGGAGGCAGGGATGATGCCGGGCGGGAATCCGGGATATCTCTGTGGCATGGATGTTTGTGCTGAGAGGGCCGGCAGGGAGGCGACGCGTGCGGATACTGATCGGATTGACAACGCTGCTGGCTGTTCTGGGCAGTGTCCATTCCGTGGTAGTTGCGCAGCAGTTGGCTGCGGATGATCAGGGTGATGGATCGGCAAGGATTGAGTTGATTGACGGCGAACCGGTGCGGGAATTGTTGTCGGCGGGGCCGGCAACGCGACGTCCGGAGGTGCTGGAGGACGCTGGCCTGAATGATGTGGCAGTGGCCGGTCGATACTGCTGGGCAGTGGGCGAACGCGGGGTCGTGTGTTTGTCAGTGGACGATGGTCGCACGTGGTTAACTCGTGCCCTGCCCTTTGACTGTCGACTGACGAGTGTCTGTTTTCTGACGAACCGTCGTGGCTGGATCGGCGGGATTCAGGTGGATCGCGTGGGATCGCCCGTGGCCGTCCTGTTGTCCACTGACGACGGTGGTCAGACGTGGCGGGACCTGTCGGGGACTGATGGTAGTTTGCCGGGTATTCTGCAGTTGCAGTTTTTCGGTCTTGAGGAAGCGATTGCGGTCACGCTTCCGGCGGCGGACCAGCGGGGAGCCACATTATTTCGCACGAGGGACGGTGGTGAATCGTGGGAGCCTGTGCCGACCGACCGTGCTCGTAGCTTATGGCTGGGGGCTGGATTCTGGGCTGCGGATGCGGGAGTCGTGGCGGGATTGAGGCAGGGTCTGGGTGTGTTGACGGGGAATGAGGCGATCGTACTGCAGCAGGCTGCGGGTGGCCTGCGAAGTCTGCGTGCCGTATCGACGGACGGCACGCAGTCCGGATGGGTTGGCGGCGATGGTGTGTCGCTGCTGCAGACTGACGATTCCGGGGTTTCGTGGCAACCTCCGGCCGGCGACCTGCCTGTGGAATTGCGGGACCTGTTTGATATTCGTGCGATCTGTCATCGTGGTGAGGTGGTGGTGGCTGCGGGTGATCCCGCTCAGTTGCTGCTGTATTCAGATGACGGTGGCGGATCGTGGCAGCAGTATGACTTACCGGCAGCCGGTCGAATTCAGCGGATTCGCCGTTGCGGTTCGCAGGGATTTATGGCTGTTGGCAGTTTTGGTCAGGTGCTGCGTTCAGAGAATGGCCGGGACTGGTCCTGTGTGCGGGGCAGTGGTCGACATGCTGCCGTGCTTTCGGTTGGCGGGACCGGGCTGCAGCCCCAGTCGCTGATGCTGGCTCGACTGTCGGCTGACGGTGGGCTGCGGAGTGCGGTCTGGCAGGCGGTTTCGGTGGAGCCCGCGGTGGGTGTGGCAGCACTGTTCGAGGAGTCAGAGTGGCAGGGGCCGGCAGCAACGACAGCGCTGGGGGGCAGTGACTATGGTGTGGACTGGCAGCTGCTGGTGTCTGACGGCGGGGCGGGTCTGACCGAGGAGCGACTACTTGAGAACCTGAATCGTCAGACGGACGGTCGTGCGGAGGAGCTTCTGTCTTTGCGGCTGGCACGTCAGATTCGAAGCTATCGTCCAACAGTGGTGGTGATTGAGTCTGCTGGTGAGACTGACGGTTTATCTGCGGTGCTGCAGAGGCTGATGCCACAGGCTGTGGCATTAGCAGCCGATGCCGATGATGTGCGACTGTCTGAGGTGCTTGCTGATGGCTGGCAGGTGCAGCGGGTTCTGGTGAGGCGCCGGGGGGGCCGCAGTACTGCACTGCTGTTTTCTGCGGCCGATCTGTTGCGGAGTGAAGGGACCACGGCAGGTCTGCTGGGACAGGCTGCACTGGATCTGTGGCCGGGCTCGGAGGTCGGATTGCAGGCGACAGCAGGCGCCAGGGATCAGGCGGTGTATGATGTGCTGCTGGACAGCACTGGAGAGGCTGGGATTCGATCCGCATTTGATGGTCTTGAGGGGTCGCTGACGACAGCTGTGAAGCGAGCGCGAGTGATGCTGGATCGTGAGTCGTTGCAGCAGGCTGCGGTGGCGATCAGGGACTGGCGGGTGGAGTCGGGGGTGCTGACTGGGGCGGCGAGTGCTGAGCAGTCTGCCGAATCTTTTGTGGCCAGTCTGGAGCAGGCGGGGGAGCGACTGCCGACAGCGCTTGCGAAACAGCAGCTGCGTGAAGCAGCTCGTGCTGCACTGGGTCGCGGCAATCTGGAAGGCTGGCTGGCGATTCAGCAGGAACTGATTCGCAGATTTCCTGGAACAGCGGAAGCGTGGACTGCGTCAGAGGGGCTGCTGCTGGTGTATGGATCAGCGGAGCTGGACGTCGTGCGTCGCGGTGCGACGCACGACAGCAGTGCGGAGGCACTGGAGGAGCGAGACCCAGGCGAATTTCCTGGAGGAACCATTGTGCAGCCTGTGATACAGCCGGCGGCTGCCTCGGGGTTTGGTGGCCAGCGAACGCGGCAGCACGAGGCTTTGCGGGAACTGTGGGATGCGAATGAACGAACTGCGTGGCGTCTGTTGACGGAAGCGTCGGGCGGGCGTGCTGAGGCTGGGTTATCACCGGCTGCGGTGCTGCGGCATGCGATTACTCTGAGGCGTCAGGAACAGTTTGGTGCGGCGACCAGTCTGTTGGCAGGATTATCTGTGCGTGATGACGACTGGGGCGTCTGGGCGCGATCAGAACAGCAGCTGACTCAGGGGCTGAAGTCTGAGGTTTTTCGACAGGTGCTGCTGTCGCAGTCTGCCGCGGTGCCAGTACTTGATGGCAGACTGACCGATCCGATCTGGGAGGAAGCTGAAGAGGTCAGGCTTGTGACTGTCGCGGGGGATCAATCGTCAGACGACAGTCTGTGTCTGCTGGCGTGGGATGATCGTTATCTGTATGTTTCGGCACGAGTTCCGCGGGCAGCGGGCGAGCGTGCTGCGGAGCTGGCCGAGAATCGCTATTACGATGAATCGCACGCGGATCGTGATCGTGTGGAGATCAGTATCGACGTGGATCGTGACCGGTCAACTCAGTTCAGGCTCAGCGTTGATGAAAGCGGTCGTACTTCAGACAGCTGCTGGTTGATTGACCGTTGGAATCCACGGTGGTTTGTGGCGGTCGATCAGGACGATGCTGCGTGGCGTCTGGAACTGGCAATTCCTCTGCAGGAGCTGCATACAGGGGGCGTTGACGCCGGTACCCTTTGGAGCGTGGGGATTCGCAGGCTGCTGCCGGGAATCATTGAGCAGCGAACGCAGTCGCTGGATGCAGAAGCCAACGCGGGTCCGCTGCTGGTCAGGTTTGCTCGAGAACGCTGATGTTGCAACTGGTTACCTGAGTTCACTGCAGCGGTCAGGGTTGCTGAGCGGGCACTGGTTGAACGCGAATCAGCCGAGCCACCGGTTTTTTCAGGTCGATCACGATGGGTTGTGGTGTTTGAGCGACAGCCTGATTGCCGGCCTGGTCACGAGCTGTGAGTCGGAAGAAGACGGCTGGCGGCATTCCGGGTCGCAGGGCCATTTCGTAACCATTGCGGTTCGGTTGCCAGTCAAAGGCTGCGGTCCAGGGTCCGGTTGCTGCGGCAGCGTATTCAAGGCGAACAGAATTCTGAGCGGGATGCGTTTCGCGAATGCGCCAGGCAAAACTGACTGATCCAGCCCCGGCTGTGCGGACGATTGGCTGAGCCATTTCGATGGCTGGTGCGGTCTGATCAACGGTGACGATGATTTCGGGTTCAGTACCGGGCTGAGGAGGAATGTCGGCGACGCCCACTCCATTGCGCACTCGCACGGCAAAGCCAAAGGTCCCTTCGGCCATGGTATCCACTGAGAATGGGCTGCGACGGTCACTGTCATTTCCGTAGCGAAACCACTGTTTGCCGTTGTCTTCAGTGACGAACAGATCGACAGCACTGATGCCGGAAGGGCCAACATCATCAACCTGATACTCAAGCTCGAAGATTCGGTTGTTGACCATCAGGGTCGCTGGTCCCTCGTTGCCGTAGTCAGCGTCGGCTGGTTGTGGTGGAGTGACTGGCGGACGTGCGACATCCTCGGCCATGGCAGGTGCGGCCGGGGGCGTCTCGCTGACATCAACCGGGGGCTGTGGCTGGCGATTTGGAACCGGTGCGGGTTGCGGTGGGCGTCTGACAGGTTCCGGTTGTGGTTCGGGCGCCGGTTCCGGATTTGGCTCGGGTTCGGGGGTTGGTTCGGGTTCCGGTGTGGGTTTTTCTGCCGGGGCAGGTGTCTGCTCAGGAGCGCCTGGTTCTTCGGTCATTTCAGCGTCCGGCGACATTGTGTCGGGGCCTTCCGCCGGAGCATCGTAGTCGCTTTCAAGCTTTCGACGGGCTTCCCCCTTGTTTCCCGCTGAATCCACGATGGAGGCTCGCACCTGGACGGCACCACTGCGAGGAAATGGGACGGTGGTGGTGCCGGTCAGTGCCGGATCGATTTTGAGACGTCGTCGAACACCGCTGCTGACGTCCGTGACTTCAACCATCAGTGATTCAGCGACAGCGCCAGCGTCATCGGTTGACCATTTGATGGTCAGCATGCGGGGATCTTCTTCAAGAAGTTCCAGTTTGACGATGGGTTCCGATCGGTCGACTCGAATTTCCAGCTCAGGTGGGCTGCCTTCAATGGGGGTCAGCAGCGTTCCATTCCCATCGGTCATACGAATAGCGAAGGAATAGACACCATCGCGGGGAGCCGAGAATACGAAGGCTCCTTTGCTGGCGGGGGCTGTCTGCTCTCGTTCCCACGTCTGGCCACCGTTCTGTGATTTGTAGAGAATTGCCTGACTGTTGGGGTCCTGCCCGGATTCCTCATCCACTTCAAATGGGATCTCGAAGCGATAGGTATTTGTGATCAGGCGCTGGATTTCGTCTGCTGGAGCGACGGGTGAAGCAGCGGTCGCTGCCAGCAGCAGAACGGCAGTCAGAGGCTGACGACAGAAGACCTTCTGCCAGAGTGCTGATGATTTCACAACGACATCCTCCGCAGGACTTCCAGTCCGAAAGCTGTGTGAAGTGGCAGTCGGACTCAGCATTCAACGGGCCCTGAGCGATTTTTAGTCTGACTCCGGAACCCCGGTCAAGCGCGCAGTGGTTCTGGCGCAGTGATCCCTGAGGCGATTATCGGGAGGATTGAGAAAGGGACTTCAGGCGATCGCGAGGATTATGCTGATCGGGAGAGTATTTACTTTTGGGGGGACAAAAAAACAGTCCCCCGTAACCTTTGGCGGTTTCGGGGGACTGCGGTGTTTGTGGGGTTTTCGGGAGTGCAGTTGGCACCGACCCGGCTGTCCCGCATCAGAATGGCGGCCTCAGTTGCAGCAGGCCTTTTTGGTATGTCGGACGTGGTCATTGCAGCAGGGAGCCGGTTTCCACACCTTGCACTCCACTTCCTTTTCGACCATGTGGCACACCTGAACTTCAACTTCCTTGTGTTCCACCTTGTGAGTGCAGACGGGCACGGTGCAGGTCTCTTCAACCGGGACCATTTTGCTGACAAGGACCTTGTGGGTGCGAGTTTCCGGTTTGCAGACCGTTACCTGACACTTCTCAACCACTTCTTCTTCGACGTATTCGGTTACCTGCACCTTGCAGGTTCGAGTTTCGGGTTTGCAGACGGTGACAGTGTACTTGCAGGGCACAGTCTTCTGGACGTACTCGGTGTGCTGCACCTTGCGGGTGCGAGTTTCGGGTTTGCACACAGTGACAGTGTGCTTTTCCTTGACTTCTTCTTTGACCTGCTTTGTGACGCACACCTTGCGGGTGCGAGTTTCCGGCTTACAGACGGTCACGTTCCAGGTGTACTGCTCTTCCTTCGTCTGACATTCGTACGTGCAGTACTCCACTTCGGTTTCCACAAGCTTTGGAACCCAGACGCGGCATTTGCGGGTGATCCGGCGGCAGGGGCCACAGGCAACTTCCACGCAACGTTCTTCCCAGTGACCTTCATCCCGGCAGACTTTGCGAGTCTTTTTGACAGGGACCATCTGGCGGACAGTGCGTGTTCCCATGCGCTGTTCCTGAGTGGGCACGAGGACGGTATAGGATTCTTCGTGCTCTTCCACGACCGGTTTGCACACGATGCGAGTACTTTCACGTTCTTCGGTGGTGGGAACCATCACGGTGTAGGACTCTTCAACTTCCTTTGTGACAGCCTCACAGACGGTTTTTGTGCTTTCGCGTTCTTCCTGCACGGGGACCATGACTTCGTAGGAGCGTTCAACTTCGCGAACCACGGGTTTGCAGACTTTGCGGCGAACTTCCTTTTCCTCGATCACAGGCACCATGACGGTGCAGGACTGTTCCACTTCTTCGGTGACGCACTTATGGACTGTGCGAGTAACCTGGCGATGTTCGACGACCGGGGTGCACACTTCCACGACGCGTTTCTCGATCTTCATTTCCGGAACGCAGATTCTCTGCTTCACAGTTTCCCATGTACCGTTGCAGGGAGCAGCCACTGGTGCGCATCCTGTGCTGCAGGGGGCTGAGCAGCAATGGCTGGTTTTTCTGCCAAAGCAGCCGCCGGCTTCGGCTGATGCTGTCAGCGAGCAGGCAAGGACGAGAGCGAGGACGAAACGCATGCAGTAATACTCCTTCAGGTCCGAATGAAAGGCATCCGTGGCTGCAGGGCCCAACCGTGGGACCATACCGAGCAGTTTTGGGTGATGCCGTTCAGAGTTTGTTCTTTCAGGTGATGCAAAACGGAATGCTGAAGGCCTGGCAAAGGTTGGGCAGCGGTTTGTCAGCCGTGGGGGGGTGGGCCGTGATGTGCGGTCCGGACCCTGACTGATATTTCCGGTGTATCTTTGCGCTATTCCTTGTTCTGTGCATTCTGCTTTTTATGCTCACTTGTTGCAGTTTACTTATTTTAACTCAAATTTGCAGCGACTGCGTGGAAAAAGTGCGTTTTGAGAGATGTGTATTTTTGAGCAGTATTTTATTGGGAGTGGGTGGAGTGGGCAGGTAGGAAAAGCCTGCGGATTGCGGGCGATGTTTTTCTCCAATTCTGGATTCACGAAAGCGGTATGCTTTGTTGCTGGTGTCTGGCGGTTTAGACTGTGGGGGCAGTTTTGTGGCTGGCTTGAGGGCTGGCGTTGTGAGCGAGCGGAGAATACGGGCGATGCGTTTTTGTCTGGTTGATCGAGTTCTTTCAGTGGTGCCTGGCGAGTCGATTGAGACGGTGAAGCAGGTTTCGCTGGCTGAGGAGTATCTGCAGGATCACTTTCCGGGCTTTGCGGTTTTCCCGGGTGTTCTGATGGTGGAGTGCATGGTGCAGAGCTGTGCCTGGCTGTCTCGCGTGACGGATGAATTTGCGTACAGCACCGTCTTACTGAAGCAGGCTCGTGCTGTTCGATTCAACAATTTTCTGAAGCCTGGTGAAGCGCTGCATGTTTCTGCGACACTGAAGTCATCGGGAGTGGGTGAGAGTGAGTTTCTGGTCTCGGGTACTGTGAATGGTCAATCAGCGGTCAGTGGTCGTCTGTTATTGTTGAAGCAGAATCTGTCGGACCGGAATCCTCAGCTGTCTGACAACGACGAGCGATTGAAGTCGGCGATGCGGGAGTTGTGGGCGCAATTGTGGGTTCCTGCTCCGGTCCTGAGCTGAGTGAGCGTGGGTTTTGTGAACAGCGGTTTATGCGGTGCATTGGTTCAGTGGTTCAGTTCGTTCATTGATGTTTGACCTTGTTTTGTGGCGATTGCCGGCAGTGGTTGTCGGGTGGATTTTGAGCAGGCAGATGGAAGGGCGCGGGCGATGACGGTTTCGGGACGAACGGCATTGGTGACTGGTGGCAGTCGTGGCATTGGTCGGGCGATTGTGGAATCGCTGGCTCGTGGCGGCGCGAAGGTTGCGTTTGTATACAACTCGAATGCCAGTGCAGCGGAGGCTGTGGCGGCTGCGTTGCAGGCGGAGGGTCACGAGGTGTGGGCGATCCAGGCGGATGTGCGTTCGAAGCCCGCGGCTGACAAGGTTGTTGCAGATGTGGTTGAGAAGTGGGGTCGTCTGGACATTCTTGTGAACAATGCGGGGATCATCCGTGACGGTTTGCTGGCCATGATGGATGCTCAGCAGTGGCAGGACGTGATCGACACGAATCTGACAAGCGTGTTCAATTTCTGTCAGGCAGCGACTCGTCAGATGATGTCTCAGCGTTATGGTCGGATCATCAACATGTCGAGTGTGGCTGCGGATGTCTCGAATCCGGGTCAGGCGAACTATGCAGCCAGCAAGGGTGGTGTCGAAGGGTTTACTCGTTGTATCGCCACCGAACTGGCTCGCCGTGGCGTGACGGCGAACGCAGTGGCTCCGGGTTTCATTGAAACGGACATGACGGTGGCGGTGGTGAACGCGGCTGGTGACGAGATCAAGAAGAAGATTCCGGTGCGTCGTTTGGGTCGCCCTGACGACATCGCGGGTGCAGTGATGTTTTTTGCGGCGGACGAGTCATCGTATGTGACGGGTCAGGTATTGAAAGTGGACGGTGGATTAACGTTGGGTGGCTTGTGACACGCTGTGGTGGTCTGGGGAGAATGGGTCCACTTTTTCTCTCTTTCTGAGTCTCGGGTTTGGGGAACCTTCCCGATTTTGGGGACTTTTTCTGCCAAAATGGCAGAGATTGCTGTTGCTGGTGGATTGCTGGGCAGGAATGTCTGGAAGTCGGTGGCTTTTCCGGCAACAATAGGAGGTTCAGAGTTGTGCCGGCCAGGGGAGGTTGGTTCAGCTTTGGAAGCTGCAGCATCTTTTGGGTGTTGTGGCAAATTCTCTGGTGTGTTTGCACTGGATGAATCTGGGTGCTTGTTCTGAATCACGTTGCCGATTCGGGACGGGCAGATTTGAATTGGCGACGTCGGCGGGAAATTTTTTTCCTGCTCAGGAGAAACGGTTCGATGCCTTCTGAAGAAGAAATCCTGGACAAAGTTCGCGGAACATTGGTGGACGCACTGGGTGTGGACGATGACGAAGTCACGCCGACTGCGACTTTGATTGGCGATCTGGGGGCTGAGTCGATTGACTTTCTGGACATTGTGTTCCGTCTGGAAAAGTGTTTTGACATCAAGATTCCTCGTGGCGAGCTGTTTCCTGAGAACCTGGCCTCTGCGGATTCCGGCTTTGTGGTTGCCGGCAAGGTGACTCCGGAGGGTCTGGACGAGTTGCGTCGCAAGATGCCTCATGCGGACATTGAATCCTTTGCGAAGGATCCGTCGGTCAGTCGCATGTCTGATCTGTTCACGGTCGGAACCATCTGTCGCTTCATTGCGGCTCGGGTGAAGTAGTTCCTTCCGGATGGAAGTTCATGGCCGTGGTCTGTGGTCCGTGCAGCACGGATTGAAGCGGGCCTTTTCCTGATCGGTGAGCGTTGGCATGCGCTGGTACTGGATAGATCGATTTATCGAGTTTGAATCCGGGAAGCGGGCACGTTCTGTAAAGAATGTGTCTTTAGCGGAAGAGCATCTGCACGATCACTTCCCGGGTTTTCCGGTAATGCCTGGCTCATTGATGATCGAGGGGATGGCTCAGACGGGTGGCATTCTGCTGGGTGAGCATTTTGGCTTTCGGTACAACGTCATTCTGGCGAAGGTTCCGAAGGTTGTGTTCCACAGCTGGGCCTGTCCCGGAGATCAGTTGATCTACACGGCCGAACTGTTGAATGCTCGTGAGGACGGTGGCAGTGTGACGGTGGAGGCGACAGTAGGTGACCGAGCGGTTGCCAGTGCCGAAATCGTATTTGCTCACCTGAAGACGGACGATCCGCAGTTCAGTCGGATTGACCAGAAGAATTTTGTGTTCCGCATGAATCTGCTGGACATATTGACTGTGGGTAAGGCGGGGTCGGGTGCTGTCGAGGATTCAGTGGCGGGCGGTGGTTC
>CAXBSH010000162.1:0-11721 GCA_963977705.1 uncultured Planctomycetaceae bacterium
GCAAACGACAACACCCGTCAGCTGACGCTGACGGCTATCCTTTGGGGGGGGCTTGAACGCGGTGGACGACACGGGCTGAAGCCTGGGCTTTTCCCTGGGCGTTGCCCAAGACTATTTTGACTATGGCCGTTGGCCAATTGTGGGGTGGGGGTGCCTCAGACCCAGGGCTGCGCCCTGGGCTATCGGAAAACGGCCATTCAGGCCTGAATCGCAGGCATACGCACTGCACAAACCAAAAACGCACCGCGACGGACTCGTGACCGGACGGGTTTTGTGGGTAATGACACGGGCTGAAGCCCATGCTACGACCACCGAGCACCAGCACGGTGACAATGCCGAGGCTTCCCTTTGCTGAGTGGTTATCAGCCCACGGAATGGCTGAGCGACGGTTAAACGTACGCCGCGTCGTGGCTTTATATGGGCAAAAGGCGTCCGGGCAGGAATGACGGGACTACGGTTGAGGGCGAACAACGACAACTGGACACTGACAATTGACTTCGGCTCGGCGGGAGCCTCGCCCTCCCAAGGTGGGTGTCGTTGGCGTCCTTTTGACCACTGATCACTGACAACTGCCCCCTCCCATGTCCTTCGATGGTGAAGAATCACCAACACTCAGACGGCACAGCGACACCGCGCACTGCATTTTACGTAGAGCCGTTTTGGGGGGCCTCCTGAGAAGTGGGTTCAGTGAGTTGTCGGAACATTCGGGCTGAGGCGCTGGCGAGGAAAGTGACATCAACCCCGGTCACCAGCAGCGAACACCCGCGTTTCTGGTATTCGAGGACGGCATCGGCAGTGACGCCGAAGTACCCTGTGGGCAGCCCTCGATGGCGACAGCAAGCCAGTACCTTTTCGATGGCCTCCACAACTTCCCTGTCATGTATCTGTCCCATGCGATTGAAGCTGGCGGACAGGTCATAGGGTCCCAGCAGAATGCAGTCGATGCCGGGCACAGCGACGATTTCTTCGATTCCGGCAACCGCATCACGATGTTCGGCCTGGACCACGACAATCACTTCATCATTTGCTTCCTGAACATACTGACTGAACCGTGCTCCATACCCCTGTGCTCGTCCGATGCCTACTCCCCGGCCACCCAGGGGCGCGTAGCGTGCACAGCGAACCACCTCCCGGGCAGTGGCGGCTGAATTGACCTGCGGTACAATGATGCCCTGAGCTCCCGCGTCAAGAACGCGTTTGATGGTGCCTTCGGAGCACTCGGGAATACGTACAATGCAGGCGATGCGATGGCCGACGGCCTGCAGGATCTGCTGAATATCCCGCACTTCGACTGGGCCATGTTCACAGTCTATGAACAGCCAGTCGAATCCCGCATCGGCCAGGATTTCAGCGACAGAGGCAGAGGGCAGTGTCAGCATGGTGCCATGGAGTGTCTGACCGGCAAGCAGTCTCCGACGAAAGCCTCTGATCATGTCTGAACGCTCCTGAAAAAGCAGTGAGTAAAAAGGGCAGGTGATGTTTCAGAGTCCCAGGTCATCAAAGACAGCGTCGTTGATCAGCTGATTGCGGCGCTGGTGCTGACCTTCGCCACAGAAACCATTGGCTGCCCATGCAACAACAAGCCGTCTTTCGGGATCGCAGAAGCCAATTGAACATTGAGCCCCGCCATGACCGAAGGCGGAATCAGAACAGCGACTGCCGAAGCCGTATGGGACCAGTGCAGCACCGTAGCGAGCTGAGTTGCAGATGACTCCGAGACCGAAGTCGATGACTTGCTGGAAGGTCTGGTCATGCATGGCGACTCGGTGGCGACGAGTCATCAACTGGACGACAGGCTCTGCTGCAAACACAAGCCCCTGTGCCGTCCTGCCGCTTCGCAGCAGCATTTCATAGAACCTTCCAAGTTCCGAAATGGGCCCCCGCAGATTGCCACCCGCGGATGGGGTTACAAGCCATGGGGCCGCGCCGGCGGGACTCACCTGCAGTTGTCCATGCTGTCGCTCGTAGAGCACCGGCAGTCGATTGACGATCTCTGGTGAATCAGGCGCTGTGATTCCACAACCGGACTGCAGCATACCGAGTGGATCAAGGAGTCTCTGCTGCAGGATAGCAGCGAAGGCCGGCGGCGTTTGCTGGCCCTGCGCAACGACTCTGCGAATGATTTCTCCGAGCAGAAACCAGCTGCTCTGCGGGTGATATGCGGCAGTTCCCCGCGGCAGCTGGCAGTGTGTCTGCAGGACAGTGCGAACGCTGTCATCCCACGATGAGTGTGGCCAGCCGGTATCTGTCAGGGGGAACCCTGATTGATGGGTCAATAAGTCTGTCAGCGTCAGGCTGGACTTATCAGTCCCGATGGACTCCGGCAACCAGTGACTCAGTGGCAACTGCAACTGCTGCTGTGGCTGATCGAGGATTGTGAGCAGCAGCAGTGCCGTGAGGGGTTTTCCGGCACTGCGCCAGGGCATCAGAGTCTGAGGCGTCATGGGACGCCCCGGGGCAGCGTTACCGAATCCCGTATGCAGTAGTGGCACGCCATCGACTGACACATAAATCTGCAGACCGGTGTGAAGCCCTCGTGTGACCCCCTCCTCGAAAGCGGCGAGGACGCGTGGAAATCTCTCTGTTTCTGTCTGCATGATTCTCAGCAGGATGCAGGGATGGCTGGACAGGGACGATTAACTTTTTACTGCCTGACCGGAACTGCGAGGGTGATGGATGCAGTAGGGACACCAACCGGGTCATTTCTCTCGAGCAGACCAGTGGCCATGACAGCCAGTTTGCGCTGCACTGTGAACGATTGTGTGGAACCATCCGGGAATTCCACTGAGATCGGGGAGTCCAGTGAGAGCAGTCGGTCATTCAGCAGTAATGTCAGGTCCGCTTTTGAGCAGACTGAGATGCGGATTTTTCCGGCCTTGACCTCTGCTGTGATCTGATCTCCGGCTTTCGCGGCCTGGGGATCCACCTGCAGCCAGTAGAAACGCTGATGCACGACATCATCCTGAACCCAGACGACTTTTGCTGGCCACGATTGTCTGGTGAATGCCGACATCCATGGGACAGCAACGCGATCTTCAAGATTCATCCAGTGTCCTTTGCCCTCATGGAGCGTGACGCTGTGTTTGTATCCTTCGGGGTCAGTTTCCTGCAGTGTTTTCAGTCTGCGTCCCCAGTCAGCTGCAACGGAGTTACGGTTGAAGGCCGCATCAAGGGCTCCCATATGAATCGTGAAGCCGATATTCCGCAGGCCTTCGGGGCGTGATTCATTGGGATGACCGGCCATCATGGCAGCAGCGGCCAGTCGATCGGCCATGCGGGGGGCTAACTGATAAACACCATCACCACCGGCTGAGTACCCCATGAAGTAGACCCGATCCGGGTTTACGTTTTCGAAAATGATGAAGTCCGTGATCAGACGATCAAAGAACTGATCAATGTGCCCCTGATGCCAGAGATCCCACGTATTGGTGGCCGCTCGCGGTACGAGGTAAATGCCTTCTTCAGGCTGATACAGTCGTTTCTGGTTTTCGTACTGCTGATCATTGACTGCAGCCGGTGCCCCTCCTCCACCGTGCATGGAGATGAACAGTCTGCGTCCCTCAGCCGGGGCAGCACCGAATGATCGATACCAAAACGGCATTTTGAGGTCGCCGATGACCAGTTCTCGAGCATCAAGCTCAGCCTTACGATCGCTGCGGAGGAATTCGGATCGCGATTTCCACAGCATTTCTGTGGCTGCAGCAGCCTGTGGAGCGGT
The DNA here is from genome assembly GCA_963977705.1 of uncultured Planctomycetaceae bacterium. Classification (GTDB taxonomy): domain Bacteria; phylum Planctomycetota; class Planctomycetia; order Planctomycetales; family Planctomycetaceae; genus SXXK01. The sequence continues at coordinate 3,719 of CAXBSH010000162.1, forward strand.
CAGTGGTTCAGCTGCGAAGTCCTGCGTGGCCAGCTCGCGCAGACGTTCATCGGAAAGGGGAGTGGCTGCAAGCCATTGTTCAAGACTTTTCAGCGGATCAGCCTGCAGCGTTGTGCCCGACAGAACAAGATGCTGAAAAAGGAGGGCGAGGGGAATCAGGCGATGCATATCTGGAGTCTTTGAGATTCGGGACGGACGACCCCGTAACAGACAGCCCGTTCGCAGGGCTGCGTGATCGGTCCAGACGGCATTCCAGCAGGTGTGTCTGTGAACTGCAAATGAGGACAGGTCCGGAGCTCATTCCGGGGCGAGGCTTTGACGATGTTTGGCCAGCGAGCGGGGGCAAATATCCCGATTCAGGCAATCGCCGTAGACCTTCGGCCGTCGGAAGCCTAAGATTTGCAGCAAATTCTGCCGGGTTCAGGAAAGATCGTCGCATTTTGCCGGATTTCATGATTGTTTGGGTTACATGTTTTCTGCTGGGCGAATGCCGGTGGGGAAGTGATTCATGGTAGACAGACGCAGAAATTCCAGGGGCTCGGAAAATGATCAGCCTGGGGGGTCTGCGCAAAATGCAGGGGGCCAGCAGCGTGCTGAGCGTCTGGCGGCCATCCGGCGGGCAGTGGAAGCCGGGGAATACGACTCAGAAGAGTTGCTGGCAATCGCATTTGATCGCATGCTGAAGCGTTATCAGTCGGGGCTGACTGCGGATTGAGTGGTGAGAATCGGGCTGATGTGCCGGATTACAGATGAAAAACATGGCATCAGATGGCAGACTATCCCGTCGAGGCCGCTGAATCGCTGTTCAGCAGTGTGTCTGTGCGTTGCAGATGTGAACTTTCTCGGGGCGAGTGTCGCTGGGGCCAATTGTGAACGAAACCGCCACAAATGAACTGGCCCGGCAGGAAGTGACAGTTTCGCCGGTCGAGAAGTTTCGAGAGTTTCTGGCGACTCGCCGCATGCGTCTGACGCAGGAGCGTGAGACTATTGTGCGAGAGATTTTTGCGGATCACGAGCATTTTGATTCAGACCAGATTGTCTCACGTCTGACGCAGCCTCGTCGGGACGGTGGGCGAGTCAGTCGTGCAACTGTTTATCGCACATTGAGGGAACTGGAGAAGGCGGGCCTGATTCGCAAAGTCGCCCGATCGAATGATCGGGAAGTGTACGAGCATGATTACGGCTATCCGCAGCACGATCACTTTATCTGCGAGAAGTGCAGCCAGCTGGTCGAGTTTCGGAATGAGGAGATTTCCACGGTTCTTGAGCGTGTGTCAGCCGAACACGGTTTTCGTATGAAGGGCCATCGACTTGAAGTGCACGGTATCTGTGATGCCTGTGCCCGACCGCCAGCGCGACGCCACCGCAAGCTTGATATGATCTGAGCGCAGCAGTTCAGTGTTGCTGGCTGGCAGCGGCCAGCATAGCGCGGGCGATTTCCTCGCAGGCGACGATGGAATTGTTCACATTCCAGAAGTCATCCGGTTTCTGATACAGGCTGCAGGTCTGCAGCACGTCATCATTGTTTGGCAAATTCACCGGGTGCACCAGAAAGTAGTGCTGTGTTCTGAGCCCGACCCATTCGCCACCAGCGATGGTCAGCAGGCGCGGGTTGATCTCCGGGTGCAGTTCACGAACACACAACAGGCTGACCGGAGTCTGCAGCAGTGCAGGCGGAGTAACATCGTCCGGGGCAGGGCAGTGGTCGTTCTGAAGTGGTGGCAGGCTGAGCAACTGAGCAATCGTAGGCAGGAGGTCATGACTGCCACAGAGAGTCTGCAATCGGGCCGAGTGAATTCCTCTGCTCAGAATCCAGAGTGGTACATGAATCAGGGCTTCGGAGCAGGCTGCAGTGAAGTGTTGCGGAACTTTGACAGCCACGCCTTGCAGAGCAGTCACAATCAGTGTGGGCGGACATCCTGCGACGGTGCAGTGAGTTCGCTGCTGCAGGATCCATTTCAGAATCTCTGTCAGGGTCTCGAAGGATTCACAACCGTTTGCGGAGAGTATCAGCAGGTCTGGCGGTGTTGAGTTTTGTTCAGTCGAGGGCAGGGCGGTGGTCGGTGAAGGGGTCAGCCACGGCTGACCATGTGGTAGTTTGGTTCCACAATCTGCGGGAAACCTGAGGCTGATGTGCTGACAGGATTTCGCGGCGTTGCTGAGGCGTGTCTGGAATTCTGAGCAGGCTGCGGGCCCACCGAGGTAGTCTGCCAGATTGGTTTCGGGAGCAGGATTCTGACTGTAATACTGTTCGAAGCAGAGTGACTGGCAGTCGAGATCATCGAATGGGTGCCAGTGCAGTGGTTGGTCTGCCTGCGTGGCTGGTGGTTCTGTTGACGGAAGTGGACAGGAGTCGAGGATCAGCAGCCAGACAGGTGCAGGAGGAGTTTCGGAGGGTGCCATAATGGGCCCGACAGACTGGACGAGTAAAGTCTGCCGCAGTCAGCAGACAGACAGTTTGCGAATGAGGCAGCATAGCAGCAGGTGGGTAGTGAGTGCCAACGCGCAGCCGGGGAATTGTGCTCAGGGTTGTGTTTCTACGTGCAGATTGAGCGAATCGATGAAACGCAGGAGTTGTGTTTCAAGCAGGTCGGGATCACCGAGGGTGCGTTGAAACGTTTCCAGTCGCTGGGTGGCTGAACCTGCGCCGGGGCCGGGCTGTTTGGCTGTCAGTCGCACAAAATCTGCGAGCTTACGCGGCGAATCCGGATTTTCGCTGCTGCACAGAAACCAAGTGAAGGCCCAGGCGAGGCTGTAGGCATCGAAGGGGGCGCGAGCGAAATGTTCGTCTGATGTGATAAGGCGAGCAAGATCACCGGGTTGTTGACGCGGCAGATACTCAGTCTGGAACCAGTGCAGTCGTTCGGGGTTGGCTGTGTCAGCAGGGGAGAGCAGCCGATCGGATTTCCCGCGTCGAACATTGTCTGATTCGAGGTGCATCGCAAGACCTTCTACGAGCCATTTGGGGCCGTGCGAGATGCGACTGTGGATTCCGCTGTTGAATCCGATCTGGTGGCAGGCTTCGTGAATCAGTGTGGTCTGCACCATCTGAGAGACGAGGGATGGTTGTTGGGGCCTGGCCGAGATTTGATTGCCGTCATTGGTAGTGGAGGTGAGTGGTGACGAAGCTGCCAGCACGGAGATTCGATTGGATCGGATGGAATAGTATCCGGTCAGGTCTGCTGACCATGCCATCTGATCGGTTCTGCAACAACGCTGGAAATGCTGCTCATTGAAGAAGATTATGGCTTTGAGCGGCATTTCGGGGTGCTGAGGTGACAGCCCCAGATTCTGACAGCAGGCGTATACCTCCTGATACAGCTGTTCGAGGGTTTTGGCGAACAGCTGAGCGTTGCCGATTGGTGCTGCGACGACATAGTGCTGCGTGCTGGTAACTTCATAGCCGTCCAGCAGTTCTTTCTGCAGTGAGCGGATCTGTTCGTCCGGCGTTGCGGGCTGAAACCGATCGGCAACGACTTTGAATGCTGACACCTGTCTGACATTCAGCTGGAAGAGTGATCCGAGCGGGTCCATCAACCAGACGTGATCACCGCTGCGTTTCAGTAGTCGGCCGACATATGTGGTGTTGTCGGTCTGCAGTTCAATCAGCCTGGCGTGATCGTCGGCTGAGGAGACTGGCAAAAATGGGGGCAGCAGAAGGCAGGGGAGCAGCGAGGCGAAAATCAGCCGCGTGGCGATTGAGACGGACCGGGTTGTGTCGTGAGTCGGTTCAATCACAGGCTGCTTCCGGAGTGGCAGGTCGTGGAATCTCCTTCAGATTCTGCTACTGGGTGTGGGCTTCAGCACAGTGGATTGATGGGGATTTTCGTTTTTTTGTGGTGGGCAGAGTGGAAGTTGCGGGCGTGTTGCAGTTTGGCAGCACAGGAATTGTGGCTGGGGGCTGGAAATTCGCGAATCCGGGCGATGCAGCAGCCTGATGGTGGTGGGCTTGACCTGTACGGTCTCTTAGGGACACTTCCTGCTGAGGCATGATTGCATTGGTTTCGTGATTATGAACAGCGTGGATTCAGTCCTGTCACGGCAGACACGGGGGATGCGATGTTGGGTGCAGCGTGGTTGCGGATGTTGGCTCAGAGTTTTCTGTGCCTGTGGTTTTTTTCTGTTTGCGTGAGTTCTGTGACTGCAGAGGACTGGCTGCGGTGGCGTGGACCGCGCGGTGATAATACGGTTCCGTCCGGACCACAGATCCCTGTGGAGTGGGGCAATGAGAAGAATGTTGTCTGGCGGGCGGACGTTCCGGGACGCGGTCATTCCTCTCCTGTCATTGTGGGGGATCTCGTTGTTCTGGGGACGGCTGACGAGGCAGCAGAGACGCAGAGTGTGGTTGCCTTCAGTCGTCGGGATGGGCGGCTGCTGTGGCAGACCCCGATCAGTCAGGGCGGTTTTCCGCCGGTGCATGCCAAGAATACTCATGCGTCATCCACAGCTGCATCGGATGGTCGTCTGCTGTATCTGTCGTTCTGCCATCACGAAAAGATTGAGGTGGTGGCACTGGATATGTCCGGCAAAGTTGTGTGGCGGGTCGATGCCGGGAACTTCAGGCCTCAGGCTTATGAGTACGGTTATGCGGCGTCACCAACCATCTATCGCGATACACTGATTGTGACGGCAGACTGCGACACGACGGCATGGATTCGGGCTTTTCGTCTGCGGGACGGTGAGCAACTTTGGGTGCGTGAGCGTCCGTTGATGCTGAACTGGGGCTCGCCCATCATCGCTGAACTGAATGGTCGTGATCAGCTGCTGTTGAGTGGAACCAAGATGATAGCCTCGTATGATCCGGCAACTGGTGCTCCGCTCTGGAGTACTCCCTGTCTGACTATGGCCACCTGCGGCACGTGTATCTGGGAAGATGGCCTCGTATTTGCCAGTGGTGGTTATCCGGATGCAGAAACAGTGGCGGTTCGTGCTGATGGTTCCGGTGTCGTCTGGAAGAACAAGGTGAAGTGTTACGAACAGTCGATGCTGGTGACAGGTGGATCCGTCTATGCGTTCAGTGATCAGGGTGTGTTTTACTGCTGGGATGCGAAGACCGGAGAAGAACGCTGGAAGCAGCGTTTGCGTGGTCCGGTTTCCAGTTCACCGTTGCTGGTGGGTGATCTGATTCTGGCAACCAATGAAGCCGGAACAACGTGGGTGATCAAAGCAAATCCCGAGAAGTACGAGCTGGTGGCTCAGAACCAGCTGGGTGATTCTGGTTTTGCATCAGCAGTGACCGTTGACGGCCAGTTATTCATGCGGACGTCGACAGGGGATGGGGCAGGGCGGCGAGAATCGCTGTATTGTCTTGGCCTGAAGAAGCAGCCCTGAGCATGTCTGACGCGGGGGCTGGAGTTGTACTGCTGGGCGGCGGAGTGGTGGGGCTGACAACGGCCCTGCTGCTGCGGCAGCGTGGTATGGCTGTGACTCTGGTCGAGCGTGCTCGGGCTGGAACTGAGGCTTCGTGGGCCGGGGCCGGAATGTTGCCGCCGGGCAGGGCAGTCCAGTCCGAGTCGGCTGAAGCGCGTCTCAGGTCGTTCAGTTTTGAGTGCTGGCCGAAATTGAATGAATTGCTGCGGCGACTGACGGGGGAAGATAACGGCTATCGTGTGTGTGGTTCGGTTCTGCTGGCGGATACTTCGGGTGAGGCTGCTGCCGAGGCAATGCGCTGGCAGCGGGATGGGGTTGCAGCAGAGGCATTGGAAGGTGCGGATCTGCGGCGGCGGATACCCCAACTCAAAGCGAATTGGTCAGCAGCCACGTGGCTCCCGGAGTTCGCGCAGGTAAGAAATCCGTGGCATCTGCGTGTACTGCAGAACGCCTGCCTGAAGGCTGGTGTGATGATTCTGGAGCAGGCTGGTGAGGCCGTGCTGGAGCAGCATTCCGGAAGAATTATCGCTGTCCGCCTGTCTGACAGGACACTGGTGCCGACTGCTGTTTGTCTGACGTCCGGAGCGTGGACCGGAACGATCCTCGAGCAATTTGGAATACCAATTCCGATTCGGCCCATTCGTGGTCAGATGGTGCTGTTGCAGACACAGCCGGGTTGGCTGCCGCATGTGATCGAGAGTGGCCGGAGGTATCTTGTACCGCGTGAGGATGGTCTGATTCTGGTGGGATCGACGGAGGAAGACGCTGGATTCTGTCGCAGTACAACAGTTTCCGGTGTGCGTGGTCTGCTGGAGTTTGCCTGTGATCTGTCGCCTGAGCTGCAGTCGGCACCGGTCGTGAAGACGTGGGCTGGACTGCGTCCCGGGACTCCTGACGGGCTGCCATTTCTGGGTTTGGTAACGGGTTTTGAAAACCTGTTTGCAGGGGCAGGGCATTTCCGTTCGGGTCTGCAGATGTCTGCGGGAACGGCAGAGATTCTATGTGAGCTGATTCTGACCGGGCGATCTCCGCTGAATCTATCGGGATTGGCCTTCGACCGGTTCGTGATTGCGGATATGCGAGGGCCGTCATGCGAGCGGTAGTTCAGCGAGTTTCCGAGGCATCGGTGACAGTGGATGGTGCAATTACGGGCCAGATTGGAAGAGGCTTTCTGGTGCTGTTGGGGATCGCTGGTGATGATACTGAGCAGGACGTCGTCTGGATTGCGGAGAAGATTGCCGGACTGCGAGTCTTCGAGGATTCTGAGGGGCGGATGAACCTTGGGCTGGCGGAGGTAGCGGGGGCCGTGCTGCTGGTCAGCCAGTTCACACTGTATGGGGACTGCAGGAAGGGGCGACGCCCCAGTTTTGTGGCGGCAGCTCGTCCGGAAGTGGCAATACCGCTTTATCAGAGTGTGATTGCGGAGTTGCGTGGGCATGGACTGCCCGTAGAAACCGGGAAATTTCAGGCTCACATGGATGTGCGACTGCTGAACGACGGGCCGGTAACGCTGTTGCTGGACAGTCGCCGGCAGTTCTGATTGAGCGAGTGGGTGTGTCGCCATTTGCAGTTTGCGCGGTCTGAGTGCCCTTCTCTGCCGGATTTTCACATCTGATTGGCTATCATTCGGCAAATCCTCCGGGACGATGACAAAGTTCGCCCTTTCTCCGAATCTCCCGAACTGCCTACAATGAACGGGCTGATTTCGGATCCTCGTTCATGGATGTCGGCAGATGAACCCGTCTCAGATTGTTGACCTGATCGTGCTGGCAGTGCTGTTATTCTGCACAATTCGCGGCGCAACTCGCGGGTTGCTGTCGCAGTTGGCGTGGGCTGCGGCGTTGCTGCTGTGTTTCAAGTTTTCGGGGGCATTGTCGCCCTTGATTGAGCCCTTGATTGCAGTGGATCCTCCGCTGAAACACTGGATCTCAATGCTGGTGATTTACGTGGTACTGTGCGGGGCCACGTTTCTTGGGGCAGGACTGGTCAGTAAGTGGCTCGAGGACGCTCGCCTTGGTGGATTTGATCGGCATCTTGGAGCATTGCTGGGCCTGGTGCGGGGCATCGTAATCTGCATGACAGCTATGTATTTTCTGATCACGATGTCCGCAGATATTCGCAGGGCTGTCAGTCAGACATGGTCGGGCTACGGGGCCGCATTGATTCTCAGTCATTCGCAGGTTCTGCTGCAACTGGTTCCAGAGCATTCTGTCGGTGATGTAGAGCAGGTGCTGAATCGATTTGGCCAGAATCTGCAGGCTGCGGGCGATGAATTAGCAAATGCGAAGCCGGCGTCTGCTGGCGTGTTTTCCTCCGAGGGAGTGGAAAAGGATCAGGAGTCGTGGTTGGGGCCGGGGGGCAGTGGTTTCGATCTGCGGCGTCTGGCTGGCCAGTCGGAGGATCGACCGGCGTCTGACAAGCGGGCTCAGCAACCGGCCGAGGGTGATCCCGCGTCTGCTGTGGAAAGTCTGCTGTCAGCAGTGCCACAGGAACTTCGCGATCAACTGCTGCAGCAGTTATCTGAGCAGGATATGAATCGGCTGCTGAATGCTGCTCCTGAAGAGCGACGGAGGCTGGTGCAGCAGTTGATTTCAGATGCGACGGGAGAGGCTGCCGGGTCCGTCAGGTCAGGC
>CAXBSH010000163.1:0-11693 GCA_963977705.1 uncultured Planctomycetaceae bacterium
GGGGAGAGTGGGGGGTAGGGGTGTGTTCAGAATTCGGGGTTATTGGTGAGGGGTGAGGGCGTGAGGGTGTTTGCGGGCGGGGTGTTGTTGTTGTCTGGTGTGGGGGGATGTTTTTGCAGGAACTGTTCCAGTGCCGAGTTTGTGGCGGGGAGTTCCGGTGCCATTCCAACTGCGGCTCGCAGCCAGCGTTCTGCGGTCTGCAGTTCGCCCAGTTGTTCGGCAAGGGCTGCAACTTCAAGTCGTTTTTCGACGGTGGTGGTGTCCTGCACAAGTGTTTGTTGGGCGGTGGAGAAGCGAGTCCGGAGGGCTGCGATTTCGCCGGCCTGTCTGCGGTAGTGTTCGGCCTCAGTGGGTCGTTCGAGTGCAGCGAGGAGGTCCGCTGTGCGGTGGTGCAATCTCAGGTCATACGGGTGTTTTTGCAGGCAGTTACTGAGGATCTGCAGACCCTGGGTGGCGTGATTCTGTCGTTCCAGAGTGGCAGCAGCGATGAGTACGGCGTCTGGCTGTGTGGGATCTTTTGCGAGTGCCAGATCTGCGAGGCGAGCGGCTTCATCGAAACGCCGCAGGCTGTACATGGCTTGTGCTTTGAGTGCCAGAACTGCGGGCCAGTCACCGGCTTTTTCCAGCACGCTGAGTGCCTGTTCCCAGCGCCGCAGCTGGGTCAGGCAGTCGCCCCAGGCGGCGTGGATTTCTGTGGAAACGGGCGATCCAGCGGGGGCTTTTGCGGCGGCTTCTGCAAAGGCCAGCGATGCATCTTCCCAGCGTTCGAAGTCCTGCAGGATGGAGGCCTGCATATAGACGGGGCGGTAGTCGGCTGGTGCGAGTCGTGAGACTTCGCGCAGTGTCTGGATGGCCTTCTCCATGGCTCCGATGTCATACCACGATGCGGCCAGCAGTCGCAGGGCATCCACATGATCGGGCTGCCAGTCGAGGACTTGTCTGAGCAGGAGGATGGCCTGTTTGAACTGCTGCTGCTGGTGCAGTATGGAGCCGGCGTGGAAGTAGGCTTCAGTGCGAGTTGCGGGGTTGGAATTGGCGAGGCTGAACAGCAGCAGTGCTTCCTTGAGCTGTCCGCGTCCGCGGGCAATGAAGCCACGCAGCAATCCGGCATGGGCGCGCCATTCGGGAAGTTTCTGGAGTTGATCGGCGACAGAACCAGCGGTTTTCCAGTCGGCATTGAGGGCTGCCGTTTTCCCGGTTTTGTAGAGTTCTGCGGGTGCTGGGGATACTGGCCACAGGAGTGCTGAGCCAGCGGCCGTGAGGCCGAGGAGGAGCAGCAGGGAAAGCAGTTTTCCGGGGGAGTATTTCATGGTTTGCAGGCAGTTTCGGGGGGGGCTGTACCGGGGTGCGAGTGATTGCTGGAGCCCCTGGGAGCGGATTAGAGCAGAATCGGGCTGGGGGTGCATCGAGGGAAAATCCTGCATTTTCCTGAAATTCCCGGTCTGCATCAACTGCCGGCTGTTTGGTGATGCAGGTTGACCCGTGGCCAGTTTCGGCCTACAGTCCAGAGAGAGCAAAAATTCACCAGTCATTCCTGCAGGCCTGATGCTGCGCAGACGGAAGAAATCTTGGAAGAATCCTCGGAAAAAACCACAACATTCGACCAGTTAGGGCTCAGTACAGCGACGTTGAAGCTGCTGGCGAAAATTGGTTACGAGCTCCCCAGTCCGATTCAGGCGGCTTTGATTCCGATTGCTCTGACGGGTCGGGACTGTATTGGTCAGGCTCGAACCGGCACCGGCAAGACGGCTGCCTTCATGCTGCCGACACTGGAGCAGGTGGACAGCAATCGTGGAGTTGTGCAGGTACTTGTTCTGGCTCCGACTCGTGAATTAAGCGAGCAGGTGTATCTGGAGTCGCGGAAGCTGGCTGGGAACATGCCGTTGCGGTTTGCGCTGGCGGTCGGTGGTCGTCCGATGGGCCGTCAGATTGAAGATCTGCGCGGGGGTGCTCAGATTGTCATCGGGACACCGGGGCGAGTGCAGGACCTGATGAAGCGTGGAGCCCTGCGATTATCTGAGTTGTTTATCGCGGTACTGGACGAAGCGGACCGGATGCTGGACATCGGGTTTCGTCCGGACATTGAGCGGATCCTGAAAGCCTGTCCGTCTGACCGTCAGACGCTGCTGCTTTCAGCGACGATGCCACCTGACGTCATGAAACTGGCTCAGCGATACATGGTTCAGCCAGAGTCTGTCGATCTGTCGGAAGATCGTGTTGTGGTGGACACGATCGAGCAGTTTTATGCGACGGTGGATGAGGATCGCAAGCTGCCACTGCTGCTGCGCATTCTGGCTCATGAGAAGCCTTCGCAGGTCATTGTGTTTACTCGGACCAAGCGTGGCGCTGACAAGCTGTATGATGTCTTTTCACGGCGTCTGAAATCCAGTCGGATCGCCTGCATTCACGGCGACATGCCGCAGAGCAAGCGTGATCGTGTGATTCGGGCCTTGCGAGCGGGTGAGCTGCGGCTGTTGATTGCGACGGACGTGGTTGGTCGAGGAATTGACGTCAGCGGTATCTCGCACATTATCAACTACGACATACCTGAGTACTGCGATGACTACGTGCATCGTGTGGGTCGAACCGGTCGTCTGTCGTCGGACCAGAATGGCCGAGCTGTCACGTTTGTGACTCTGGCCCAGGGTGGTGAGCTGACGAATATTGAGAAGCGAATTAACACGGTTCTTCCGGAGTACCAGTTGGAAGGTTTTGAGGCCTTCCGTCGTCGCGAGCGTCGTTCGCGTGAGGTGAAGCGGTTTGGTGGTGAGCAGGACGACTGACTGCGATGTCTGGCGTTGCCGCTGCCGTGAAAGTGTGTGTGGTGGCGTTTGTGGCTGTGGCCTGTGCGGGGTTGCTGGCTGACCGCTGGTTTCTGGCCGAGCTGCTGGTAAGCCTGCGTGTGCAGCAGGTTCTGGTGCTGTTGCCGATCATTCTGCTCAGCTGTCTGCTGAAGCTGCCGCGGTCGTGGCTGGCGTGTGGCGTGGCCGTGTTGGCGTGGCATCTGTGGTGGCTGCGAGCAGCGTGGTTGCCTGAGCAATCGGTGGTTGGGCAGGCCAGAGCGGATCTGTCGGTCTGCACCGTGAATGTGCGGGCAGACAATCCGGATCTGGAGGCCGTGCTGGCATCGCTGCGGTTGTGTGATGCGGATGTGATTGCGGTTGTGGAGCTGACGAGTGCTCTGCGTCGTCGACTGGAGTCTGAGTTTTCGGCCGAGTATCCGCATTTTGTGTGGACGGAGCGTGAGCCCGGGCATTTTGGAATTGGTCTGCTGTCACGTCACCCCCTGCGGAATTCCTCGCTGGTGAATTACCGTCTGCCATCAGTGCCGTCGATTGAAGCGCTGGTGCAGGTGTCTGCTGATCGGAGTGTGCATGTGATTGCCACGCATCCACGGCCGCCGATGGATTCGTGGCAGTATCGAATGCGGAATGAGCATCTGTGGGTGCTGGCGGATCGGGTGCGTGAGTTGCAGGCGGTGGACGGTCGGCCTGTGATTGTGCTGGGCGATCTTAACCTGACTCCATGGTCACCGATCTTTGGGCAGTTTCAAAAGCGTGCTGGTCTGCGGAGTGCGGCGGCTGGCGATGGTCTGGAGCCGACGTGGTACAGTCGTCCGGGTTTTCCATTCGGGCTGGTGATTGACCATGTGCTGTATACGGATGGTGTGTTCCGTCTGAGCCGCGAGATTCTGGGTGGGAACGGTTCGGATCATCGTCCTGTGCGAGTGGACCTGCAGGTGTTCTGACCGCTGTCTGAGTGCGGTGCGAGGGTCAGGTGTGCAGCGTGCCAGAGTGCGCGCGCGGTTTCAGCACAGTTGAAGTGTGCGGGTCTGTTGCTGGGTTGTGAGAGCGTCTGTCTGAGGGGCGCAGTGAACCGGCAGAGACCTGCAGTTGCGATGGTTTTCCGTTTGGAAGCTTGTGGTTTTTCGGAGCAGAAGGCCCAGCGTGCGCCCTGTTTTGAGAAAAAGCGTTTTGAGTTTGGCGTGTCTGCGAGGGATTGGCACGGTTACTGCGTTGTGGGTCAGAGGCAACTTTCGTGAGGCCTGCCTTTGGGGTGGGATCGGAAGGTGTGGTATTGCGATCAGTGACTCCATGGCGGCAGCTGACGACGGAAGAGCGGACATGGTCTGGGAACACGTTGTAAGACGTAGTGTTGTGCTGGCGGCGGTGGTGTTGCTGGCGATGGGCTGTGAGCGAGCAGAGCTGGCGGAGTGGGAATCTTCTGCGCAGGCGGTGAAGCTGCCTGAGGAGCTGCGATTTACGGTCACGACGGCGGTGCGGAAGGAGTCGGGTACATCGCTAGAGCCACGTTTTGTCGGCGTTGCTTTGCCGAAATCGGAGGCGGATCGTCGGCGGCTGCAGTTGCATCTGAAGCATGGTCAGGCCGTGTATCTGCTGCGTTGTGTTCAGTGTCATGGGACTGCGGGGGCTGGTGATGGCCCGGTTGCGGCGAGTCTGTACCCGCGTCCTCGGGATTACACGAAGGGGATTTTCAAGTTTACCTCGACTGCGTATGGCAGTAAGCCGCGGCGTGAGGATTTGATTCAGACTTTGATCCGTGGCATTGCGGGAACATCGATGCCGGCATTCCGTCTGTTGCCGAAGCGGGATCTGGAAGCGGTTGTGGATTATGTGCTGGTGTTGTCGCGGCGGGGTGAGCTGGAGTTTCTGTTGTCGAGTGAAGCGGAGGCTGCCGAGGAGCTGGAGCCGGAGACAGTGGCTGAGTATGTGGATACGGTGAAGTCTCGCTGGTTGGAGGCAGGTTCACTGGCAACGCAGCCATTGACACCGCAGCCGGAGCTGACGATGGAGCGAGTGGCAGCCGGTCGGGAGGCATTTCTGACAAAGGGTTGCAGCAAGTGTCATGGCGAGGATGGGCGTGGTCATACGAAGGACAACATTGGTCGTGACATCTGGGGACATGCGACTCGAGCTGCCGACCTGAGTTCGGGGATGCTGCGAGGTGGTCAGGAGCCAATGGATATTTATCGGCGGATTCTGAATGGAATCAATGGGACTCCAATGCCCGGATTCCGGGGTGTTCTGGAGAGTGAGCCGGACACGATCTGGAATCTGGTCAGTTATGTGCTGGAGGTTTCCGGTCGGCGTCGTGAGGAGACGCTGCGTGGTGTGGCGGAGATTCCGGCGGGGCTGTTGAAGCCCTACATCGATGCGGCGGATTCAGTTGAGGCTGGTGATCAGGAAGAGTGAAGCTGCTGATGTTCGGGGTTGCAGTTCCGTTGTGGTTTTCTGAGTTGAGTGTCGGGGTTGGGGAGGAGTGGGCGATGTCTGATTCGGAACTGGAAACGTTGCGGCAGTCTCTGAGTCAGCTGAAGCAGCAGGTGGCGAGTCTGGAGTCTGAGATTGCTGATCGGGAGGTGCCAGCAGTGTGGGCGCCGCAGCGATTTTACAGTGCGTTTTATGCCATGACGGGATTTGTGCTGGGTGGCGTGGCTGCGATGGCCAGTCTGCTGTTCAACGTGATTGGATCGACGGTTGCGGGCGAGCATCCTCTGCGAATTATCGGGGTCTATCTAACCTTTCCTCTGGGCGAGCAGGCACTGCGGCTGACGTCGCAGGGTGGTTCGGATTACCTGATTGATGATGGCGTCATCCTGGCGCTGGGATGTTGTCTGTACATTGGCACGGGGATGGTGTTGGGGGTGGTGTTTCACATGGTGATTTCGATGCTGTCGGAGGGGCGTCCTTTGATTGTTCGAGCGATCGTGGGGACGTTGCTGGGTGTGCTGGTATGGGGTGTCAATTACTACCTGATTCTGGTGTGGCTGCAGCCGTTATTGTTTGGTGGTCGTTGGATTACGGATAACGAGTTGTTGCCATGGTGGGTGGCTTTATCGACTCATCTGGTTTTTGGCTGGACGATGGCGGTGATCAGTCCGTTCGGGGAGTACAGGCCGTATCGTCGGCTGACGGATTGAACGACGGTGGTCAGTGGTCAGTGGGCAGTGGTCAGTGGTCAGTAATCAGTGGTCAGTGGGCAGTGAAGTTCTTCGTGGGAGGGCGAGGCTCCTGCCGAGCCGTGGGTTGGTGGGTTGGTGTTACCGAGCTGGTGCTCGGTGGTCCCGGGTGGGAGGGTGAGGCTTCTGCCGAGCTGCGGGTTGGTGGGTTGGTGTTACCGAGCTGGTGCTCGGTGGTCCCGGGTGTGAGGGTGAGGCTTCTGCCGAGCCGCGGGTTGGTGGGCTGGTGTTACCGAGCTGGTGCTCGGTGGTCCCGGGTGCAGGGGAGTTTTGGTGAAGGCGGCGGAAACAAGACGGGGAACGACGACAGCCATGAGTGGAACAGAACAGAGTGCGGTGCGTGAGCGGTTGGTGGATGAGAAGATCGTGCGGATGTATTTCTATGCTGCGTTGTTGTTTCTGACGACCAGCATGCTGGCGGGGCTGCTGATGTCATTTCAGCTGATTCGTCATAACCCGCTGCGTGGTCTGGAATTGTTTTCGCCTGGTCGTTGGCGGATGTTGCATACGAATGCGGTGGCGTATGGTTTTCTGGCGAATGGATTTCTGGGTTGTCTGCATTGGGCGGTTCCGCGACTGACGCTGCAGCCGGTATTGAACAGTCGGCTGTCGTGGTTAATTTTTGGTGCGTGGCAGCTGGTGGTGTTATCGACAGCGGTGGGAATTCTGCTGGGGCAGGCGCAGGGTCTGGAGTGGGGAGAGACTCCGGTGTGGATTGATCCAGCGGCGCAGCTGGGACTGCTGCTGGTGGCGATCAACTTTATGACTCCGATCGCGCGGATGAAGGGTCCGGTCTATGTGTCGCTGTGGTATTTCATGGCGGCCTTTGTGTGGACATTTCTGACTTATGCGATGGGGAATTTTGTTCCGGAGTACCTGGTGACGGGATCGAGTGCGGGTGCAGTTGGCGGGCTGTTCATTCATGACCTTGTGGGACTATTTGTGACTCCGCTGGGCTGGGGGCTGATGTATTATTTTGTTCCGATTCTGACGCGGAAGCCGATCTGGAGTCATGGGCTTTCGCTGGTGGGTTTCTGGGGGCTGGCATTTTTCTATCCGCTGCAGGGCATTCATCACTTTCTGTACACGCCGATCCCGATGTTTCTGCAGTATGGTGCTGTGGTTTCGACAATTGCCGTTGAGCTGGTGGTCGCGACGGTTGTGATCAATTTCTTCGGGTCGATCTGGGGCAATTTTGACATCGTGAAGAAGAACCTGCCGGTGCGGTGGTTTTACACGGGGATGGTGCATTATTTCCTGACGTGTCTGCAGTGTGCATTTCAGGTGACACTGACGTTTCAGAAGATCATTCACTTCAGTGACTGGGTTGTGGGGCATGCTCATCTGGTGATGTTTGGAGTGTTCACGATGTGGATCATGGGGATGATGACGTATCTGCTGCCGCGGGTGCTGCATCGTCCGTGGGCGAGTGTGCGGTTGTGTGAGCTGCATTACTGGTTGTCGACGGTGGGGATTCTGGTGATGGCCGGAGACCTGATTCTGCTGGGTCTGTTTCAGGGCTGGTCGTGGGCAGCGCTGGAGCCGTGGGATGTTTCCGTGGAGTTTTCGCAGCCGTTCTGGGTGCTGCGAATTCTGGCGGGTTTGTCGATGTTTGGTGGTCTGCTGGCATTTCTGACGAATATCTGGCTGACGTTGCGAAGTCCGGTGGTACCGGCGGTGGAAGTGTCACTGCAGCCGGTGGTGGCGTAAGTGCTGGTGGTGTTTTGTGGGCAGCGGAACTGTGTTGTGTGCGAGCGGGAATCCTGAGTCATGTTTGAGAGCAAGTCGGGCGTATTGTATGTGGCAGGTCTGGGTTTTTTTGCTCTGGCGTTTGTCTCGAACGCAGTTGTGCCGTGGCTGATGTATCAGCGTTATCCGGAGAAGACGGCGGAGCAGCTGGTGAATGCCAATCTGCGGTATCAGTTCGAGGATCTGGCGCGTCGTTATCCGGAGAGTTTTGAGAAGGCCTTCGGTAAACCTCCGGGCGGTGCAACCGAGGACAATGCCTGGTGGAATGAGACATGTGCGGAGGCTCTGCGTGCTGGTCGTCGGGTGTATGTGGGCGAGGGCTGCTGGCATTGTCACAGTCAGTTTGTGCGACCGGTGTCGAATGAAGAGCAGCGTTGGGGGCCGGTGGCTCGATCTGAGGAATATCAGAATGAGCTGCAGCGACCGGTGATGTTCGGGACTCGCCGCGTGGGGCCGGATCTATCGCGTGAGGGAGGCCGCAGATCGAACGACTGGCATGCGGTGCATTTTTTCCATCCGGAGAGTGTTTCTGCAGGATCTCCGATGCCTGAGTATCCGTGGTTGTTTGACGGTCATCCGGACAAGCCCAATCGGAATGGTCTGGCGATGCTGACCTATATTCAGTGGCTGGGATCCTGG
Source organism: uncultured Planctomycetaceae bacterium (assembly GCA_963977705.1). Lineage (GTDB taxonomy): Bacteria > Planctomycetota > Planctomycetia > Planctomycetales > Planctomycetaceae > SXXK01. The sequence continues at coordinate 8,369 of CAXBSH010000163.1, forward strand.
CAGGAGAGTTATCCGTATTACGAGGCGTACGTTCCGGCGGCACTGATTCGTCCGGAAGTGGAGTCGGAGTCTGCTGAGGCGGCGGACGCAGAGCAGCCAGCGGTTGGCGGAGAGGAGCAGGTGCGATGAGAGCGGTTGCTGGTCGAACCACTGGGTGGAAAGTGACGGTGGCTCTGGGTGTGCTGATTCTGATACCAAGTATGGCTGGTTTCGTGATGAAGTTCATGGAGTTCGCTCGACTGGCAGAGAGCAGTTCTTCCGGGACGGGAGGCATGCCGGCGGATGGAGCGTTTGCTGTGACTCCGGTGATCAACTATCTGCTGGCCAGTGCGGGCTTCTTTTTTCTGCTGTTGTGGGCGGCTGTGAACGGAATGTTTCGTGATCTGGAACAGCCGAAGTATTGCATGCTGAAGAATGAACAGGAGCTGGACGCCGATGTCTGAACAACTGCTGCCGGGGCCGGACCAGAGTACTCCGGAACAGGAACATGTGTATCACTATTACCGTGGTAACGAGATTCCCTGGTACGTGCGTGTGATCTGGCTGGGTTTCTGGATCTTCACTGTGGTGTACATCCTGCGGTATTTCTTTCCAGCGATGCAGACGGAACTGGTACTGCCTCCATGAGTCGGTCAGTGAACAGAGCGGAAGACGTTTGCGGGCAGCATTCAGACGCGGAAGGGCACGTCTGTGTGTGGTGTGGTCTGCCGGTTTTTGCGCAGTCTGTTTACTGCTGTTTTGGCTGCCGGATGGCACATGCGATCACGGCTGAGCGGGGGCAGCCAGGTGCAGTCCGCTGGACCGTGGTACGTCTGGGTCTGGCCATCTTCTTTTCAATGAACCTGATGGCATTCACGATGACCATGTGGTCTCTGGATGTGTATGAGGTTGAGCGTGATGCGTTTCAGTCGAAGCTGTTTGAGTTGTTTCGCTGGCTGAGCATGCTTCTGAGTTTTCCGGTGCTGCTGCTGCTGGGTGTGCCACTGTTGCAGAGTGCATTGGAATCGTGGCGACGGCGAATCTGGTCGACGGACCTGTTGATTGCGGTGGGTGTGGCGGCGGCGTATGGGGTGTCTGTGGAGGCTGTGCTGCGGGGGCGTGAGCAGGTGTATTTTGAGGTGGGTGCTGCGGTGCTGGTGATGGTGACATTTGGTCGCTGGCTGGAGGCGGAGGGTCGTCAGCGGGCGGTGGAGTCTCTGGATCAGCTGGCGGGTCTGCTGCCTCAGACAGCGCGACGGCGACAGGGTGGGTGTCTGGTGGAGGTTGCTTCGAGCGAGCTGTCCCTGGGTGATGTTCTGGAAGTTCTGCCGGGCGATCGTTTTCCGGTGGATGCGGAAGTGTTGCAGGGTCCCTGTTCAGTGGATGAGCAGATTTTTACAGGTGAGAGTGAGCCGATTGAGAAGTCTGCGGGCGAGCGAGTTCTGGCTGGAACGGTGAATCTGGACAGTCCGGTACTGGTTCGAGTTCTGTGTGGATTTCGTCAGGGGTCTTTTGGTCGTTTGCTGCAGCTGCTGCAGGACGCGCGTCTGTCGCGTGGCAGCTATCAGCGTCTGGCGGATCGTGTGAGTGGCTGGTTTCTTCCGGGAGTGGGGATTGTGGCGCTGTGTGCGGTCGTGCTGAACTGGTGGCGCGGCCCGGGAGAGGCGATTCAGGCGGGGCTGAGTGTGCTGTTAATCTCGTGTCCATGTGCTCTGGGTCTGGCGACTCCGCTTGCAGTCTGGACAGCATTGAGTCTGGCTGCGAGTCGTCAGGTGCTGTTTCGCAGTGGTGAGGCGATTGAGCGACTGGCGCGGGTTTCGACGATCTGTTTTGACAAGACCGGCACACTGACGACTGGCGAGCCGCGTGTCTTGCGCATGGTGGATCTGAGCTGTGGTGATGGGCAGGTGTCCGCCGATCTGGGTCAGGCAGTGGCTCTTGCTGGAAGTTCGCGGCATCCTTTTTCGCTGGCGATTGCGCGGTATGGCCGTGAGAGGCGATGTACGGGGCCGACGGAGTCTGGTGAGCAGAGCCTGCGGGGAATTCAATCGTGTCCTGGTGCTGGTGTGCGAGCGGAGAGTGTTGAGGGTCGCGAGCTGCGTCTGGGCAGTTATGAGTTTGCTGGCTACGGTGTGGCGTCTGAATTTGTGCGTCAGCGAGTGCTGCAGGGGTTGAGTGAGGCGGATCAGCTGGCAGCGTCGATTGTTGTGTATTCCGTGGATGGAGTTCCGAGATTACTGTTTACTTTTGGGGAATCCCTGCGAGCGGAGGCTGCAAGCGCATTGCTGGACTGTCAGCAACTGGGCTTGAAATGTGTGATTCTGACGGGTGATCGAGCCGGGCGTGTGGAGGGTTTTCGGCAGGAGCTGGGGCGGGTGCTGGAGATTGCTGCTACGGAGCGAGGCATACGGGGACCGCTGGTGATTCCGGAGATTCGTGGCGGTCTGCTGCCGGGTGACAAGGCCAGTGCCGTGCTGGCGGCCAGTGCCGGTGGTGGTGTGGCGATGGTGGGTGACGGGATCAATGATGCTCCGGCGCTGGCGGTCAGTGAAGCGGGGATCGCGATGGGCTGCGGTGCGGATGTCTCCCGAGAATCTGCGCAGGTCTGTCTGCTGACCAATGATCTCAGCCGTATTCCCTGGGCGATGAAACTGGCCGCTCGAACGACACGAGTCATCCGTCAGAACCTGTTCTGGGCGTTTGGGTACAACTTTGCGGGCGTCGTCATGGCTGCAGCAGGATGGCTGAATCCCGCCGTCGCCGCAGGATTGATGATCGTCAGTAGCCTGCTTGTAATTTCGAACTCATTACGTTTGATGAGCAGCCCGCCAGTCGGCAATGACGTCACAAGCGACAATGCGGCGCCGTCTGTCGACGCAACTCAGACGGCAGCGGCGGAGGCGGCCTCCACATGATTCCCGCATTCTCCCAACTGCTGCTCGTCTTCATCAGCGGCGTGCTCGGATCTGCTCACTGCATCGGAATGTGCGGCGGCATCGCAGCCACAATGAGCCTCGGAGCGGGCCGTCTGAGATCTGCGGTCTTTCGTCAGCTCGCATGGAGCAGCGGTCGAATCGTCACCTACTGCTTCCTGGGAGTTCTTATCTCCGCCGTCGGCGCCAAGCTGCTGAAGGCTCAGGGACAAACGGTCTGGCTGCAGTCGCTGTTTGCAATTGTGGCCGGAATCCTGCTGATGCTTCAGGGATTGCACGCTGCGGGATGGATTTCCTTTCGAATTCGACGGAAGGCCACAGCTCCGTGCCTGACACGTTCGGTCTTCGCACAGTTCTTTTCCGGCGGATCCGCCACAGGAGCATTCGTTGCTGGGCTGCTGACGGGATTTCTG
>CAXBSH010000164.1:0-11670 GCA_963977705.1 uncultured Planctomycetaceae bacterium
GCTGTGCCGGAAGCGGCAAAGAACCCTTTTGCTCCGTGCAATGGCCCTCATTGTCGAAGCAATTCCAATCCGCTGTTGCCCGCCCCGGTGCCGGCCAGCATGACTCAGTCAACAGATCCAGCCGTTCTGCTGGAAGCTCTATTGTCGCTCATTTCCCACAGTGACATGTCCAGCCTGCCCGCTTCTGAACGCGGTGCTCGTTATCAGGCGATGTCCATCTTTCGACCGCCCTGTGCCTGAAACGGGGCGATGCCCCGTGCCCTGAGGAGCCGTATTGGCTCGTTGCCAGATAGTCTTCACGTTGATGGCCTGATCGCAGGCACATCTCACTGACGGACTTACAAACTAATCACTGGCGCGAGCGTTTTCGCCTGGTTCGCCGGAGCGAACCGCGACCTTGAAGAACTGACTTCGTCAATTTCAAGGCATGCACGGCCTCCTCATCCCGGCGCTGTTGCTTCAGCGTCAACCAACGAGTGTCTGGCTTTCCTGTGTGCTTGTTCCAAACAAGAGCCTTGTTCGTTCAGGCCACAGGATCTGCCAGCTGTAACTTTGATGCTCAGGGTTGGTTCACAGGTACTTATTGGGCCATTTTTTCTTCGCGCCCGATTCCCATTCCAGATGGTCATTTTGCCGCACAGATTGTGCAGGACATAAAGCTATGAAAAAGTCATCGTCACGCCGAAACGCGTTCACTCTGATCGAACTTCTGGTGGTCATCGCCATCATTGCAATCCTGGTCGCCCTGTTGCTGCCAGCCGTGCAGCAGGCCCGTGAGGCTGCTCGCCGAACACAGTGCAAGAACAATCTGAAGCAGCTGGGGCTTGCGTGTCACAACTACCATGACACGTACAATCAGTTCCCGATGAACTGGTTCAACGGCGACAACCACAACCAGCCGGACCCGAACAATCCTCGCTATCCCAACGGTTCATGGCCGTGGACAGTGATGGCCCTGCCCTACATGGAGCAGGCTCCGCTGTACCAGCAGATTTCTGCCTACTTCAACGTTGCCAACGGAACTCTGCCGAACATCGGCATGGGTTACACTGGCTCAGTGAACGGTCTGCCTTCACCTCGTAAGCTGGCTGAGCAGGTGATTCCGGTCTTCATTTGCCCATCGAACGATCAGACCAAGGTCCGCCGTGACCAGTTGATCGAAATCGATAATGGTGGCTGGGGCACGGCTCCTTACCAGGGACCTGCTGGCGGTCTGGACTATGTTGGTAACATGGGACACATCTGGGGCGGTTGGAAAGACTGTCCGACGGTTCCAGAATTTCCAAGCACCAACGGCCGTTTCGTGCGTGGCTCAGCTGGTACTCCATGGATCAGCGAGCGATGGAACAACGACAACCCGAACATCAACGGTGTGTTCATGTACCGCGGTTCTCGTGGTATGCACGAAGTCTCTGACGGTACTTCGAACACCATCATGCTGTTTGAATCGATGCACTGGCGTGCCAGCAGCAACGGTCTGAACCGCGAGCCGAAGTTTGACGCCAACTGGGCATCACCTCTGGCCGCTGTCAACAGCATGCGTAACCCGATCAACCTGACCAACAAGGCGTGGTTGCCGGGCGACGAGTGGGACCCTCGCTGTTCTTCACCCTCCAGCAATCACACTGGTGGTTGCCAGGTTGTGCTGTGCGACGGTTCGGTGCGTTTCCTCAGCGAAACGATCGACAACCTGATTCGCTACAACCTGCAGCATCGTCGTGACGGCAACGTCATTGGCGAATACTGAACAGCGGCTGCCGCGGACGCAAATTTCTGCTCCGCACAGTGTTGCTTGTCAGGAACTGTGTATGATACCGCATGGCAGTCACTGCCATGCGGTTTTTTATTGCTCAGGGCTGAAACGCCGCTCCATGTCTGAAGGTTTGGAGAGCGCTATGAATCGGGGGCTTGTCCCGCAATTTTCCACAGGCCGACAGCGCCGGCACAATGCATCACCCAGCCGCCCTGCAGCATTCCTGTGCGGACTGTTGCTGCCGATCTGCCTGATCGGTTTCGGCTGTGATTCGCAGACTTCTTCAGGTTCTGCATCTTCCGCGGCTGCCGCTTCAGGCGGTCAGCCTGACGGTACTATCGAACGCCCCCGTTTTGATTTTCGTCCGAAGGAAACGGCCCGGCAGGCTGCTGCTGATACCGCCGCTGAAACTCTTTCCTTTCCGCGTCTTGTGGATGCCGCTGCGGAACTTGGTGTGCACCACGTGTACAACAACGGGGCCAGTCCGCGCGCGTTGATGGTGGAATCCACCGGTGGTGGCTGTGGCTGGCTGGACTTTGATCGCGACGGGCTGGTGGATTTGTATCTGACTCAGGGGGGTGATCCCTGCCCGCCTGCAGCTGTCAATTGGGTTCCTGACCAGCTTTACCGCCAGACCAGCGATGGTCGGTTTGTGAATGTCTTTGCTGACTCGGCTCTGCAGGACGAGGGATTTGGACACGGAGTGGCAGCCGGGGATTTCAACAACGATGGCTTTGACGATTTGTTTATTGCCAACGCCGGCATCAGTCGCCTGTTTCTGAATCTGGGGGATGGAACTTGGCAGGACGCTGGAGTTTCGCTGATTGGTGCGCGGCGAGTCTGGAGCTCCACTCCGGCGTGGGGTGACCCTGATCGGGACGGCGACCTCGACCTGTACGTCTGCAACTACGCCATCTATGACCCCTGCAACCCGGTGGAGTGCCTTGACAAGGATGGGATTCCATCCATCTGTCATCCGCGCAATGTCGAGCCTGAGCCGGATCTGTATTTCCGCAACGAGGGTGACGGTCGGCTGGTGGAATGTGCTCAGACGCTGGGTCTGTTCGGTCGCGGCAACAAGGCGCTGGGGGTTGTCATAGCCGACATGAATGGAGATCACTGGCCGGACATCTACGTTGCCAACGACACCACGGCCAATTTTCTGTTTATCAACAACGGCAGCGGCACCGGCTTCACAGAAAGTGCTCAGCTGCTGGGCGGTGCATTCAGTGCCACCGGGGAACCTCAGGCCAGCATGGGAGTGGCCTATGGGGACTACGACCGTAATGGCTGGCCCGATCTGCTGCTGACGCACTTTACAGGTGAATCCAACACGCTGTATCAGAACCGCGGGGCGCAGGGGCTGCATGATGTCAGCCATCTGACAGGTCTGCGTGAGCCGTCGCTGCCCAAACTGGGCTTCGGCACGATTATGGACGACCTGAATTCGGACGGCCACATGGATCTGTTTGTCACCAACGGGCATATTGACCCGCGGTATGCTGAGAGTGAGGGGTATGAAATGGTGCCCCAGCTGTTTTCGTTTGACGGACAGCGATGGCGAGAGCGACCTGCGGCGGCTGGGGATTTCTTCAGTCGGGAGCTTGTCGGTCGGGCCGTTGGTACGGCTGATTTTGATCGGGACGGGGATCTTGATCTGTGCGTTGTGCACCACAACTCACCAGTGGCATTACTGCGGAATGAATCGACCGACGGGCGGACTCTGATGGTGCGACTGATCGGGCGGGACAGTAACCGCAGCGCAGTGAATGTTCGCGTGCAGGTGGAATGTGGAGGCGAACAACTTGTGCAGGAGCTTCCTGGGGGCACCAGCTACGCCGCCTCGCATGAACGGCTGCTGCATTTCGGGCTGGGAGCACTGCAGGGGGCGTTGCAGGTGCGGGTGTTCTGGCCTTCCGGCGCTGAGCAGGTGTTTGAGGTTTCGGCAGAGACGCGGGCTCTGCAGATTCTGGAAGGTACAGGAATCGTGGCGAGGAACTGAGATGCAGAAACGACAATTCCTGTCGATTCGGGCCAGCCGTCAGTTGCTGCGACTGACGCTGTTGTTGTTCGCGCTGATCAGCGGCTGTGGTCGTCCTGCAGCGGTGGACCCGGCGGCCTCCGCCACCGGTGGTTCGTCTGCAGAGACTGTTGCGTCCGACTCAGCGGCTGAATCGAGCATGCATGAGGGCTGGGTGGGCAGTCAGGCCTGCCGTGACTGTCACAGTGCGATTTACGAGCGTTACACGGGACATCCGATGTGGCAAACTCTGGCCGGCACTGCTCAGGCCACAGCGATTGAGGACTTTGCCGACACGAAGTTCAGCGGTCCCGGGGGACTGGAATACCGGGTTGAGCGGGACGCTGAGACTCAGGCAGCAACCGCAGGCGCTGCAGCGGCGTCTGTGCACTGGCATCATGAGCTGCGTCGTGCCTCGGATGGTTCGGTGCTGTATGACCAGCGAGTGCCGTTTGAGCTGGCGGTCGGATCGGGAGCCCATGGTCGGTCGTGGTTGCGGAATGTCGCAGGACGTTTGTATCAGTCGCCGGTGACCTGGTATTCGGAAGACGCTCACTGGGGCCTGTCGCCCGGATATAACCCGGAATTCCATGATCGATTCGAACGTCGCGTGACCCATGCCTGCCTGTCGTGTCATGCCGGGCGTTCACTGCCGGTCGCAGGAGAACCCGATCGTTTTCAGGAACCCCTGTTTGCTGAGCAATCGATTGGGTGTGAACGCTGTCATGGTCCTGGCGAACAGCATGTGCAGCGGCATCGCAACCGCACCGTCGCCGACGCGGTGTCCGACGCGGTGGCTGATCCGATCATCAATCCGGCACATTTCCGGGATGGCCGGCTGGATGCGGTCTGCAACCAGTGTCACCTTGCGGGGCAGCGACGCGTGTTGCGGAACGGACATACGGAATTTGATTTCCGCCCGGGAATGCAGGTCAGTGATTTGTGGACGGTGTTTGTGAAAACGAAGGGTACTTCTGCTGCTGCCGATGAGACTGCCGGTGCAGTCAGCCATGTTGAGCAGATGCATGCCAGTCGCTGCTGGCAGCAGAGTGCCGGTGCACTCAGCTGTATCAGCTGTCATGATCCGCATGCGGTGCCGGGTGCGGAGCAGGAGGCTGAGTGGTATCGCAAAAAGTGTCTGGAATGTCATTCCGCTGGCCGAGTGGAATGCAGTGAGCAGCCGGAGCGACGAGCGAACGAGGGTCGCAATGATTCGTGCATCGTCTGTCATATGCCGGCATCGCAGGCGGCCGATGTGCATTCCGCCCAGACGGATCATCGCGTGCTGCGTCGCCCGCGGGTCGTTGTTCCGTCAGAGACCGCGGTGGCAGCTGATGTTCCGCCGCAGCGCGATGAAAGGTCGCTGATTCCGTATGTGGAACCGGGTGTGCCTGAAGACTCACAGGAACTGGCACGGGCGCGCGGGATTTATCTTTCCGAGCTGGCGTATTTCGGGGGCAGCCATGAGGCCGCTGAGCGGGCTCTGACGCTGCTTGATCAGTCCCTTGCGCGGGATGCCGCGGATATCGATGCACTGCTGGCACGGGGCCGTGCCTTGATTCAGCTGGGGCGACTGCCGGACGCCGTCAAATCGCTGGAAGCCCTGCTGAAGCTGTCACCGCGGCATGAAACCGCACTGGAAGTCCTCGCCTCGGCCCAGCATGAATCCGGACGAATCCGATCTGCTCGCAGCACCTATGAACGCCTGATCGACGTCAATCCGCATCGGTCGCGTTACTATGGTCGTTATGCTCATGTGCTGGGTCAGTTGCAGGAGTACAGTCGGGGGGTGGCTGCCGCCGAGAGTGCTCTGGAGCTGGACCCATCACTGGTGCAGGCCCACCAGTGGCTGCAGCAGACCTATGAACACCGGGGAATTGAAAAACTGGCGGAGTATCATCGGCGGATGGCCGAACAGCTGACGGGGGGCCGAAATCCCGCCGAACGAGGCCTGGAACGCTGAACGTCCCGGTGCATGGCGGAAATGGGGACGATCTGGAAGATCGCAACGACTGCGTAGATTCGCCCGAAGCGCTGGGCGCGATTGTTCGGTTCTCAGTTTCGGAATTGAGCATCTGCCCCGGTTCAGTTGTTTTTACTCGCCGTGGTGATACCGTAGAGGTTCAACAAAAGACGAGTCTGTCCGACAGGTTCCCACAGCGTCCTTTATAGCGTTATCTGCTGCGTTCTCGACGCTGCAGCCCCTGCGTCTATAACCCTGTCACAGACCGCTCGCCCCGTGATTACTCCCTGCCAGGAACACTGAACACATGACAACTGCCAGCTTAACACTGGACGGAAAATCCTACGAATTGCCGGTGATCCGTGGCACGGAAGACGAGACAGCGATTGACATTACGAAGTTGCTGGGGCAATCGGGTGCGATCACGATGGATCCGGGCTTTAACAGCACGGGTGCCTGTCGCAGCGGGATCACCTTCATTGACGGCGACAAGGGAATTCTCAGGTATCGCGGGTATCCGATTGAGCAGTTGGCTGAGCGTTCAGACTTTGTTGAGACGGCGTGGTTGTTGTTGTATGGTGATTTGCCGACGGCTGAGCAGTTGAAGGCGTTCCGTGCTCAGCTGACTTATCACAGCATGATTCATGAGGACATGAAGAAGTTCTTCGAGGGCTTTCCTCCGGGTGCTCATCCGATGGCGATTCTGTCGGCGATGGTGGCGTCATTATCGACGTATTATCCGGGGACCGAGGACGACCATTCTGACGTGAATATTGTGCGATTGCTGGCGAAGGTGCGAACGATTGCCGCCTACGCGTACAAGAAGTCGATTGGTCAGCCGACGATTTACCCGAAGAACGATCTGTCGTACTGTGCCAATTTCCTGCACATGATGTTTGCGGTGCCTGCTGAAGAGTACAAGGTGAATCCGATCCTTGTGAAGGCTCTGAACATGCTGTTGATTCTGCATGCGGATCACGAGCAGAACTGCAGTACATCGACGGTGCGAATTGTGGCCAGCAGCAAGGCCAACATTTTTGCGTCGATCTCGGCTGGCATCTGTGCTTTGTGGGGTCCGCTGCACGGCGGTGCCAATCAGGCTGTTCTGGAAATGCTTGAGTTGATTCACCGTGACGGCGGTGACTACAAGAAGTACGTGATGCTGGCGAAGGACAAGACCAGTGATTTCCGTCTGATGGGTTTTGGTCACCGTGTGTACAAGAATTTTGACCCACGGGCGACGATTCTGCGAAAGATGGCCGAGCAGGTCCTGAACGAGCTGGGGATCAACGACCCGCTGCTCGAGATTGCTCGCAATCTGGAAAAGGTTGCTTTGGAAGACGACTACTTCGTCAGCCGGAAGCTGTACCCGAACGTCGACTTCTACAGTGGCATTCTGTACCGCGCGATGGGTATTCCGACGAATATGTTTACGGTGATGTTTGCTCTGGGGCGTCTGCCGGGCTGGCTATCGCACTGGCGTGAGCAGCGTGACGACGATTCTGCTCGCATCTACCGTCCGCGACAGGTGTACACGGGCGCGACAATTCGCGATTATGTAGCTCTTGAAAATCGCTGATTTCGAATTGTTTGTGTTCCGGAGAAACTGATGTCGCTGAAGATTGGTGTGAATGGTGCCGGCGGTCGCATGGGGCGGCGAGTTGTTGCGTTGACGATGCAGGACGCGGACCTTGATTTGACTGCGGCACTGGAGCATCCGGGCTGTCCGTTTCTGGGTCAGGACGCGGGCGAGCTGGCGGGTGCTGGTAAGGCGAATGTGGCCATCAGCAGTTCGCTTGAGTGTCCGGTTGATGCGATCATTGACTTTTCAACTCCTGATGGTCTTGATGCCGTTCTGCAGTTGTGTGAATCGCGGCGAATTCCGTTGGTGGTAGCCACGACCGGCATCACAGCTCAGCAGCGGCAGGCTGTCCAGACAGCGGCTCAAACGACCCCCATCGTGATGGCTCCCAGTATGAGCATGGCCGTGAATCTGGTCATGAAGCTGGTGGCTGAAGCGGCCCGTGTGCTGCGGAACAACACGGATGGGGTGGACGTGGAAATTATCGAGCGGCATCATCGCTACAAAGAGGATGCTCCCAGTGGCACCGCGCTGCAGTTCGGTCGGATTGTGGCCGAGCAGATGGGGCAGGAGCATCACGTTCATGGTCGTGAGGGGCGTACGGGTAAGCGGCCGCTGGGTGAAATTGGCTACCATGCGGTGCGGACCGGCGACAACGTGGGCGAGCATACGATTGTCTTCGGCATGCTGGGCGAGACGATTGACCTGACGGTCCGCGGACATACTCGTGACAGCTATGCACTCGGTGCACTCGCAGCTGCTCGCTACGTCGTCTCTCGTCCGGCCGGTTTGTATTCGATGGCTGACGTGCTGGGTTTGACATGACGTCAGTGGCGGCCTGAGGTTCAGACGGGGGTGGTCATGACTGACGCGTCTTCAGATACTCTGGCTGCACAGGCTGATGCTGTCACGGCTGCGGACTGCTGTCATGAGCTGCATTCCGACTGCCATTCCGATCTCTGCACGTCGGTGGATCACCAGTCTGTGCCTGCTGGCACGGCATCACCAGAGCTGGCGGCGGGACTGCCGCGCCAGACGAAAGTGCGGGCATGGGAGCACGTTGGGTCATTGGTCCGTCCGACAGCCGATCAACTGCCTCCGCCTCCCGAGCGGATTCATCGTCGCTGGGATCGATTTGTCCGCCTGGTGGGTGATCGCGGTGTCCTGCGACTGCTGGCTTCGCACGTGACGGTCTTTGGTCTGGGTGGTGTTGGCAGTTATGTGACGGAATCTTTAGCGCGGTCGGCGGTAGGTCGGCTGACGCTGGTGGATTTTGACGACGTCTGCCTGACGAATGTGAATCGCCAGCTGCAGGCCATGCCTGGGACGGTGGGTCAGTCGAAGGCGGCGTTGCTGGCTGAGCGAGTCAGGGCGATTCATCCGGAGGCGTGGGTGGATCCGGTGCAGGCCTTTTATGACCTGACGACATCGGACCTGCTGCTCAGTCCTCAACCTGATCTCGTGATCGACGCGATTGACAACGTGACATCGAAGGTGTTGTTGCTTGAGACCTGTGTGCGGCGTGGTATTCCGGTGATCAGCGTGACGGGCGCCGGGGCTCGCCTGGACCCGACTCAGGTCCGCATCGCCGACCTGACAGAAACCAAAGTCGACCCGTTGGCTCGTGTGCTGCGAAAGGAACTGGCGCGGCGGGGCATTGGGGCGGCCGGGGCAGCGGGTATCCCGGTGGTGTATTCTGAGGAGGAAGTGCGGGAGCCGGAGGTTCCGGGCTGGGACGCGGAATCCGGATTTCAGTGTATCTGTCCGCATCGCGAAGATTCTCCGCATGCCTGCGAAAAGCGTCGCCGGATCTACGGAACGGCGTCTTTTATCACGGCTTCATTTGCGATGGCAGCGGCGGGCTGGGCTGTGCGGCGACTGCTTGAGCCGACTGCAGCGAATTAAACGATCGGGACGATGAATTCCGCCTTATCTGCCCGGGTTCGGTCGGCTGCCGCTCCAGCGCCATTCTACACTGTCCGGTTTCCTGCATTGCTCCAGATCTCCGCCTGACTTCCGGGTAAAGCAGTTCATCAATGTCACGAATTCTGGTCGTTGAAGATCAACCGAACCTCCTGCGCAGTGTGACGCAGGCGTTGTCCGAAGCCGGGTTTGAATCGCAGGCGGCTGCCTGTCTGCAGGAAGCCCAGACGGCTTTGCAGTCCAGTGTGGACCTGATCATTCTCGATGTGATGCTGCCGGACGGTTCGGGCCTTGACTGGTTACGGTCACTGCGGCAGAACGGCAACCGTACTCTTGTGCTGATGCTGACAGCTCGCGATTCCGTCGACGACCGAATCACGGGCCTTGAGACCGGCGCTGACGATTACATGGTGAAACCGTTCGCTCTGAACGAGCTGATAGCGCGGGTCCGTGCCCTGCTTCGCCGCGACACCCGCCAACCAGCCACGGTGCTGACCGTGGAAGATATGACGCTCGATCTGCTCAATCGCAACGTGCGACGTGGTGGTACCGAACTGGACCTGCCCCAGCGACAGTTTGAATTGCTGGCCTACCTGATGAAACATCCGGGTGAAACAGTCAGTCGACAGATGATTGCTGAGCATGTCTGGAAAGAGAGTTCAGCCACGTGGACCAATGTGATTGAGGTGCAGGTGAACCAGTTACGCAAAAAACTGCATCTCGAAGGACTGCCGCCTGTACTGCATACTGTGCGGGGGCATGGTTATCGGATCGGGGGTGAGGCGTGAAACGACTGTCGATACGCTGGCGACTGACTGTCTGGATTGGCCTGACGGTTTGTGCGGTGCTGCTGCTGACCGGCGTAGCGATGGTGTTGTCTGCTCGTCATCTGCTGCTGACAAGGGCTCATGATGCCCTCTATGAAGAGCTTCGTGAAATCTCGACCGAGCTGGACATTGACGGTGACGAGGCGGCATTTCGCAGTGCCGCGAACGCACGTTTCTTTTATCACAACATTTATGAGTTTGCGATTTTTGCGACGGACGGGCGTCCTGTCTTTCGCAGCGTGGGCCTGCAGACTGCGACTCCTGAAGAACTGCATGCTGCGGACTACGACCAACAGGTGCAGCTCCGCAAATGTCGGCTCCGTGATGGACGTGAAATGCTGGTCTCCGGCTGGATCAAGGCCTCGTCGTTCGGCCCGCTGGTGGTCACAGCCGCCACCTCCACGGAACCCTTTGATCGCGAGCTGCTGACACTGGAATCGACCGTTGCCATGATCCTCCCGATTTCACTGGGCTGCAGCCTGTTGTGTGGCTACTGGCTGGCGGGTCGAGTGCTGCGTCCGGTGCGAGTACTGGCCGAAGCGGCCCGAGCACTCTCGATTGACAGGCTCGATCAGCGAATTGTCGTAGAGAATGCTCACGACGAAATCGGGCAGCTGACGGAAACACTGAATCTGCTGCTGTCACGACTGGAGACGGCTGTGCAGGAGATTCGACGCTTCACTGCGGATGCCTCGCACGAAATCCGCACGCCGCTGGCGGCCCTGCGGGCAGAGGCCGACCTCGCCCTGCTGCGCGTCAGGACGCCCGCTGAATACCAGCAGGCGCTGCAGATCATCGTCAGTGAAGCTGAGCGACTGGGCAGACTGGCGGATCAGCTGCTGGACCTGTCCCGTACTGACGCCGGTGCTGTGCAGCGTGCACTGCACCCGGTCTCGATTGCCGAAATTCTGCACGAGACAGTCGATCACCTGCAGGTGCTGGCGGAACAACGAAATATCCGGCTGACGCTGGAATCAGGCCTTTGCGGTGCAGTCCCTGGCGATGCCTTCCGGTTAAGTATGGTCTGCACCAACCTGATTGAGAACGCGATCAAGTATTCGCATCCGGGGGGCCAGATCCGCGTGTCATGTCGCCCGGACGGATCGTTTACGGTGGTAGAAGTGGCGGACGATGGAATTGGCATTTCTGCCGAGCATCTGCCGAAGGTCTTCGATCGGTTCTTCCGGGCTGACAGTTCCCGCAGTACGGGCGGAGCAGGTCTGGGGTTGTCAATTGCCCAGAGTATTGTCCGGGCTCATGGCGGCGAGATCAGTCTTACCAGTGAGCCGGGCGAGGGAACGGTGGTCACTGTGCGGCTCCCCCAGGCCACCGGCAGTGTGCACGCGGAACACAACCGCCGCCAGCCCGAACACGTGTCTTCCGAAAGACAACTCGCAGCCAGCAACAACTGAGTTCTGTGGAACAACACTCGTCAGCTCATGCTAACGGCGCGCTTGGGGGTGGGGGCTTGAATGCTGGGATGGCACGGGCTGAAGCCTTGTCATTCGGCACGAAACCCGTCGGGCGAGGAAGCCGTTGGGGCGTGTCTTTGGTTTGTGCCGCGATTATGTTTGCGATTCAGGCCTACATGGCGGTTTTCCG
>CAXBSH010000165.1:0-11570 GCA_963977705.1 uncultured Planctomycetaceae bacterium
TCAGACCTTTGGTCGCCAACCTTCGGCATATTCGCGTGACCAAAGCTGCATCGCCGCCGGGCTGTTTTTGACTCGCCCGTTGCTTGCGTCGCAGGTCAGAGCTTCACCGGTTCGGTGCGCGATATTGCCCAGATGGCAAAGCAGAGTGGATTTGTGTCCCTGCTCGATCTCAGAATTCAGCAGCGTCGGATCATTGCGTCGAATCGCCGTGACAAAGTTTTCGGCATGAGCACGCATGCCGTCCGCTCCATCCTGTTTTTCCACCTCTTTACCGCGAGCATCCAGAATGGTGTAGCCACTGTCATTCAGCTTCAAAGATCCATTTTCTCCGTGGAAACTGACCCCGAAACCAGTCCCGTCCAGCCCGTGGCGATTGCAACTCAGACATTCCCAGACAATCTGCCGACGATCCGGGAATTCGAACGAGACCACGTGAGTATCGGCAGTCTGCTGATCATCAGAAAAGGCATATCGACCACCCGATGAAACGACACGGATCGGGTAGTCTACCTGCAGACCCCAGCGACTGAGGTCGATCGAGTGAATTCCGTTGTTACCCAGTTCGCCATTTCCGTAATGCCAGACCCAGTGCCAGTTGTAGTGCAGGCGGTTTGACGTGAAGGGCTGACGGGCAGCGGGCCCCTGCCACAGCTCGTAGTCAATATGCGGTGGCACCGGGGCTGGAGTGCCGGTGCCGATTGTGCCACGAGTCGCCGCGTACCAGCTGCGACTGTAGTACACTCGACCAATCGCGTTCTCCTGCAGTCGCTGCATGGCTTTCTGGATCGTGGGGCTGCTGCGGCGCTGATTTCCCATCTGCACGCATTTGGCATGCTTACGAGCGGCCTGAACCAGCAATTCACCTTCCTCGGGATTGTAGCTGCACGGCTTCTCCACATATGCATGCTTCCCGGCTGCACAGGCCAGAATTCCGGCCGGAGCATGCCAGTGGTTCGGTGCCGCACAAATCAGAGCATCAACCTGAGGATCGTCAAGAATTCGACGAAAATCTGCGATCGCCTGCACTGGCTGCTCCAGTTTCGCTGCCAGCGATTCCTGCAATGCCTTGACTCGATTCTGGTCCACATCGCAGACATACCGTACTTCGACATTCGGAAGTCGCCCGAAGACCTCCGCCAGCGCTGCGCCTCGACTGGCTCCCATCACACCCACCACAACAGGACGCTGATCTGTCGCTTCATCGGCACTGACTGTGGATGGCAACACCGCAGCAGTCGCGGAAAGCAGCCCTGCATGGCCCAAAAAGCTGCGACGGGAGGCTGAGGACACGCTCATGATCAGGTTCCTGGAACTGGTTGGACTTGGGGGGGCGGGCATCAAGGGCCGGAACAATCGCACCGGCACCAGCAACCGGGGTCGGTAAACTCAGGCGAACCATGCCCCTCTGCCAGCGTCACTGTGACGGATCCGCCACGAATTTCAAAGTGTGAAAACGGCTTTTTGAATATGTTCGGCAACACACCGCAGAACCAGCAAATTCACTGCAGGTGTCGCCGTCGCACCTATGTCGAGTGGATCTGCACTGCTGGATCTCCCGCCTGACGTGATCATCCCGCAGGCTGAGCTTCCCCACAGCCTTGCAAACAAAAGACATAAATCACTGCGCAAAAACAACTTACACTCTCGACACAAAACACCGCACCGACGGCTCAATTCTGCTTGACTTTTCGCAACAGCGAAATCAGGGAACCGAGGCAGTCTGTAGCAGCCGTCGACATTTGACCTCACGAAATGCAGACATATATTGAATCGAACATCAGTTTTTCCGAAACGGAATTGCTAGTGTATCGGTCGTAACGAGTACGTCTCGGCTGTCAATGTCCGGGCCGTGCTTGTCACCAAAGCTCAGGATGACTCATGTGGCAGGACGCCGTGCTTTTCGGTCTCGATTCAGGCCGAACAGTTGATCTCACTCAAGGCGTACTGACGTGTCTCAAATCGTCTGTAACTTGTTCGCCCGGTTGCTGCTGGCAGTATTTCTGTCTGTTTCCGTTCATGCCGAGGAGTTGACGACGCAGCCGGTCGCGTGGTCCAGCGCTTCTGAGGCCATGCAGAAGGGCGAAGACCTCGAGAACAATCGCAAGTGGAGCGACGCGATTCAGTTGTACGAGGAGGCTTTGAAGGCATTCTCCAGCGACAAGTCTCTGAAGTACGGACTGCGGCGCGCTCGGATTCATCATTCGCTTGACCGTCGCTATGCAGACCTCAGTTTCCAGTCCATGCTGATGGAAGCCGGCAGCACCTCGCTGCTGAACATGTATGAGGACGTTTATCGCAACATTCATCGCGAATATCTGGAGACGGTCTCGCTGACGCGATATACGGCTCATGGCACAGAGAGCCTGTATATGGCCCTCAGGAATCCCGTATTCCTGCAGAAGAATCTGCCTGCTGCAGATCAGTTACAGCCGCAGATCGCCAAAGTCAGACAGACTTTGATTGAAAGCTACTGGAATCGTCCCGTGTCCGGACTCAGCGACGCTCGCAACGTGATCGCCAGCGTCTGTGAGCTGTGCCGTGAGCAGTTGAATCTCTCACGTAATGCTGTGATTCTTGAGTACGTCTTCGGGGGCTGTAACACTCTGGACGAGTACAGCATCCTGTTGACTCCGGACCGTTATCGCGAACTACACGGAACCATTCAGGGTGAGATGGTGGGGCTGGGAATTGAAATGAAGGCAGAGGCTGGTCGCGGTATGCACCTGCTGAACGTCCTGCTGGGAAGCCCAGCTGAAGAGGGCGGGCTGCGTCCGGATGATTTCATCACGGAAATCAACGGTACAGACTGTCTGAATCTATCGACAGACGATGCTGCAAAGTTGTTGCGAGGTACCGCCGGATCCCGTGTCCGACTGACATGGCAGACGCCGGATCAGGAAAAGCGAGCCGGTGAGTTTGTGCGACGTCGAGTCGACATTCGCAGCATCACTCGCCACGCAATTCTCGATCAGCAGCGTGGCATCGGATACATTCGCATGGAGGGATTTCAGGAGGATACGGTGCAGGAGCTGGATACCGCGCTTCGTGCACTGGAGGCCGAAGGAATGCAGGCCCTTGTACTGGACCTGCGAGGTAATCCGGGCGGGCTGCTGGACACGGCTGCGGCAGTCGCCGAGCGATTCATTGACAGCGGAGTGGTCGTAACGACTCGCGGACGCAACGCTAATCAGAATCAGGTCTACCGGGTGAATGGCGCCTATACTCGCCCCTACCCGCTGGCTTTGATCGTGGATGAGGACAGTGCCAGTGCCAGCGAGATCATCGCTGGAGCGGTACGTGACCATAACCGCGGAGTGATCGTGGGACGACCGACGTATGGCAAATGGTCGGTGCAGACAATTGTGCGGATGCCCGGCGAGCGTGAGATGGCACTGCGGCTGACCACCGCCAAATTCTACTCGCCGGACGACCGAAATTATTCTGGAGTTGGTCTGCAGCCGGACGTGCTGGTGCCGGAGTCCGCTCAGAATCGGACAACCTTCTTTCGGACTCGCACATCCGATGAAATCAACGCGGATCCGGATGTGGCTGAAGCGATCTCGGCCCTGCAGCGTCGCCTGACCAGCAACTGACTGCCTGGATCGATCTGATCACTCGGTCAAAAGGACGCCAAAACAGCAGTCATCGAAACTTCTGCTGTCGCCAAATTCTCGCCTGCGGCTAAAATTCTGGAAACAGATTTTGATCGAGTTCTGAACCAGACAGGCGTTTGGAGGCGATGATGGTGACCAGAAATTCCACGCGGCGTCAGGAAAACCGGTTACAGCCCACGATTGCACAGTACCTGATCCAGCGGCTGCAGGACTATGGTGTCCGGGACGTGTTTGGCATCCCAGGAGACTTTGTGCTGCAGTTTTACGGAATGCTGCAGGACAGTCCGATTCGAGTGATCGGCACAACCAGTGAAGCGTGTGCCGGGTACGCTGCCGATGGATATGCTCGCATCAACGGCATCGGTGCCGTTTGCGTAACGTACTGCGTGGGTGGGCTCAGTCTTTGTAATCCGATTGCCGGGGCATACGCTGAAAAGAGTCCGGTGATCGTAATCAGTGGTGCCCCGGGAATGAACGAACGCCGTTCAGATCCACTGCTGCATCATCGTGTCCGTGACTTTCATACGCAGAGGGACGTGTTTGAGAAACTGACAGTTGCTTCTGCTGCGCTGGAAGATGAGTTGACTGCGTTCCGCGAGATTGATCGCGTCCTGGCTGCCTGTGTGCGTTACAAACGTCCGGTATTCCTTGAGTTGCCTCGTGATAAAGTTCTGGCTCGGTGTCCGCATCCGCACGTCACTGTGACCGAAGTCGTGGAAAGTGACCGACAGGCCCTCGATGCCGCCGTCGCCGAGGCGAGGTCCAAACTGAAAGCTGCGAAGAATCCGGTCATCATTGCCGACATTGAGGTACATCGTTTTGGTCTGCAGCCACAGTTACTGGCCTTTGCTGAGCAGAACAACATTCCGATCAGCGCCACGTTGCTGGGAAAATCGGTCGTCAGCGAGCGTCATCCGCTGTATCTTGGCATTTATGAAGGTGCTATGGGGCGGGCAGAGGTGCAGAAGCGAGTCGAAAAATCAGACTGCATCGTACTGCTGGGCACCTTCATGAGTGACATCAATCTTGGTGGATTCACAGCGCGGCTTGATCCGGACAAGTGTATTTACGCCACCAGCGAGAAACTGCGGATTGGCCATCATCACTTCCACGATGTGCTGTTTACGGATTTCATGCAGGCCCTTGCAGATCCGAAGTTTACCGTTCGCAGACCCGCACCAAAGGTCGCTCAACCGAAAGTCTCTGAGTGGAAGCCTTCTGACAGTCGAAAACTCACGATCGCACGCCTGTTTGAGAAGATCAATTCCATCCTGAACCAGCAGGTTGTTGTGGTATCGGATACCGGCGATTCGCTGTTTGCTGCTGCGGATCTAAGCATTACACAGCACACCGAATTTCTCAGTACCGCCTACTACACGTCAATGGGGTTTGCAATTCCGGCTGCGGTCGGCGTGCAGATTGCCAACCGAAATCTGCGGCCGCTGGTGCTGGTGGGTGATGGCGCATTCCAGATGACGTGCCTCGAATTGTCCACGGCCGTTCGACAGAAGTTCAATCCGATCGTTGTGGTGCTGAATAACAAAGGCTATTCGACCGAGCGTTTCATTCAGGAAGGTCCATTCAATGACATTCTGAACTGGCAGTATCACCGACTGCCGGAGCTGTTGGGAGCTGGCTGGGGCTTTGAAGTGTCAACAGAAGGCGACCTCGAGAAGGCGTTTCATGCAGCTTTCGCCAATCAGGACTGTTTCAGCATCCTGAACGTGCATCTGGACAGCCTGGATGTCAGCCCCGCCCTGAAACGGCTTGCAGCGCGACTTGCCAGCCGCCTGTAACAGGGCGGAGCAGGCATCAACACCGGCATCTTTTGCCGAACAGCACAAAACCGACAGGGTTGAGGACATTGACGAGAGCGTGTTCTGCAACAAAGCTGGATGGACGGCCGATAAACACATCAGAAGCGATTCCGAACCCTGATTTTGTGTTTTCGCTGTGGCTTCATGTCTTTGCCCGCAGAACAACCTGACTACTGGAGCGACGCGAGAACACCTCTCGCCAGCCTGTGTTTTCTGTTGCCCTGGCTGCTGATTTATGAGTGGGGTGTCGTAGCAGCGGGTGTCGGTGATCCTGATCTGGTTCGCAACGGTGCAGATTTCTGGCTGCGTTCACTGCTGGCACATGCGGGGGCCAGACAGCAGTTGCTGCCCCTGCTGGTGTTGGGGATCCTGCTGTTGTGGCACATTCTGAGTCGTCTGCCGTGGCGACTGCAATTGACGACTCAGGCTGGAATGCTGGCTGAAAGTCTGCTGCTGGCGGCTTCTCTGGCTGCCCTTGGTCGATTGCACGACTTCGCGTATCACTGGAGCGCTGGGGAAGCCGTCAATGCTCCGCTCACCAACTCGCTGTCTCCGCCTGTCGTTCGCGCCGTATCTTTCGTAGGGGCAGGAGTTTACGAGGAAGTGATGTTCCGCCTGCTGCTGGTTCCGGCCGCATTCCTGTTTTTTCGTCTGTTCGAATTTCCTCGGACAATGGCTGCCATCATGGCGGCCCTGTCCACCAGTTTTCTGTTTGCCCTTGCCCATCATGTGGGGCCTCAGGCCGACGCTTTCCACCTGTTCAGTTTTTCGTTTCGGGCGGCTGCAGGGCTGTTTTTTGCGAGCGTTTTTCTGTTGCGAGGTTTTGGGATCACGGTCGGCTGCCACGCCGCGTATGACCTGCTTGTGGGCATTCTGCTGGCGATCCCTGAAGATCATCCGGGCAGCTGACGTTCAGGGACGGAATTGCCGTTTCCCGAACGGCCCGGATTGGTTACCCTGCTGCGTAGATCAGGGAATTCCGTAGCAGCGAGGGACAAGACGGAGTCAGGAATCGATGCCATCATCGTGGGATGAAGATTCAGCGGTCGGACCCGCTACCAGTCGTGGTCGCGACTGGCCGTGCCTCAGACAATTCGTGATTTTCCTTGAAAATCGCGTTGGGTCGCTGCATGACCTGCTGCGACGGGTGGAACGTGATGATCTGCGGATTGTGGCTCTTTCGATCGTCGATTCGTCTGACTGCGCAGTCGCCCGTGTGATCGTCGACCACTATGAACGCGCACAGGAGCTGCTGCGTTTTTCCGGAATGCATTTTTTTGAGACGGATGTCATTGGGTTGTTGCTGCCACGAGTCGAGCAGCCACATACGGCAGTGCTGGGCAGCATGATGTCCGCTGAACTGAATGTCCAGTATGTCTATCCCATGCTTTACCGTCGTGGCGGTCGTGGCTCGATCGCACTCTATGCGACAGAAACTGAAGAAGTTCTGCGAGTGGTACGCGAACGGGGACTGGAACTGGTCACAGAGGATGACCTGATCCATCTGGATGAGTTCGGCTGAATGCGAATTCACCAGCCACAGTTCCGGGGCAGCAGATGGCTGCATTGTCTGGCCCTGGTCGCCCTGATACTGCTGTGTTCTGTGAAAGCTGCTGTGAGCTCGGACGAACTGCCGGCGACCGATGCTGGGCAGGGCACGACGGAGGTCATGCTCAGATCGCGGGCGGACGAGCAGGAATTCAGGGAATTGCAGCAGGCACAGGCCGGGGAACAGACATTTCGCAGCCTGCAGAACCTGTTTTCCAGATCCGCTGATGTCCCGATCCCGACTGCCAATGGCTGGCGCGGCCTGAGATCAGAGGCGCTAGCCCACCTGAAGCAGACCACACCCGATTTCCAGCGTGCATGGGATCGCTATGCAAAAACAGTGGCCGCTGATGCACTGAAAAATGCCATCACGACATCTGATCCGACAGCACTGCAGGAACTGAGTCTTCGCTTCCCACTGACAGACATCCATCTGCAGTCGCAGTTCATTCTGATTTCACTGGATTGTTTTCGTGGTCAGCCTGCAGGTGCGCGGTTGCGGCTGGATCTGCTGTCCCGTCAGTTTTCCGGCGCTGAGCTGCAGTCGCGCCTGAACCAGCGAATAGCGGCAATCAACTCACTGATCCAGAAGTCCCGGCAGAACAGTCGGCCGGCAGCCGAGACCGCCAGTGATCTGATGGTGGCCGTACCCGACACTGACAGCCCGCAGCCGTGGCCTCAGCCTGCATGGACGTGGACCGAGCGAGTCTGTGACCTGCCGGGACTGCCAGCGCCAGACCTTTCGAGACTCCTGCTGAGCGCAGCACCCGATCCTCCCATTCGCCTGCCGCAGTACCATCGCTGGCCTGCCACACGCTGGAAGAACTGGATCCTGACAAGGACACCCGTACGCATTGCTGCTCTTGACGCGAAAACCGGCCGCGAAGCATGGTCGTTACCTGCACTGCTGCCTCCCACCGGCCTGCACGAAAGTACCGCAAGTTTCGGAGAACCAGAGTCGCCGCTTGCCGGCGAAATGCTGCGTCCCACATGGGGACGCCTTATCACCAGCGGTGATCTGTGCCTTGCGATTGATGGGTTTGCTGTGGAATCGACGCAACCTTCGGGCAATCGTCTGAATTTCCTGCCGGACCCGGACCGTCCAAATCGGCATCGCCACGGATCACGCCTGATCGCACTGCACGCGTCCACTGACGGTCGTCCACCAACAATCTTCTGGACGGCGGGAACTGACTCTGGTCAAGCCGTTTCTGTCACGACGACCTTTCCGTCAGAATTACAGCCTGCAGCGTCACCTGCGGAATCTGATACGGCTGGAACCTCGCTGGACAATCATCTGTTCGTATCTCTACCGGCAGTCCTTGATCAACGAGTATTCATTGTCTCCCATTCACCCGACTACATCGTTCTGAACTGTCTGGACAGACGTAATGGCCAGGTGCTGTGGCAGCAGCCGATCGGTTACCTGCCAACACCCGGCTATCCCGAGCGTTACCGCGGTACCACAGACTGCATCGTCCACGGCAATCAGATTCTCTGCACGCTGCAAACCGGATTGCTGATCAGTCTGTCGCAGCTTGATGGCTCAATTGACTGGGTTCGTGAGCTTGCCACTGACACGTCAAATCAGGCGGCAGACGAGTTACTGAGCATTGAAGTGGACGCGGCCCTCAGATCCATCGACGGACACCCGCCCACGATCAGTACGTCAGTCAGTCAGAACCAGATTCTGTGCGCAGAGCCGGGCATCGGCAGCATCAGCTGCCTCGACTGTCAATCCAGTAGTCTGATCTGGAGTGTTCCCGATGGGATTGCGGCGGATGCATCGGAGCGCGCACAGGACCTGCAGGTACTGGCACATACATCCCAACAGATCATTCTCACCGGGCGGCGTCATTGCCGTTGTCTCGAGGCCTCGACGGGCAAAGAATTGTGGTCGGTCACTCCGGGAAGTCTCAATGGTGTGGGAGTGGTTCACGGTCCACACTGCCTGCTGCCATTAGCAGGGGGCAGAATTGCGGTAATCGACGCCAGCACGGGCCAAATCCTGCCTGGCAGTCAGATCACCCTGCCAATCCGCACGCGACCTGTCGCCGGTGCCTGTCTGATTGTTGAACAGACGCTGCTGACGGCAACAGCCGGTGCCGTCACAGCATGGCCGACTGCTGAAAGCATCGTTCGCCAGTCCGGGCAGGCTGCGATCTCCGCTGACCCACTGAGTTCGCAACTGCGATCAGCCATGGCGGAATCGTTGCTGTCCAGAAAGGAGAATCTGGCTATTCGTAGTGCGAACCTGCGAACAGCGGGAAACAACGAAGCTGCGCAGCGAGTCGACCAGTTGCGAATCGAGCTGCTGCTGGAAACTCTGGCCGGTGCGGTAGAACATTCGTCGGTCTCTCAACAGATTCAAATGGTGCTGTTTGATGAGCTGCTTTCGCTGCAGCCGAGCAGCCGGCAGCATGCTCGAACTCGTCTGCTGAGCGGCCTACTGAGGAATAAGGTGCAGCTCGTGAAAAACGATCTGCAGGATCGATCGTTCGACCGTCAACTGATACCAATCAACCAGACATGGCTGGTCAGTCCGATATCCCTGCCGGATTTCCAGGCCACCAGACTCTCAATTCCAACAGATGGACGTGCACAGCTTTCCACCGACGACATCGAGACCGCGCTGCTGCACCCCGCTGCTGCTGGTGGCCACATGCAGCGACTTGAAATCCTGCGATGGCTGCAGACCAATGGCAGAACAGTGGCTGGCGATCTCTGGATCTCAGCATGGGCCAGCGAGCGGTCCGACAGGAGCGAAGACCGCGACGCCATACTCGCCGCGTTGCGAGAAATGCGACCTCCTTCGCTCGCTGTCACCGCACAGCGTGAGGCTCCGGCATTATCCACGACCAGTCCTTCTGAGTGCAGCATTACCTGTGACCTGCGACACTCAACGATTCTGTTTTCCAATGATGTGGACCGGCCAGGTATCCCTGTTGAGAACCTGCCGCCATGGATGAATTTCCGTCTGCTTGCGGGATTCCAGGGGGCCAACAACACAGCTGGAGAAAGCGGTGATTCGATCGTTTTTGCTGCTCAGGATCCCTCGGGTTCTGAAGTCTCAGAGCTTCGAATTCCCGGATCCGGTCGGATGTCGCGACTGCGGTTCGCAGATGGGCCTCCTGAGACCACGCCTGGGCTGATGACGCTTGCCGCTCGCGAACGGCTGACAACACTGCATCTGTCGGCAGACGGGCGCATCAGCGAACTCTGGTCGGCCCCCACCGAACGCTCGGCCGTTTCCGACGAGCTGATTGTACCGGGGCCTGTACTGACCAATCGTGTGTTCTGGCTGCAGGGAGACAGTCTGCACTGCAGCCATGCGTTGACGGGCCGAGACCTCTGGCAGCGACGCGAACTGGACATCAGTGAAGATCTGCCGTTTTTTTTCAGTCCCGGGGAATCGCTGCCACTGACCGGCGACACTGAAGCCGTTGTGCTGTTTGACCCGATTGCAGGCACTCGTTCCGCATGGGACACGACAACCGGCAAACTGCTTGGCCATGGGCCACTTCGCATTGGCCTTGGTACTCGACCGGCAGCCTTTGGCCGTTTTCTGGTGGCCACCAGCGAGACAGGACGACTGCAGATCCATAATGGAGTGAATGGTGATGACATCCTTGCCACCGCACCTGAAGTCACCGTCAACCCTCAGCTGATTCATCGTTTCTGCAGTCGCCTCGATGAAAATCGGCTGCTGTCCTCGGCAGGTGAACAGGGATTGATCGCCATTGACCTGCTGACTTCACGCATCCTGTTTCACGTCGATGATGCACGACTTCGTTTTCCGGCCTCAGACATGCTGGCCTTTGAGTCTGAGGGCGGCCTGTTTGTGCTGCTGAGACAATGGGATCGCATGTCCGAACACCGTGGCAGCCAGACAGTCCCATTTGTTGGACGCCTGCTGAGACTTGATTCCACGACCGGCACGATTGTCTGGACCCGCGATCTGCAAACCTGTGAATTGCACTGGCCACAGGGCCGTCCATCAGGCGTACTGATCGAGTTGTCCGGAGGCACTGACTGGGAACAGCAGCGAGGGCAACCACTGCGCGTCATTCCAGTCAGGCTGTCTGTCGTCCGTCTGTCCGACGGTGCCACTCTGGGATCGGCCGAGAACATCCCGCTGACTTTTCCCGTCTCAGTCGCTCATGAAAGGTCCGAATCACTGATTCGGGTTGAGACAGCCGGAGGGGGTGTTTCCATCAGACTTCAACCTTGAGCCGACCGATTCAGTCACCGATGGACTGCACATCCAGTTCTTTTCTTGCGTCAACGGGCTCGCTCTTCAAGGGAATCAGGATCTCAGTTGCAGTGATCAGGGGTGGAGCAGCCACAGGGCGCACAACTGGTTCCGGATCAGATGGCTGTGTCTGCTGCGAAACTTCTTCGGGCAGCTTGACTGTAAAAATACTGCCCCGACCGAATTCACTGACGAGCGTCACGTCGCCACCGAGCAGTCGTGACAGTTCCCGTACGATGGATAACCCCAGCCCGGTTCCTCCATACTCGCGTTTGGTGTGGTCCCAGCCTTCATTGGAGGTGGCCCCCTGGCGGAACTTATCGAAGATTTTATCCTGAC
>CAXBSH010000166.1:0-11560 GCA_963977705.1 uncultured Planctomycetaceae bacterium
CACCTCGGCCACGAGTCCGCGCGTTTCCATCGAATGCGCGCCGCCGCGATGCTGCCATAGCTCCTCTTTGAAGACGTGCGCGGCCTCAGTGAACGCAGTGCCGATGTCGCCAAAGGCAACCTTGTAGGTGGTGATCACATTGGTCAAAAGTTCGCGGCGGACCGGTGGGCTATTGGCGGCCTTGCGCACGTCGGCCACGTATGGCTGCACGTCGTAATCAACCACAACCAGAGCCGCGGCATCCTCCGCAATGTAACGACTATCGGCCACGACCATCGCCACCGGCTCGTGCCCTAGCACCACGCTGTCGAGATCGGAGATGGCTCCCAGGGAAGGGAACAGCCCCAGGCTCACGGTCCGCGCGCGGACCAGCGCCAGAACATCCTCGATCGTTCCCGCATGGGTGACGAACCGAATGCCCGGGCTGTGTCTGGCAAATGACGCGAGATGCGCCGGCAGCCGGTATTGGCCGAATTCACGATGAACGGCGAGCGACAGGGCGCGGTCTTGCGCGGGCCGCAATTCGTCAAGCTGCTGCGCGGCTTCCTCGCCACGGGGCCGCTCACCAAGGCGAAGATCGTCGCCGAGGTGGCCATCGACACGCTGACCGGCGAGAGCCGGCTGCTGCGCGCCGACATCCTGCACGACGTCGGCCGCTCGCTCAATCCGGCCATCGACATCGGACAGATCGAGGGTGGGTTCGTCCAAGGTATGGGGTGGCTGACGACCGAGGAGCTTGTCTGGGATGCGAAGGGCCGGCTCGCGACACACGCACCTTCGACCTACAAGATCCCGGTAGCCTCCGATGTGCCAGCCGATTTCCGGGTGCGACTTGCGAACGGTTCCAACCGTGTGCCGACGATCTACCGTTCCAAAGGAGTCGGCGAGCCGCCGCTCGTGCTCGCAGTCTCGGTGTTCTCCGCGATAATGGACGCGCTGGCGTCCTTGAAGCCCGGCGCGCAGGTGCCGCTGCAGGTGCCGGAGTAGCAGCGGCAGCACCCTTGGCAGCACGAATCGCTGCCATGATGTCCGCTGGCGAACCCGGCTTCGCAGCCGGAGCGGCGGTTGCCGCTGGGGCCGGTGCCGGTGCAGCAGCTGGTGCCTCTGGGGCCTCAGCCGCCGGCGCAGGAGCCGCAGAGGCCGCACCAGCGGCAGCCTTCGCAGCTCGGATCTTCGCCATGATGTCGTTCGAAGAAGGCTTCGGATCGCTCATTTAATCCCGCCAGACGACAAAGAAAGGATTTTCGGATTTCCTGACAGACTTGCCGCTGTCACAAGTTCTTACCGGAAGAACAATTTCGGCGCATAATTCGGACAGGGCAGTCGATTCTGTCTCTGCAGTTTCGGACTGACAAGGTGGTCAAAACAGACCCGATTTCTTTTCTCAGAGGCAGGAAGCAAAGAAACCGCATTCCCCAGGGGCGGGAATGCGTCAATTTCTGCCGATCGGCAAAACGCTCAGTTATTCGTTCAAAACACCCGCTAAAGGCCGATTTAGGTGACGCCGAACGATCCAACGGTCACGCTGGGCCCTGCGCAACGCCACCCTCCATTTGTCGCCACGCATCGGGCAGAAAATTCAGCAGATCCGATGCAATCAGGCCCCGTTCCGTCCATCGACGAGCAGCAAAATCACCGGCAAGTCCATGCGCATGGACTCCGATCGCCGCCGCTTCAAAGGCCCCCACTCCCTGCCCCAGCAACGATGCCACAATTCCAGTCAGTACATCACCGCTGCCAGCGGTCGCCATGCCGGAATTCCCCGTGGAATTGATCAGCGTCCGAACGCCATCCGTAATCACCGTGCCCGGCCCCTTCAGCACCACTACTGTGCCTGTAGCGCTCGCAAATTCTGCGGCCAACAGCTCACGATTGGATTCAATCTCCGCGACCGACAATCCCGTCAGCCGCGAGAATTCTCCGGGGTGCGGCGTCACCACCACCGCTCGTCCCACCCCGGGCCGCTGCACCGCCGTTAACAGGCGACCGGTGGCCGCCACATTCAACGCATCCGCGTCCAGCACCAGCGGACACTCACACAGCTGCAGAAGGTTCGATACCAGCCCCAGCTGTGCGTCACCCTGGCCCAGCCCCGGCCCCACGGCTACCGCATCCCGGCCCGCAGAAATCTGCTGCACCCGAGCCGCACTGACCGGCAGTAAACCCTGCTCACCATCCGCCAGACCCACAGTCATCACACACGGCTCACTCACGGCGACAATCGCCTGAATCGCAGCAGGGACAACCGCCGTCACCAGCCCGGAACCGGTCCTTAATGCAGCCAGTGACGACAGGCAGACCGCCCCGCTGAAGCCCACCGAGCCCCCCACGATCGCCACCCGACCGAATGTCCCCTTATGGCCACCTGCCGGCCGCCGCGGCAAGGCCGGCAACCCACTGGAAGCGCGCGCCGGAGTTGGATTCATGACTGACCTCCTGTCGACTCACTGTCGGCCGTGGGCACCACCCGACGCCTCAGCGTCGCCCCGCCCGTCAGATTCAGCACCTCCCGAAAACCACTCTGCAGCAGGATCCGCTGGGCCGCATGCGCTCGCACTCCAACCCCACAACTGACCACCGTCGGACGCGATGAATCCAGCTCACCCAGTCGCTCCCGCAGCTCGTCCAGCGGAATCGCTGTCACCTGCGCCCGCGTGGTCAATGGAGCCTTCGCAACCTCGGCCGCTGTTCGCACATCCACAACCTGAAAACCGCTCAGATCGGCGACCACATCCAGCATCGCACCCTGACCGTCCAGCTCGTTGCAAGCCACGAATGCCGCCTGATGAACAGGATCCCGCGCTGATCCGAATGGCGGTGCGTAACACAGATCCAGTCCAGCCACATCACGGACTGTGCCACCGAACGCCAGCACAGTCGCAAGCACATCAATCCGCTTATCAGCCCCGTCCGCCCCCGTTGCCTGCGCCCCCAGCAGACGTCCAGTGGGATACTCATACACCAGCTTCAGAGTCAGCATCACAGCACCGGGGAAATAGCCGGCGTGCTGCCCCGCAATGACGGTGGCACTGCGACAGTCAAAACCAGCACGCCGCGCTGCCCGAACACTTAATCCCGTCATCGCTGCAGTCTGACCAAAGACCCGCACAATCGCAGTTCCCAGCACCGGACGAAACGCAGCACTGACGCCACAAACCGCATGCTCACCTGCCAGACGACCGGCACGATTGGCCGGCCCGGCAAGCGCTACTCGCGCTGCACTTCCAGTTGGCCCATACGGATACTCCACCGCATCACCCACCGCGTAAATGTGCGGATCCGAAGTCTGCAGGAATTCATTGATTCGAATGCCTCCAGTCGGACCTGTCTCCAGCCCGCACGCTGTTGCCAGCCCCACGTTCGGACGGACACCAAGGCCCACGATCACCAGACTGGCCGCCAGCTGAGTCCCGTCTGAAAGGGCCACTCCACTGACAGAACCCGACTGCTCAGTCACGGACTGCAGGGCCCGCCCAAGGTACAACTTCACCCCCTGCTGTATCAGTTCGTCACGAATCGCCACTGACATGTCCATATCCAGCGGCGGCAGCACCTGTGACTGCAGCTCCACCAGATGCACCACAAACCCTTTCCTGACAAGCTGTTCGGCCATTTCCAGACCGATGAAGCCGGCCCCGGCAACGACCGCCGTACGAGTCCCGTCGGCAGTGGCTTCCACCGCCGCCCGAATTCGATCCATGTCCACCAGATTTCGCAGACTGTACACGCCCGTGGCAGTAATTCCCGGTAACGGCGGGATCACCGGAGCAGCCCCGGGCGACAGGATCAGGCGATCCCACGACAACTCATATTCGGAACCATCCGCCAGACGCCGCACCCGAATCGTTCTGGCAGCGCGGTCAATGGATACCGCTTCAGACTGTTCCCGCACGTCAATCCGGAAACGTCTGCGTAACAACTGAGCCGATGCAACCACCAGCTTCGCTCGCTCAACAATCTCACCACCGATGTGGTAAGGCATCCCGCAGTTGGCAAACGACACATCGCCATCCCGCTCCAGCAGGATGATCTCAGCTGACTCATTGCAGCGCCTTGCTCGCGCCGCCGCGGAAGCCCCGCCGGCAACCCCGCCGACAATCACGACTCGCATCGTTCCCTCTGTCATGCCATGCCACCGTTCTGTCAGGGAAATCCGAACGCCATCAGTCAGACTAAGGATCCTACCTCGAACTCATGACACTCGGCCAGCGCACGACTTCACCAATGGCAAAGTTGTGCCCCTGGAAAACCCAGCGTGCAGATCGCTGTACAAGCCTCCCTTCGCCAGCAGCTCGCGATGCATGCCACGCTCAGCAATCTGGCCGTGATCCAGGACCAGCACCTGATCGGCCTTGCGAATCGTGCTTAATCGATGCGCTACGACAAACGAGGTGCGTCCCTGAGTCAGAGTTTCCAGCGCCCGCTGCAGCCGCGCCTCAGTGGCACTGTCAATACTACTGGTCGCCTCGTCCAGAATCAGAATCGCAGGATCCGCCAGCATCGCTCGCGCAAAACACACCAGCTGCCGTTGCCCGGCACTGAGCGCCGCACCACCTTCACCGACCTGTGTTGCCAAACCTGCCGGCAAGGCCTCCAGCAGATCCTCAAAATCCAGTCGCTGCAGCACCCGTCGAATATCCGCGTCCGTCGACTCCGGACGGCCAAATCGAATGTTGTCCGCAACCGATCCACTGAACAGGAAATTCTGCTGCTGAACAATGCCCATGCGCCGATGCAGGGAACGCTCCTGCAAACGACAGATATCCACTCCATCCACCAGCACCACTCCGGATGTAGCTCGATAGAAGCGAGCAATCAGGTTGATGATTGACGATTTCCCGCTGCCGGTGTGCCCGACCAGAGCAATCATCTGACCCCGCTCAGCAGCAAAACTGATATTCCGCAGAACCCGTTGCCCCGGCTCGTAACCAAAACTCACATCCCGGAATTCCACAGTCCCGCGAACCGACTGCAGCTCCACCGCATCCACCGCATCCGTCCACTCGGGCGGAGTATCCAGCAGACGATACAATCGCTCGGCGCCAGCCATCGCCGTCAAAGCCTGGTTGTACTGACTGCCAAGGATGGAAATCGGAGCAAAAAACAGACTGGCCATGAAGAAGAACCCCACGACATCACCGATGTCCGTCGTGCTGGCAGGACTCAGTACCCGATATCCGCCCGCCAGCAGCAGCACCGCCAGACACACCTGACTGTTCAGTTCCAGTAGTGGCAGGAATGCCCCCTGTGTCTTCAGAACGCGAGTATTCCATGCGGAATGATCCGCAGCCAGGTCCTGAAACAGACGCGAATTCTCAGCCTCACGACCAAACGCCTGAGTCACTCGTATACCCACCACGGATTCCACCAGAGTCGCTGTGACGCGACTGAAGGACTCACGCATGTCCCGCAGCGCACTGCTTAACAGACAGTGAAATCGTCGATTGATCAGCCAGATCACCGGAGCCAGTGCCAGCACCGTCAGGAACAACAGACTGTCGTACCACAGCATCGCTGCCGCAGCAATCAGCATCTGCACGAGCTGCACCAGTGACACAAAGAACACGTCCTGCACACCAACCCGCACATCCTCAAGATCAGAGGTCATCCGACTTACCACTCGGCCAATCCGATTGGTGTGAAACCAGCGCATCGGCATCGTCTGAATATGACGGAACAAACGGCAACGCAGATCACACACCACCGCCTCACCAAGCTCCAGAGCCAGCTTCTGGCGAAAATGCAGCACGACCTGAGTCGACACCGCCAGCAGAGCGAACGCAGCCGCCCCGAACGCAATTCCGCCCGCATCACCAGCCGCGATCGGCCCCCGAATCACAGCCGCCACCAGCCCCGTCAGCAATGGCAGCTGAATTGCACGAGTCAGGACTGCCAGTAACAGCCAGAATCGCTGTCCGGACCACGCATCGGTCGACCGAAACAGACGCGCAATCAATCGCAGATCCAGCGGTCGCTGCCGCTCATCCTCACGATCAATCTGTCGTGTCAGCGATCGACTCAGTACTCCCACCGAAGACATCACTCGTTTCCCCAACTCGCTGGCAAACACCCCGATACATCCCTGCACTTCTGCCCGCTTTACGCCGCACGTCGCTGACGCAGACCCGCGACCAGACCCGCTCCCGGCACACGTTGCTCAGACAACGAAATGGTCACCGGACCAGCAGGCTCACCCGCAGAACCGACTGCTGCGTCCCCTTCCGTCCCCGCTGCTGCCTCCACCGCATCCGTAACCGCCTGCAGCTCGGCCAGCCGCCGAAACCATGTGCTGCGTTCGAGCACCTGCGCCGGAGTCCCCTCAGCAGTGATGCGCCCGCTCTGCACCACCACCACCCGATCCGCCTGACACAATGTGCTGTAACGAGTCGACACAAGAATCGTTGTTCGACCACGCATGACTCGCTCAATCGCTGCACAGATCTCGCGCTCCGTCTCCGGATCAACCGCCGACGTCGCGTCATCCAGCAACAACACCGACGGCTGCATCGCAATCGCACGGGCCAGTGCCAGACGCTGTCGCTGGCCCCCCGACAGATTCGCGCCATGCTCCCCAACCAGCGAATCGTACGCCAGTGGCAACTGACTGATGAATTCATGAGCAGACGCGTTCACAGCAGCACGCTCCACATCCGCCGCGCCAGCCTCAGGAACACCAAAGGCGATGTTCTCAGCGATCGTACTGCTGAACAGAAAACTGTCCTGAAACACCAACCCACAACAGCCCCGGACATCACTCAGCCGCAGCCCTCGCAGCGGCTTTCCATCCATCAGAATCTCACCCGACAACGGATCATAGAACCGCTTGAGCAGCATCAGCAGAGTCGATTTCCCGGCACCGGTTGGTCCCGTGATCGCCAGACACTCACCCGCACGCACCTTCAAACTGATGTGTTCCAGGACCAGCCGATCGGGTTGATAGCCGAAACTGACGTCCCGCAGTTCAATCGAGCGTCGCACACCAGACAGTCGCTCAGCCCCCGCCACGTCCGAGATCTCCTCGGGCTCGTCGAGCACTTCAAACACTCGACCAGCACTCGCCAGACTGCTCTGCACGCTGTTGACGATCCCGGTGATATGCGCAACCTGCGCGGCAAACTCCTGCAGCAGGCCCGCAAAGACAAACAGGCCGGACCCCAGTGACAACTGGCCCTGAATGACCAGACGCCCCCCGTAACCAATCAGCACCAGCATATTCAACTGAGTCAGCAGGCCCATCAGTGGCTGAAATGTGGACATGCGACGAAACATGGAAAACTTCAGCTCTCGAATCTGCTCATTGGCCCGCTGAAATACGGCTGCCTGCTCTGCCGTTCTCGCAAAGGCCTTCACAACCTGCATGCCCTGCAGATTCTCAACCAGCGTGCGAATCATGCCGTCGCCCAGCTCACTGGCGCGCAGATACGAAGGCTGAACAGAACGCGAAAAATACACACTCCCCAGCCATAACAGTGGAGTTGATGCCAGACAGGCCAGTGTCAGCCCCGGATGGACCTGCAGCATGTAGACAAAATACGCCGCCAGCGTCAGCAGCACCGTCAACATGCGGATCAACACACCATCCAGGAAACTTCGCACATTATTCGCGTCACCGGCAGCCCGATTGATGATCGAACTGCTCTGACCCGCATCATAAAATCGAAAACTCAGCCGCTGCAGCTTTTCGTAAATGTTCGTTCGCAAACGCAGCAGCACGCGCTGAGACAATGCGGCCGATGCAATCGCCGCCGCGTATTTCAGGCCGGCAGACAGCAACGCCGTAAACAAAACCGCCCCCGACAAAACTGAAATCACACGCAGCGGTGACCACGTCACTGGTGGCGCCATTCCCAGGGGCCATGCCGGGGTCGCTGTCCCCAATGCCCGCGACTGCAGGTAATCAATCCCCAGACCCGTCAGTCCCAGTGTGGCCAGATTCAGAAACACAAGACTGCCGTGCATGAACACCACCACGGCACATGCCCGGCGGTACTCAAACGCTAACCCCAACAGCCTCCGTAATAAGGCACCTGTCGAGTATTTCAGTTCCGTATCCTGACGCCCCATCAGTCGCGACTCTGCCCCACTGCCAACCAGACTCATGACCCCTCACAGCCCGACCACATCCAACAAGTTCGACACTCACGCCAAACTGGCCTGACAACGAGCCTTCATGAGGCCCCTTTAACCGGGCCCACACTGGACAGTCCAGAGGAAAAAAGTTTTCAAGTGCAGCAGCGCCCGCTGTTTCTCAAACTGCAGCCCGTACCCAGCATCGCAATCGGAAAATAACGCCGAAACCGCGTCCAATTCGGCCTGCTCTGCAAGGACACTTGCGGCCCCGCCTGCCCGCCCCTGCTGCCCATGTCCACCCACACACCGCCCCCTGCAGCCACACCGCAAACAATGGCGACCGGAAAGCCGGGCAGGGCACCCCGGGGCACGTCAAGGTGCATGGCACCTGAAATTGTAAAGCCTTATGTAGACTGCACTTAAAAATCACTATGCCGCTCGACGCACGACCTGAAGACCGTCCAGTTGCGACAGTAAAAACCGGGCAACTGACTCGCTGGCACCCGCTGCCGCTGTGCGATCCGCCAACTGCCGCATGTCGGCTGCCACCTCGCCCAGTTCAACCGGATTACCAAGCCAGCCGCCCAGACGCGATACCATCCCGGCAATTGCCGGCTCCGGATCACCACTGGACACAAACTCAGGCATCACCTCGGAGTCCGCCATCAGGTTGGGCAGACTGATCCAGCGGCACAGCATCAGAAACTGAGCAAAGAAATGACCAATCTGGGGCACTCGGTAAAGCACAATGCCCGGCTTTCTGCGAGCCAGCAACTCCAGACTGATCGACCCGCTGACCATCAGACAGCAGTCCGCCGACTCAATAACCTCGGACGCTGCTCCGGTAAAATAACAAAGGGGCAGATCCAACCCGCTGGTAGACTGCAACTCCTGACAACGTAGCCGCTGATCATCTCGATAACAGCCCACGGCCCAGCGAACCTGCGGATAGGTCGTCGCCAGTCGCCGCACGACTTCCATCATGACGGGCCAGTTTTTTTCGATTTCATGCCCACGTGATCCCGGCAGCAAAGCCACCAGCGGGCCACTGCCTGCCGCCAGCTGCTGCATCACGTCCGGGTCAAGCTGCCGTTCACGCACCTGATCAAAAAAGGGATGCCCAACCCACGAACAGGCGACTCCCCGCGACTTGTACCAGTCGTATTCAAAAGGCAGTGCACACAGCACATGATCTACCCACCGCCGAACCTTTCGAATCCGCCACGGAGCCCATGCCCAAAGCTGCGGCGGCAGGTAATAATACACGGGAATTCCGCGTTTTTTCGCCGCACGAGCAATCCACCAGTTGAACCCCGGAAAATCCACCAGCACGACGGCATCCGGGGGCGATCGATCAAATGCCTGCTCAGCCTGACTTACCAGCTGATAAAACTGCTTCACCAGCGGAAGCACTCGCAGAAATCCCATCACTGCCAGCTTCGTCAGTTCGTGCAGCAGCTGACAGCCAGCCTCACGCATGGCAGGGCCACCAAATCCCTCGACCTGCACCGCTGGACTCATACGCCGCAGATGCATGATCAGACGCGCCGCGTGCTGATCACCGCTGGGCTCACCCGCCGAAAAGAAAATCCTCATCACTTTCCCCTGCATCCTGCAGCCGGCAGTACCGCTGACGTCCGGCACCACTCCTCTGGAAAACTCATTTTGACAGGCAGAGGGGAAAACGTCTAGACTTCCTGCCGAATTCATGTCGTCTCAACAGGACAGGATGTCCCATGAAAATTGTCTGCATGATCCCGGCCCGCCTGCAGTCCACTCGGCTGCCGCGGAAACTTCTGCTCAGTTCCACCGGACGCCCGCTGCTGCAGTACGTCTGGGAAACAGCTCGACGCTGCCCGGAATTCAGCGATGTTGTGGTGGCCACAGACAGCGAAGAAATCGCCCAGGTTGTCCGGGACTTCGGTGGCCGAGCAGAACTGACAGGACATCATCACAGCGGAACAGACCGCATCGCCGAAGTTGTGCGACGCTGCTTCCCCGACGTCGATGCCGTGGTCAACCTGCAGGGAGATGAGCCCGAGCTGGATCCCGCCGTTGTCACGGCCCTCGTACGCGAATTGGAAGCCTCCGGTACCGAAATGGCCACCGTCGCCTGCCCAATCATCTCACCAGAAATCCTGCGCGATCCGTCCTGCGTTAAACTGGTGACGAATGCACTGGGGCACGCCATGTATTTCAGTCGCTCACAAATTCCATTCACTCGTGATTCGGCCCCCGAACAATTCTTTCGCGATGGTGAACCGTCCCCGTTCCTGCTGCACGTTGGACTTTATGGCTATCGTCGCGAATTTCTGCTGCGACTGACGTCGCTGCCACCATCGCCGCTGGAACAGATGGAAAAGCTGGAACAGTTGCGAGCCCTGCAGGCAGGAGCCCGCATCGCCGTCGCTGTCGTGAACCACGCGGCCGTCGGTATCGATACTCCAGCAGACTACGAAGCGTTCGTACATCGACAGAAAAACGCCCCGATCCGTCGCGCTGCCTGAAATCCAGCCCCGCCCCATCGGTTACTGCCAATGGGGCTGCTGCTGCTGCCTGCCGAACGCAGTAAAGTGTCAGCCACGCCCGACATACAACTGCTCGGTCGGCAACACAACCGCATTCAGGAAGTTCACGCCGTCCGGCATGTTCAGCATCACCAAAGCAGCCTGCACGATGCTGTCAGTACTCATCATCGGCTCGTCGTCCGCAGCCAATCCCGATGAAAGACGTCGCTCAACAAGCACATTCCCGGGATGCAGACAGCCCACACTGATGCCCCACTGACGCCCCTCCAGAGCTGCAGCCTGAGTCAACCCCTCAACCCCAAACTTCGCCGCCGTATACGCCGCAGAGTTCAACCGCGGACGCTGGGCGGAAATTGATCCAATATTCAGGATCCGCCCACGACGCTGAGGCTTCATCAGACGAAATGCCTCTCGACTGCACAAAAACGAGCCCGTCAGGCACGCATCCAGTACCCGCTGCCACGACTCCAAAGACAGATCCTCCAGCGGACCTCCATCAAATGCCCCTGCGTTGTTGACAAGAATATCCGGAACTCCGAATGTATCGCAGGTTGCAGAAAACAGGGATGCAACATCTGATTCCACCGCGACATTCGCCACAACCGTCAAAATCCGATCCTGCGCTACGTCGCGAAGTCGATCAGCTGCTGATCTTAGTTTCCCTTCAGATCGACCACAAATCGCCACTCGATCCCCCCGCGCAAGCAGGGCCTCTGCCAGCCCAAGACCAATTCCCGAAGCTCCCCCCGTGATCACCACAACACGCGACATGAGCTTTTTCCTCTCGATTGAATAAATGGGAATTCCGATTGAGGCCCCTGAGAATTCTCAGGCGATTTTTCAAAAGAAACAGGACATTCGGCCGAACAGCCTCTACGAATTGATTGTCGAAAGCAAGTCGTCACCATTGGTCTCTGGTTTCTTCAGGAACAGTCGCTTTATGCCCACTGCATCAGCCACTC
>CAXBSH010000167.1:0-11549 GCA_963977705.1 uncultured Planctomycetaceae bacterium
ACCATGTCAGCAGTCTTTACGGGTTCCAAGCGAATCCTGCGTGACCGACTGGCGAGGACGTCTGCCATGAGATACTGCAACTCATCACCAGGAGCCGGGCCCGCAGTATCGCCAGCCACGCTCCCAACGGCAGGCGTTGGGAGCCGGTCCCTCAACAGGAGCAAGGCATCAGCCTCGCGACCTGCCAAGGTCAGACACTGCACTGTCTGAATCAGCAATTCCCTGTCGGAAGGATTCAACATCAACTGGCGAACCAGAATATCTGATCCCTCAGAGGCTGATCGGCGACTTTCGGGCAGGTAGTTCAGTTGGGCTTCCACCACTGCTTTGGTGTACAGCAAATTCGCCTGAAGGGGACTGGGTTTACCCGCAAACTGCCGCAGCAGTACCAACGCGTTATTCCACTCCTGACGGGAAACGTACAATGTCGAAAGCACAAAACCACCCTCGACATTGTCCGGTTGATCCTGCAACAACCCGGACATCATTTGCCGCAATTCAACCGCCGCAGGCGTCCAACCTGTTTCTTTTACAACACGAGGAAGGGCACGACGGGCAAACAACCCCATCGCCGGTGCGAAACGGGTCTCGGAGATCAGTCGCCGAAGTCGCAAATCACTCGCATCGCCATCCCCCGACTGTTGCTCCAGGAGCGCCAGCGACACCTCAACCTCAGGATTCCAAGGCTCTGCCGATTTCCAGCAATCTGCATAAAACCGTGCGATCTTGAACTGGTCCTGTCTTAGGTTCTGCTGCATCAGATCCTTGTGACGTGACACCAATGCTTCGGATGGTGGTAACCACACAAACAAACAGAAAAATGGCCCAACAACCCCCAATAATCCCGGCAGACTTACGACCAGATCCATTGGCCGTCTGGAAAACATGTACCGAAGAAGAAACTGAAAGCCACCTGCAAACCAGAAAAAGGGATTCAGGAAACTGGCCGTTTTGACAGGCGGACGCTGGAATTTGCGACCGCCACCTTCCGCAGGTGGCAGACCGTCTTCGTGAGATGTCTTCAGACTTTCCCACCACACGAGGATGCCACTGACCAATCTGTGCCACTGGTAACGCAAATAGCGACGGCGGTCTTTCGACCAGTCGCGAAGGCTGCGGCGTGTTCTTTTAAACCAGCGAAACATCCAAATACCTGCAGGGCTTCATAAGGTGGAAAACAGAACAATCTAGTCCAACCGAGGATACCACCCGGCCACCTGACCGAACCGAATACCCAGAAAAATGTGCAGAATTGCAGGAAGCCTGCCATCCAAAGCAAACTGCCTAAACCCACAAATCTATCACACGGCAACTCTGCAAGCGATACACCACCTCAAAAAAAACGGAAAAGCGATGAAGAAATTCAACAGACTCCTCGCAGACAGTACAACCCGCTCCGACTTTCCGAAACTCCGCCCCCTGCAGTCAACCCGCAGTAATTCCGCCACTCCGTGCGTTCAAATGCCACTCCGCAGATACCCACAGACAATGGCGAAACACCTCCGGGAACACCCGAATTTCCCTGAGTATCCGAATCTGACGATTCTGACGCCGAATGCCAGTCCTGACGAAAGATTCCCAAATTTCACCAGCGATTTGCCACCGGCCGACCTGAATTTGGCTGACGAATCTGACGCGTATGGCAGACTGCCAAACGAAGGTTGATCAGGTTGCTCGGACATCCTCCGAGTGGCGGTCGTCTACAGGACACATATCGCCATCACCGCGCCGCCGTTTTGCCTGCAGGTCAAGGATTCGCAAGAAATGAGCAATGTGACTTCTCATAATCAGGAACCCGCCGGTTTTGCGGAGTTGCTGCGGTCGCCGCTGATGCTGGCGTTCGGTGCCCTGTCCCTCGCATTCGCTCCCGTTCTCTATGCCTACCTGACTCAACTCTGGACTCGCGAATACTACCAGTTTTTCCCCGTGGCGTTCGCCTCCACCTTGTTTCTAGCCTCGCTCCGCACATCTCAGGAACCGGACTTTTCCGGAAATATGCTGCGGCAATCGGTGCGAGTGTCAGCAATCCTGATCGCTGTGGCAAGCACCATCTTTGGCTGCCTGCGTTCTTCGCCATGGCTTTGCTACATCGGCTATTCCCTGCTGTTCACCCTCCTCCTGGACCTCTGGAAAGAACAGGACACACGACGTCGACTGCTGTACCTCGCACTGCCCATCCTGATGACAGTGCGTCCTCCGCTGAATCTTGACGAGCGAGCCGTGCAGCGACTGCAGCTGATCACTTCACGCATCGCCTCCGACTTCCTCAATGTGATGAAGATCGATCACATTCGGGAGGGAAACATCATCCAGCCAATGACTGGCGTCCCGCTGATGGTTGCCGAAGCCTGTTCGGGCGTTCAGTCTCTGTTCACAGTGATGTTTATCGCTGCCGCCATCGGTGTTTACCGACAGTACTCAATCGTTCGCACCGCGCTGCTGATGGGCACCGCGATCTTCTGGGCGTTGCTGATGAATGTGGGTCGCGTTCTGGCAATTGCCGTGGCGCAGGTGCGATTCAACGTCGACCTGACCACAGGGTGGAAGCATGACGCAGTTGGTTATGTTGCCATGGGATTGGCGATCCCTTTCCTGCTGAGTACGGATCGATTTATCCAGTTCATCTTCGGTGGAATACCCGATGACCCTCGAAAATACGACCGTATCAACGTGTTTGTGCTCGCATGGAACTGGCTGTTTGTCGTCCCGGAAGAATCTCCCGAAGCGAAAAAAATTGCGAGCTCGAAAGAGGCCACGTGGTCAGCACTCACAAGTGGCCAGCGTAGTATGGCGATTGTGGTGGCCGCAGCGGTGCTGTTGACTGCCGCACCCGCATGGGTGCTACCCGGATTTTTCCGGTCATTGCCGGTTCCTCCACCGGCGATCCCGGCAGTTCCAACGCCGCCAGAGGCGGTTGAAACTCCGACGGTTGGTGCGGCCAGCGACAACGCCGCGGACGATCAATCTGAACAACGAATTACTGTCGAGCTTTCCCCGGACGCTGCAACGACCTTGTGGGTGACAGTATGAGCCGTCGTAAGAAAAAATTCAG
This sequence comes from uncultured Planctomycetaceae bacterium, assembly GCA_963977705.1. Taxonomy (GTDB): domain Bacteria; phylum Planctomycetota; class Planctomycetia; order Planctomycetales; family Planctomycetaceae; genus SXXK01. The sequence continues at coordinate 3,053 of CAXBSH010000167.1, forward strand.
CATCCCGGCAGCTAAGAAGTGGCTGTCGACAACGTTTGGCTATTACCAACGAAAATTTGAAAAATCGTGGACAGGCTGGAGGCGCTGGTTCCGCGAGGTGCTAAGGATTCGCGAGAGCAGCCAATCGCTGAGTGGGAATGATCAGCGTAAGTTGCCCGCTGGTCTCAGCTACATCAATCCAATTTTCTGGGCTATCCAGTCAGTCGCCTTCCTGCTGCGATTTCTGCAGACGCGGCAGTTTCTGCATTTTCTTGCAGGTTTGCCTTCAATCTTAGGGATTTTTAGTCCGCTGCTGCTGGAACTGTGGCTGGTGCCGACCGAACAGCAACTGCTGCTGCGGGCTCGTGCCGCATTTCGTGTTACGCTCCAGGCGAAGGAGTACCAGCAGGCCGAATTCTTCCTGAAACAACTGGCTGTGCTGCAGCCGGAAGAGCCTGATCACGTGCTGCAGAAAGCAGTGCTGCTGGCAGAGCAGGGGGAAGAGGACCGAGCGTGGCAGACCGCCACGGCAGTGATGATGCAATCCGGATATTTGAAAGCCGGGGAGTGGCTGGCTGAACGCCGATTTCGCGTGTTTGCGTCAGACAAACTGCCGGATGACCAGTCCTGGGAAGGGCTTGACGCGACGCTGCAATGGATCCTCAGCCGTAACCCGGAACACTCCCGATCACTATTCATGCGAGCTACGGGCCTGATGATGCGAGGAGAGAATACTCTGGCCCGAACTGTGCTGAGAACGCTGATCAGGCAGCCAAAAGGCGGATTTGCGGAGGCCTACTTTTCACTGGCTGAGGTCGAGACAAGTCTGGGAAACACGGCAGATGCACAGGCTGCTGCAGACGCTGCGGCCCAGCAAATGCTGCAGAGTTATTCAAGCAAAGCTCTAGTGCTTGAAGAGTTTGTACGCCTGGTACGAGCGTTGCTGCTGGCACAACGCGAACTTGATGCTGCAACTTTGATCATTGAAGCGGCAGATTCGAACGGCGGACAACGAGACGAACTGAAGGACTTACTGCTGCAGACTTACCTGTATCACTGTGCTCGCTTAAGAACGCAGCCGGTTCGATCCGACACCGATGTAGCTATGCTTCTTGACCAGATTACTCGAGCGATCAATCTGAGTCCCTCCGATCCACGCGTCACTGACGAATTGGCCCTGACTGGCGGGGTGCGCGAGCTTTCGGACGAGCGGTTGCAGCAGCAGTTGGAGGCCGCCCTTGTTGCTGGCGTCTCCCCCGGAACCGTTCACTTCATTCTGGGGACCCGGGAATTATCGAAGTCACCCGCGAACATCGCCGGTGCCATGGAACATTTTCAGATTTCCAACCAGCATGCACCTGGGATGCCGGGCCTGCTGAATAATGTGGCAGATGTGATGGTGGAGCAACCGGAGGCCGACATGGAACAGGCTCTGGTGATGGTGGAACAGGCTCTGAAATACCTGCCGAATGAACCAGCAATCTATGACACTCGTGGAAAGATTTATCTGCGGCAGGGAAAAGTGGTCGAGGCAATTGCTGACTTTGAGCGAGCCTTGAGTGACCGTCAGAACCTGCACAAAGTGCACGAGCACCTGGCAAAAGCCTGGGAGGCAGCTGGAAATCTTCCGAAGGCGGAAATTCACCGAGCTATGGTTGAGCAATTGCGGAAAAGCGATGGTCTTCCGTCGCCTACCGATCGCGAGAAATAGAACGCCTGCGGATATCGCAAAGGCCTTTGTCAGTTCAGGGCCTGAATCTGAACTTGTGAATACTTTCGGGGAGGGAAGCGGTGTCAAACATGAAATTCGTGCTGTGCAGCGTGTGTGCGTTGCTGTTGGGTATGTCGCCAGCCAAAGCTGAGTCAATTTATGTGACGGGAGTTTTGGAGGGGGCATCAGCCGCCACAGACGCGGGTTCTACGTGGACCCTGTTGCTGCAGTACACACCCTCGGCAACGGCAGTGGCCGCCATTACTCAGGCTTCGCTGATCGTGAATCGCGTCGGCGGTGGCACGTACACATGGTCCGCACTGGATGGCAGCAAGACCAATACAGTTTCCGTTCTGACCAATAAGAATACCCTGCGGGTTCGCACAAACTGGACAGGCGATCAGTCTGGACTCTTGGGAACGAATCTGAGCAAACTCACCTTGAGTATTGTCTCTCCGACGGCGGTTCCGACGGAGGTGGCGAGTGCGGAGAATGTTTCGTACATTATGAACACTGCCACGAGTATTTCCGGGGCATTTGAATTCGATCCATTTGCTCCATTTGGTGACACTGAGCAGATTTTGGTAGGAATTCCCCAGGCAGTGCCAGAACCGGGAACATGGGCCTTGTTGGCCGCTGTGAGCGGTGTGATTGGACGCCGAGTATTGCGAAATCGTCGTATTTTGTCAGCTTGAACACGGTAAAACGGTCAGTTTCATCCGTCGCTGAAAGTTCCTTTTGGAGAACGATCTTTTCCCACCCCGCGTCCTGATTTGCCTTTTTTCCGAAAAGGCAAGCTCTGAGGATTGCATAAACTCCCCGAATTGTAATGATACAGCATGTTCAGGTTTCTGAACGGTGTTCGTTCCAATTGTTTGACAGCCTGCTTGCTGATTGTCACTCGGTGGGTTCTGGCAATCCCGGGGGGGGGATAAGATGATGCGAAGATCTTTGTTGATGATAGCGGCCATGGTGCTGGCCTGTGGTTCTGTGTCTGCGAATCCCTTGTATTTTGCTGGTCAGGCGAAGACTGCGAACATTAGTCCCGCAGTTTTCGGTTCATTCATTTTCAGCAACGTTGGATACACTCCTAGTGCTACGGCAAACGCTGTGCTGAATTCGGCCAGTCTTGCTCTCAGCATGAACGGCTACTCCACAGTCAGTTTCACAGACCTGAAGGGTGGGTTGCCTGCCAGCAAGAACCGCGTTCGAATTGCATCGGCGAACACACTGACGATTAACGCTAACTGGGTGGGTGACACCGGAAACGCAATCGGTACAAGCAGCACCGAACTGGTCCTGACAGTTGTGAGCAGCAAGACAGTTGGTTCTTTGGTTGCTTCCCAAGCGAATGTCAACTTTCTGATAGCAAATGCTGTGTCAACCATTGCCACGCTCAGTATCAACGGGCAGGGAAGTCTTCCAGATACAGATTATGACCTTACCGGATTTTCTGCGGTCCCAGAACCGTCGACATGGTGTGTGCTGGTGGGAGTTGGTGCGGTGGTTGGACGTCGGTGTCTGAAACGTCGTCGTGCCGTGGCCGTCTAAGTCAGCCAAAATTCTGTGATCATCAGGGCTCGGCAGTTTCCTGCCGAGCCTTTTTTCGTTTGAGTGTGACTGCAACCAGCAAGCCCAGCAGCAACGTGTGTAATTCTGCGGGGCCTTTTTTGCGGAGAGGGCAATGCTTCCGTCAGTGCAATTAAGTGAACAGCACTATCTCCGCCAGACCCGGAATTCAGTTGCAGTCATATCCATAGTCTGTCAGACTCATGCCCATCACCTGACCAGCCGTTTCGACTTCTGGCGGTGGCGGTTTGAAAACCACCAAATTTGAAACCACGCAAGAGCGTCCATCATGACAATTCACTTCAAGATTCGGGTATTGGCCCTTCTGGTCCCCCTGATGTTCTCCTGCTCATCGCCCGCGGACGAAATTGCTCGCTGGGATTTTGATTCCGCTGAGACTGTCTGGACGGGCAACGATCAAGTCCAGTTATCCACCGCAGATGGGCACCTGCAGCTGCGAGCCAAAGGTGGCGATCCGTTCTTCTCCGCCGCCGTGCAGGGGCGAGCGGGCAACCATCGCCTGTCAATCAGTGCTCGCTTCAAAGGTAATGCCGACATTCAGGTGTTCTGGACAACCGAGGCGTCTCCGGTGACATCCGAAGACAAGTCTGTGCGCACGGAATTGCGTGGATCTGATAAGGAATTCCGAACTGCCCGTGTCTGGTTCGAAACCGACAGCCCTGTGACCTCACTGCGGATCGATCCGTTCAGTCGAGGTGGGCAGATGGAGATTGACAGTATCGTGCTGACGGACGATGGGGCTCCCGTTCCCGAAGCCACACCCGTGAATGATCTGAAACTGGCAGCTGGCTTCAAAGCCGAGTTGCTGTATTCGGTACCTGCTGAGAAGATGGGCTCATGGGTCTGCATGACTTCGGATCCGAAGGGGCGTCTGATTGTTTCAGACCAGTACGGTAAATTGTACCGTGTTACGCCTCCGGCAATCGGCAGTGATGCAAAGATTCAGATCGAGTTGATCAACGTTGACGTTGGTATGGCACAGGGGCTGCTGTGTGCGTTCGACAGTTTGTATGTGATGACCAACAGCGGTGATGCACCGCGAGTGGGACTGCACCGGGTGCGTGACACTGACGGTGACGACCAGTATGACACGTCCGAGCACCTGCGAACTTTGCAGGGTGGCAATGAACACGGGCCGCATGCGATCATTCTGTCGCCAGATGGAAAGTCGTTGTTGGTGGCCTGTGGAAACCACACACCCCCGACAAAGTTTTCCTCGTCCCGTGTACCACAGATCTGGGATGAGGATCAACTTCTGCCGCGGATGTGGGATGCGGGCGGGCATGCCGTGGGGATTATGGCGCCTGGTGGCTGGATTGCAAAAGTCAGTCCTGACGGGGCCGACTGGGAACTGCTGTCCATGGGGTTCCGTAACCAGTACGACATCGCTCTGAATCCTCAGGGGGAACTGTTCACTTACGACGCGGACATGGAATGGGACGTGGGTTCACCGTGGTACCGTCCAACGAGAGTCAACCATGTGACCAGCGGTTCGGAATTCGGCTGGCGATCAGGAACCGGCAAGTGGCCGGAATTCTATCCTGATTCACTGGGCAGCGTGGTCGATATCGGCCCGGGTTCGCCCACGGGCATCACGTTTGGTACTGGGGCACAATTCCCTGACAAGTATCAACGGGCACTGTTTATCAGTGACTGGAGCTATGGCGTGATTTATGCGGTGCACATGACCGCATCCGGCAGCACCTACACCGGTGAACTGGAGCGTTTCATTTCTGCGGCACCGCTGCCCGTCACAGATGTGATCATCAATCCTGCTGACAAGGCCATGTACTTCACGATTGGTGGACGTCGGACTCAGAGTGGTCTGTATCGAGTCACCTACACTGGCAAAGAGTCAGTGCAGCCGGGGCCGGTGGATCTGGCCGGCCAGGAAGCTCGGGATCTGCGGCACTCGCTGGAAGAACTGCATCGTCCGCAGGACGGAGCTGTTGAGAAAGCATGGCCCTATCTGGGGCATGCTGATCGCAGCATTCGGTTTGCAGCTCGCACGGCCATCGAGCATCAGCCGGTGGCATCGTGGGCCGAGCGGGCCCTGCAGGAAAGCTCGTCCAGCGATGCCAAAATCACAGCTCTGCTGGCTCTGGCTCGCTGCGGAGACAAATCCCTGCAGCAGTCTCTGCTGGAGTCCCTGGGACGTCTGAAAGGCTCAGAATTGACCGAACAACAACTGTTGTCTGCGTTACGAGTCGCGGGTTTGTGTTTTATCCGCATGGGTGAACCTTCCGCAGACGTAGCGAAATCTGTGGCCGCCGTATTGAATCCGCTGTATCCGGCGAAGAGTGTGCGTCTGAATCGTGAACTGTGTCGCATCCTTGTGTACCTGAACGCCGAAGGTGTTGCCGACAAGACGCTGGCTTTGCAGTCCAATGCTCCCAGTCAGGAAGAGCAGATCCACTACGCGTATTGTCTGCGTGCCTTGAAGGGTCCGTGGACACTGGAGCAACGGCAGAAGTATTTTCAGTGGTTTGTGACCTCGACCACACTGCGTGGTGGCAATTCATTCTCAGGATTCCTGAAAAACATCCGTCAGGAGGCTATTGATCGACTGACGGACACAGAGAAGGTGGAACTGAAGCAGGTTCTTGAGGCGCAGCCGACCGGCGGTCAGCCGCTGGTTGAAGCCGCTGCTCGACCGATCGTCCAGGAGTGGAAGGTTGATGATTTCCTGGCAGACGTCGAGTCGGGTCTGACAGGTCGTTCGTTCGACACTGGCCGTCGCATGTTTCAGGTCACAGCCTGTTACAAGTGTCATCGATTTGCCGGGGACGGGGGAATCGTGGGCCCGGAATTGACAGCCGTATCACGTCGCTACAATGCTCGGACGTTGCTGGAGTCGATCATCGAACCCAGCAAGGTCGTGTCCGACCAGTATGAAGCGTCTGTCTTTGTGCTGGACAGCGGTCGCACGGTCACGGGACGAGTGGTGAATCTTAACAACGACCGGATCATGGTCTGCGAAAACATGCTGGAACCGGGCGCGCTGACCACAATCCCGCGCGATGAAATCGAGGAAACTCAGGCATCAAAGGTCTCGATGATGCCTGCCGGCCTGATCAATACGCTCAGCCGCGAGGAAGTGCTCGATCTGGTCGCCTATCTGCAGTCCGGCGGCGATCCGGACTCACCAGTCTTCGCAACCGAGAAAAAGACGGCAGCAGCAAAACAACCAGGAGCCAAAAAGATGACACCACAATTCACCAATGCCGGACATACAGTGGATACACTGGATTCCGTCAAACAGCAGGTCGTGGAAAAGACTGCAGTTCTGATCGATGTGCGTGAACAGGACGAGTGGAATGCCGGCCATCTGGCCGATGCGGCCTTTATTCCGCTCAGTTCGCTGAAAGGTCCGGGACTGGCCGAAGCGCTGCAGAAGTTACCGAAAGACAAGCCCGTTTACCTGCACTGTAAGTCAGGCGGTCGCGTACTGATGTGTGCGGAAATTCTGCAGGGTAAAGGATATGACATCCGTCCGCTGCGAGCCGGCTACGAGAACCTGCTGCAAGCCGGTTTCCGCAAGGCTGAATGACCTCTGGAACCCAGCGATTTGCCGCAAAACCATGCCTGACGGGTTGAGATAACCCGTCAGTTTTTTTTGGATCAACGCAAAATCATGTGCGCTGCTGCAGCGGGCATTGCCACTCGTCCTGACAAAAAGTCGTCCACTTAGAATCGAGACATCCCTGAAAACAGGATTGTTATTCACTCGCAGCGTTTGCATCGCTGGCGAATAGTCGGAGCGGGCAGCAACGACCAGGAACCGTTTCCACCTTCGGCTTGGCGGAAGCCGCCCCCTCCCGAATGGAGATGGTCATGCCGCTTGGGAGGGCGCCGTTCCTGCTGCGCCGCGAGTTTACGTCACGGCAGGGAGCTTTCGGTTCGGCAGGAGCCTCGCCCTCCCGAACGAACCCTTCCATTCGGAGGGAGCCCAGCCCTCCCGAAGGGGGCACTATTGTGTACGCCGGTGCCCAAAGACTTACGCATACTGCGCACCTCAACATACGTTGAACGCCTTTTTGGTGCTTTGCCTTTCACCGACCAAAGTGAAAGTCGACACCACTCATTGGCGGGAACCCCTGCAAGCAGAGGGGGGTGATGACTGCAGAAAACATCAAAAACAGCGCAGATGACCGCGAAAGCACCTGAAGCCGCACCATGTTAAAATGTAACGATTATGCGGATTGGATCACTATTCATATCAAACTGTTGAAAAAACACCACTCAACTCAGACAGCCCTGTTGCTTCATCTCACCTCCCCCACCAAGACTCACTCCTTACTGCAAACCTCACATCCGACTCAACCGAATCCCCCGGCGAATTGTGCCTTTTTGATTTCTTCGGTCGTCGCTTGTTGGCAACATGGAGTGAAAACATGGAATTGAAGTGCAAGGCACCAGCCAAAATGCGGTCGCTGGCTGTCAGACTTTTGACCACCTGTGCGGTTCTCTGTTCCTGCGCAGCGGCCTCGGCGAATCAGGTCTTCCTTTACGGCGTTGTGAAGTCGTCGACAGTAGGTGGCAGTTCGTTTATCGGACAGCTTTGGACGTTCACCGGAACCTACACTCCGGCACCTGCCGCTGCGACTGCATCATTGACCGCTGCGACCATGACGATCGGTAGTGAAACGTGGAACATTCTGGTCCCTGATGCTCCATCTGCAACTCCCCCGGTAATCAGCGGACTGACGATGGTGACTCCGTCGCGCCTGCAAATCACAGCGAACTTTGCTCCGGATTCGGATCCAGGGAATCGCGGAACAGGTCGCAGTGTGTTCAGCCTGTCTGTTGATGGCACACCTGCTGATAATTCCGGCTTTGCCTCTCAGGCAAATATCGACTCCATTCTCGCTACCTCATTGCTCCCGCAGCAGGGGTCCTACGCGATCATTGAATCCAGCTTTGCGACTGAGTCCCTGACACTGCAACGCACTGTGCCAGAGCCCTCGACATGGGCACTGCTGGTCGGGGTCGCTGGTGTGGGCGCCCGTCGCCTGCTGAACCGACGAAAGGCTGTCGCCGCACCAAGCGTCTGAGTTTATGCTGCGAGCCTGAACACATCGAAGGCAGAGCGATTCGATCGCTCTGCCTTCATTCGTTCTTCACATGAGAAATGACTGAATCAGACCTTTGGTCGCCAACCTTCGGCATATTCGCGTGACCAAAGCTGCATCGCCGCCGGGCTGTTTTTGACTCGCC
>CAXBSH010000168.1:0-11502 GCA_963977705.1 uncultured Planctomycetaceae bacterium
CTGGACCCAAACCCCGGAAAACATCGGGATTTTCAGGCAAGCAAAGGAATTCCTGCCTGAAAAGACAAAACAGGCCGCAGCACGAAGGAACTCCTTTTCGTGCCCTGCACGCCTTTTGCAGTTCAAATACCGTCGCAACGTCGCAGACCCGTGACCCGTTGGCTTACGATAAAGGCTCGCCCAGGCCCACCCCGGGACCTCCTGGGACCTCCCGGGACCTCCGAGCACCAGCTCGGAGACACGTTTCCAAAAATCCTCGGCTCGGCAGGAGCCTCGCCCTCCCAAGCTCGTCATTACCCACGACTTCAGATCTTCGTGAACAGGGCTACCAGAAACCGACCCTTCAGGCCTGAATCGCAGCAGCAGGTAGGCTGAACCACCGAAACAAGACCCCCGAAGCCGACACGAGGCCCCAAAGGTACCCCTCAGGCCTGAAGGGCCGATCTCAGTAGAGCCAGGTGCGTAAGCACCTGGTCTCGACACCCCCAAAGAAGCCACCAAGGCCTGAAGGGCCGGTTTCAGCAGAACCCTGTGCGTAAGCACAGGGACCCCCATGCATGACCGAGAAACCACAGACGCTTTGAAATCGACCCTTCAGGCCTCAAAGCCATTGTTTGGGGGGTGTTCCAGACCAGGGCTGCGCCCTGGGCTACCAGAAACCGACCCTTCAGGCCTGAATCGCAAACATACGCTCGGCACAAACCAAACACGCGCCGCAACGGACTCCTGGCCCGACGGGTTTCGTGGGTAATGACACGGCTTCAGCCCGGGTCATTACCCCTCTTGCCGCGGCAACGACCCACCACGCTTTTATTAAAAAATGGCCCGCCAAACGTCAGCACCCTAACCCGCCACCGCTCGCCCACAATTGGCCAACGGCCATACACAATGTAGCCTTGGGCAACGCCCAGGGAAAAACCCAGCCGAAAATCATGGATTTCCTCTTCCGCAGCAGCGGAGCGACATCACAAGCATCGCATCTTCATGGGTAGCGCGACGAAGCCCTGCCACCCAGGACATGCGTCTCCGCATCATGTATTCCCGGGTCTGTCACCCTTCACGCAATTCCATGCGTCTCAATAAACCGAAGTCGGCTTGCTGCTTACCGCCAAACCGGATGTGTTTGCCAATTCGCTGTCAGTCCAGGGAGTGCTGCAGAATTGGCCACAACCGGGGGCGTTTTCAATAAACTCGTGACTCGATCTCGCCACTGGTCCACATCCGTTTTGACGTGCGGACTACGCAACATCATTTTCCGCATCAGCAAAAGCGTTGCATAAATTCGCTGATTGGAGACAGCGTTTGCACCCTGCCAGTCGGGTTCATTGGGCAAGTCGGATTGAATCGACCACCTGCGATCCCAAAGCCGCGAGTGGTGAGCACACAGGTTTCTGACGTAGTTCAAATGCAAAGCGAGTGAGAACAGCACCTTCGCTGAGACCCCGTACTCCGCCGCAACCTGCTGGCGGTCAGCTTTGTGCAACGCTCGGATCATGCGTGCCAGGCTGCCAAGCGTCATGATCTCGGTGACAACCCAAACGGGCAGATCGGGGAACTGTGTATACCTTCGTTCAAAGTGTTTGATGAAGAGCTCCCTTGAACGACGGGCCTCGTTACGCACTTCATCCAGCCAGTTGCTGTGCGGTATCTTCTTGTCAAACTGAGGGTGAAAACTGGCGGGATCGGTGTGCCCAAATGCCCCATACTTTTGGCCAAAGCTGTTGGTGACGACCGTGCGAAGATCGATTTCGATGATTTCGAGTGCTTCATTGAACAGATCACGCAGGGATGCGTCAAACAGACAAGAGGCTTTGATGTGGTCGAATTCCACGCCAGTCGGGAACACATGGCGTGGGCTTTCGAATGCCAAACAGTACCCAGCGAACCGATAGTAGTTGATGTGCCTGAGGAAGATCTCGGCATCAGCATGGTTGGTGACCTGCAACCCACGAGATTCCAGTTTTTTCACCTGATCGGCGACCGATAGCCATGGCTTGGCGTACGGGATTCTGGGAGGAGGACCGCTACTCATGGCGTCCTTCTTGACGGAGACAGGTTCCCCGAAGGCGTAAAAAAACCCGTCCAGGATGCACTTCACCGGCAAGCGGGAGAGGTGGGACGGGTGTGATACTGGGCAGTATCGGTCACGAACGGTACAAAATCAAGACGGATTGCCTGCCATCGGCAGACAATCGGAAATTCTCCGCGTAGGCTCCCAAACCAAAGCTCAACACTGCACCACCCGCGCTATTCAACGCGGCTGTGTGACCGAGGTCTACACGCATGAATCCATGCGGTCTTACCAGCTCGACGCTCGCACCCACCTATCGGTCGGCCCACTTCCACACGGCCTTCGAGTTCCCGCCAAAGAATCGCTGCGGTACATCCACGCCTCGCTCCACTGCGTAATCCGCCACCAGCTTCTGCAACACTCGATAATCGGCCGCCTGCTCACTGACCGGCCAGTTACTGCCATAAATCACTCGCCCATCACCAAACGCACCCCACACCACGTCCAGAAACGGACGGTAAAAATCCAGCTGTTCCGGAGCTTTGCCACCATTCCGCGATGCTCCTTCCACCAGTGCCGAGACCTTGCAGAACACGTTTTCACAGCCCGCTGCTGCACGAATACCACTGACCCATGCGGCCTGTGGTGCCGCACTGGTGATGGCCGGGTTTCCCAGATGATTCAGCACGATCCGCAGCTGCGGCTGCTCTGCCGCCAGACGCGACAACAACTCCGGAGTCTCAGGACCACCATTCACATCCAGCGCCAAATCATGCTCAGCCAGCACACCCAGAACTCGACTGCGCTGCTGCTGTAACAAACCCTGCACTCGCTGCACCGAAACTCGTATGCCCCGAAACAGCCGATTCGCTGACAACCTGCGGACCTGCTGCACGAAATCCTCCGATTCCGGATTCAGATTGCCCACCACTCCCACGATCCACGGATCATGTTCGCCCAGCTCCAGCAACCAGTCGTTGTCCCGCAGCCACGAACTGGCCTCCACCACAATCGTCCCCGTCACCGGCAAATGCTGGGGCAGCTTTCGCAGATCCGCAGGCAGCACCGTGCGATACAGACTGGAATCACGACCCGGCCACGGCACACCCTCGGGCCGCCGAGGATCATAGAAATGTGTGTGACAGTCAATCACCGGAAACGCCATTGTCGCCGCACACGCCGGCTCCGTGCCCGCAGCCCCCGTTCCCACCGCAGCGGTCACTGCTGCCACACCCGTCGACTGCAGAAAATCCCGCCGCGTCAGACTCATGGTTTCAGTCCACAAACAGAAACTCGTTCGAACACAACAGCACCTGTGCCAGCTGCTCAAGCGGTGTCAACGACGGGTTCGGCGGGAGCGGAAAATCCAGCTCAGAATTCCACACCGTCGCCGACTCACCAGCCCCCTCCTCCAGCAGCTCCACACGCCATAAGTACTGGTCACTGTTCAGCTGATCGCCGATATCCACAAGAAAATCGAGCGTCTCACCCGCCTCCACCTCAACAGACTGCAGTTCACCCTCGGATCGCTGATGAAACAGCCTCTGCGACTGCAGCACACCACGGCGGGAACTGATGACAAACACTCGGATTCCGTCACCTGCCTCCGGCTCATGCTGCAACTGCTGCTTCAGTGTCAGCCGCAGTTTTCGCGGAGCTGTCCAGCGACGCACTGCCGCATGCTGACGATCATTTCCCGGATGGCCCCCCTGCGCCGACAACTGCACCCAACCCAGTTTCCCGTCAGGATGAGTCGCCCCGCCCTGCCACGACGTTCCGGTAAAATGTGGCAGCAGCTGAAATCCCTGCAGCTGCCCTGTCGTCTCGTTCACACTCCCATAACCATAACTCCAGTCCCCCGCAGTCAGTCGCGGCGGCGACTGCTCTGGCTGCTCCGTCGCCAGCAATGCCAGCGCCTCTGTTAACTCGTCCGCACCCGGATCCCGCTGCAGGACCTCACGAAACAACTGCCGCACCTGCTGCTCGTGCTGTACCTGCGGCTCCTCCTGCTTCGACGCGTCAGATTCCTGCACCCGCTTTGCCAGCTGCCGAACCTGTTCCAGCACCAGCGGATGGTTCATCAGAAACAGCGCCTGCTGAGGCACCGTGGTTTCACTGCGCTGAGGTATGTGCAGATCCGGATTTGCGAAGTCAAACATCCGCAGCGTGCCGGGAAAGAACTGTCGATCCACCAGCCCGTACAACGTACGACGAACAGGATACGGCGCCTGAAACAGGTCCTGTGCACGCCCGCCAGAGCGACGATCCAGACTACCCGCCACCTGCAGCATCGCATCCCGCAGCTCCTCAAAGGACAGCCGATGCAGATTCATTCGCCACAGCAGCACATTCGCCGGATCCACTGTCATTGCCTGCTGCTGCTGTCGCTCATCTGACAGCTCACCCGAACTCTGACGAAATGTTGCTGACAACAGCAGCTGCCGATGCAGACTCCGCAGACTCCAGCCACCCTCCACAAATCGCGTTGTTAACCAGTCCAGCAGTTCCGGATGCGACGGACGCTCGGCCCGCAGACCAAAATCCCCCAGCGATGACGCCAGACCACGACCGAAATGCCACGCCCAGACTCGATTCACCATCACCCGGGCTGTCAAAGGATTCGCCGGATCCGTGATTCGCTGCGCCAGTTCCAGCCGGCCACTGCCCTGCTGAAACGGTCGTCGCTCAGAACCACTCAGCAACGCCAGAAACTGCCGCGGTACGTCCGCTGCCTGCTGTGCCGGATTACCCCGCACGAAAATCCGGGGAGTCACCGGTTGCGCACGATCACGCAGCACCACCGCAAATCGAGGCTGCGAAGGAGCATTCAGAATCAGACGATCCAGCTCCACCTGCTGCTTCCACAACTCATTACAAACACCCGAATCAAAATCATACTCCGTACTGCAGATTGGTTCGTCCGGCACAAAACACGGCTGACCGGCACCATACAACACCAGCCGCACGGCCTCACTGTCGGCATCCGACAACGCTGTCGGTAAGACCGCACCAGCCTGCTGCGCACGCTGCTGTTCCGATTGCCACTCCGCATCCACCGCCCGAAACAAGGCCGCATAGCCCCGAATCACATCGTCGAAACTGCCCGGCGCCTTCAGGAAGGCGGCTGACAACCGAGTATTTGTCAGTCGTCCACCATCACGCAGCTCTGTCAGCACCGCCGCAGAACGCTCTGCATACTGCTGCGGTGGCAGACTGCGATAGGCATGCCAGATCACAAACAGCGGATCACCCCGCTGCTCGGCCTGTCGCAGATAATCGCGCCAGCGATGCACAAAGGACGGCAGCAGATCCGTTGCTGCCAGAATCTGATCAAAACCCGCTTCCGGATACCGACCCAGATCCAGCTGCGCCCGCAGATAATCCTCCACCCGCTCCCGCACTCGACCAGCTGTCAACGCACGACGCTGAGTCAACAGCTGCTGTCCGGCAGAGACCTTCTCGGCAAAGGCCCGCCGAAATTCCTGCTCCGCCACACTGCCCTCAGAACCCTCGCCAGCCGGCAGCTCCGCCAGAAACTCACGCGAACTGTCAAACACACCGTACAACGAATAATAGTCGGCCGTCGGGATCGGATCATACTTGTGGTCATGGCAGCGCGCACACCCGACGGTCAATGCCATCGTACCACGACACACCACGTCAATCTGATCATCAATAATGTCCCGCCGCACCCCCAGAAATCGACGCCCCAGCGTCAGAAAACCCATCGCCGCCAGATCCCCGTCACCCCGGTCAGGCACCTGATCCGCCGCAATCTGCAACAGCAGAAACCGGTCATAAGGCATGTCCGCATTCAGAGCCGATACGACCCAGTCCCGGTAATTCCACGCATGCACCCAGAACCGCTCTTCACGCCCATACACATAACCTTTGGTGTCTGAATATCGAGCTATATCAAGCCAGTGTCGAGCCCAGTGCTGGCCATATTCCGGAGACTGCAGCAGTCGCTCGACCAGATCCTCATACGCCCGTTCCGACGGGTCATCGACGAACGCCTGCACCTGAGCGGCCGTCGGAGGCAAACCCGTCACCGTCATATACAACCGCCGGATCAACGTACGCCGATCTGCTTCCGGCGACAGCTGCAGTCCCTGTCGAGCCAGTCCCTGCAGAATAAAGGCGTCTACAGGAGTCTTCACCAGCGCGACATCCGCCGACGGTACCGCCGGATCTGTCACAGGCTGAAAAGCCCAGTGCGACACCGCGGCATCCGGCCCCACCGAACGCAACATCCCCGTTGCCGCCGGCCACGGCAGACCCAGCCGCACCCACTGAGCTAAAGCGTCTCGCTGAGGATTACTGAGTGGCTGCTCAGGAGGCATCTGCAGGTCGCCGTCATATCGCACCGCCTGCACCAGCAGACTGCCCGAGACATCGCCCACAATGGCCGCCGGACCTGTGTCTCCGCCCCGCAGTATGGCTTCCCGCGAATCCAGTCGCAGTCCACCCGACTGCTTCGTCGCCCCATGACAGCCAACACACTTCTCTGCCAGCAACGGACGTATCTGCTGCTCAAAAAACTGCTCAGCCTCGTCCCCGAATAACGCCGGCTGCCACAGCAGACAACAGACAAATACCGCAGACAACCGCAGACTGACAGCGGACAAGGACATACGGCTGAGCCCCCGAAAAACCGGTTGTCGATGGCGCCAGCGTCAACCGCCGGCCGACTGCTTCACGCTGCCAATGCAATACAAATGAGCGTCCGTGCGCAACAGAATTCGACCGTCTACGAAGACCGGTGTCGCCGTCGTGTGCTCGTCTGCCACACTGTTCTCTGACAACAACTGAAAACTGTCTCCGCCCGCATTCACGACAAACACCGTGCCGTCCTGGCGAGTCAGATACACACGACCATCAGCGACCACCGGTGAAGCCCGGAACGTGTGCCGGTTCTTCGGCAACTGACCTGACCAGATCGTGCGACCCGTCTGCAGATCCAGACAATCCACCACACCCCGGCTATCGCCGTTGTCACGACAGATGTAAACCCGACCAGCCGCTATCGCCGGAGTCGGAACGTCCGCCGCTGTTCCACTGTTCGACCACAGCTGATGCGTCTTCGTGACATCACCACTGCCACCCATCCGCACCGCTGTCAGGGAATCCCCGCGAGCATACGGGGCCACCACAATACTGTCCGCCACCGCCGCCGAAGCAATCGACCGGAAATACTTATGACCCGTCGGATTCAGACCGCCCAGACGCCACAGCTCGGCACCATCCGTCGCCGCATGAGCCGTCACGTGATCCGCACCCAACACCACAATCTGCTGCTGAGCACCCTGGCCTGTGACAACCGGCGTCGCATAACTTTGAGCCGCCTCTTCAGGAGCACCCAGTTCGCGATCATGCTTCCAAAGCAACTGACCTGTGGCCTTGTCAAAGGCCGCCAGATACGACGGACCTGAATGCATACAAGCCACCACCACCGCGTTGTCCGTCAGCACCGGCGACGTTCCCAGATCCCACCATAACGTGTCCGCACCATACAGCGTCTGCAGATTCAACTGCCACTGCGGTTCCCCTGCGACCGTGAAACAGGCCAGCTCACCACTTTTGAAATACACAAACACAGAGCGGCCATCAGTGGTGGGCGACGGATTGGCACCCGTGCCATCCTTGCCCGGCTTGCCCTCGACAGATGCCCCCAGAGCACGCTCCCACTGCAACTGACCCGCCCGGTCAAAACACTGCACCAGATTGGAACGCTCACGAGTTCCCGTCAGGAAAATTCGGTCGCCCGCGACCGCCGGAGTCGATGCGCCACGGATTGTCAGCGGCGTCTTCCACAACAGATTGCTGTCAGCCGACCACTGCACCGGATAACCGGTTCCCTGAGCAACCCCGTTCCCCAGCGGACCACGCCACGCAGGCCAGTCACCCGCCCACGCTGCACCCGAAAAAACCTGCCCCACAAACAACACCACTGCAACAGCATTGGTCAGCAGACGCATCATCAGGCTCCATGAGGCAGGCAGGAACGCTGGCTTGGATCAAATGTCAGTGAGCGTGAGCATGTCCGTGGTCGCTGTGATCGTCAGCAGCATGGCCATGGCCATGGCCGTGGCCGTGGTCCCCATGCCCATGAGCGTCATGGCCGTGAGCATCATGACCGTGCCCATGGTCATCCTCAGCCGGAGCTTCCGGGAAGTCAGCCAGACTGCCGAAAGCACCTGACAACTGAGCAGACCCGCACATCAAGGCCATACAGGTCAGCATCGTCACGTAAATGAACTTGCCCGTGAAATTGCTGACCGCCATGCCCAGCAGATAGTGCTTGCCACCTTCCGGCGGAGCCACACTGCCCCAGACCAGTACCGCTACCACCATCAACAACAACACACCCAGGATCCCGCCCCGACGCAGAATCGGATAGGCCTTCGCCCAGTTCACCGCCAGACTGAAAAATGCCAGCCAACCCAGCAACGGCAGCCACGGTATCAGCACCAGCACCACACTGACCACCAGATTCAGCAACGCCTGAAAGACATCTACCAGACTGATGACAAGGTTGAACAAGGCTTCCATGAAAACACCAGCCGCTAACAGGACGGAAACAAAAACACCCACAAAGACGGTTCACCCGAGCCCACTATCTTACCCCGACCACCTGCTCTGGATCTACTGAGACCGCCTGCACGACAGACGAATTCGCAGAAGCTGCCAGCAAACAGAATCCGGTCAGCCCGACATTGCGACCGGACCACAACCACTGTTGGCCGACTGCAACGCCGCGTCCAGAACCTGCTGCGTCTGCAATGCCACCTGACCCCAGAACGGGTCTCGCCGACCACTGTTCACAAGTTCAGAAAAGTTGCGAAAAAGCGCTGTTTCCTGAGCATTTTTGTGGTTGTTGCTGTATTCCGATACGGACCGCACGCCCAGATGCTTTTCCATGTTGAAGTAGCAGCCGTCCGCCACAAAGTTGTGATTGCCAACGTCAAACGACGCTTCGTTGCCGTAGTACGGCAGCACAAAGTCGTTCACCGCCAGATAACCTTTCGTGCCGCTGATGTGGGCCCACTGCTGGTGGTTGGCCCGGAAGGAATTGAAAAATGTGGCCGAGACGCCGCTGGCAAAATGCAGCTCGCCCTGAAACTCCATCGGCACGATATCACTGCTGTCCGGACGCTGCACACCATGCAGAATGCGTCCCCGTACCTCCACAGGCTGCTCATACCGCATCGCCCACAGGATGATACGGATCGTGTACCACCCCAGATCACCCAGACAACCGGCGGGTTCCAGCTGAGCACTTGCGCGGATGTTGCTTTGCACCCACGATTCATCAGCACAGAAACTGAACTGGCTGGCAATCCGACGAATCGTGCCCACACTGACGCCATCGTCAAGGACCTGCCGCATGGCATCCAGACGAGCATTGTGCATGAACATCACGCCGTCCATGAACTGCACGTTCGCAGCATCACACGCCGCCAGCATCCGCTGCACATCGGCACTGGACACACCGCAGGGTTTTTCCACCATCACATGCTTGCCGGCCTGAGCCGCCTTGACGACCCAGTCTGTGCGCAGACCCGTCGGCAGCGGGATGTAGACAGCGTCCACATCCGGTCGCGCCAGCAGCTCTTCGTAGCTGCCCAGAGCCTGAACCGGATCAGCAGCCGGCACGGACGCCTGACACTCGTCGATGAACTGTTGCGCTTTTGCGGTGGAACGACTGGCTACGGCGCGGATGACGGCGTTGCCCGAATTCAGAATCGAATGCCAGTTCTTCTTTGCAATTCCGGCCGTGCTGAGAATTCCCCAGCGACACTGCTGCTGACTCATAACCAACCTTCACCAGTTCTGAAAGGAAACAGATCAGGGCTTTGCCACACCCGGGCTGCGCTGCGACGCAAACAGTCGATTGTCCCGGATCCAATCTTCGCGAGTATACGAAATGACGGATGTGTCCGTTTCACGAATCTCAAGCTGCGCCAGCCGGAAACCCATGTCTGTCACCTCCGTGAACAACATCCACGCCAGGTTTTCAACACTGGTAGGTCCGTTGAACAGCTTCATCTTCAACTGCTCACCCGTACGCCGACAGTGCTCCTGCAGCGATTCGTACAGAGGATCATTGACGTTGATCAGCATGCCGTGGTCGTAATGTTCCTTGATCCACGGTTCCATGCGGCCGTCAAACTCGCCAAACAGCGTGCTGATTTCCCCATCCCGCTCAACTTCGAAGAAACATCGCACGCCGTACCGATGGCCGTGCAGATTGCTGCACTTGTCTTTCAGCGTCTCGTTACGATGCGCTGCGTAAAATTTGTACTCTTTCTGAATGATCATCAGCTGCGTCCGAAAAATGACCGGCCACGGCGTGGCAAACCGAGCCACGGATTCTATCAGGTTGGAAGGACCAATTCCCCGGCGACCTCCGGTTTCAACCGGGCGATTTTCAGAATTCCAGGCGACAGCAGGAAAAATTGCGCCGAGAAGAATCGTTGAAAAACCGGAAATCACGACAAAACGAGGGCTACAGCACGGTGCTGGCAGCGAAACACACGCCGCCGCTCGACAACGTTCATCCACAGCAGGAACCTGTTCACCCGAACCAGAGCGAATCTCAGCGAGTGATTTTCGCGGTTTGAGTCGATGAAATGCTGGGAATCCGAGCCGGAATGCAGCACGCGGAGATGCACGGGTTTGGCTACGCCTCTTTTCGACCTCCTTCGGACGGCGGCGGCGGCGACAGACGTTCGAAGACGCGGCGTTTCAGGGGAGTAGCCTCTGTGAGCTTTTCGAATTCCGCGCCGCTGGATTCCAGATGCACCGTGGTGCGATTGAGTGTCGCCAGATCCTTCAACTAATCCTGCAAGCTCTGCACCGGAAGACCGGCTGCCGTGCGTAGAGTCGCCTCCTCCTCCGATCGCGACCCCCCGCGATGCGGTGAAACAGGAACTCCAGGACGCCGTAACGCAAGCCATCTCCCGCAGAGACGCAGAGACGCGGAGAAAACGAAACAAACAACAAACCTCTCTGCGCCTCAGCGTCTCTGCGGGAAATTCTCCCCATGACCGAACACGAACTCGGCGCACTTATCCGACTCCGATCGCGGCCATGAAATAGGAACTCCGGACGCAATAACGAAAGCCAAGTGCCGTTAGCGGAGGCTGACAGGTGGTGGTCGTCGTCGTCACCGAGCTGGTGCTCGGTGGTCCCGGGGGAAGTCCCCCTTGAGAGGGCGAGGCTCCTGCCGAGCCGAAGTCAATTGTCCGTCTTCTGTTGTCGTTGTTCGCCCACAACCGTAGCCCGGGCATTCCTGCCCGGCCGCCCCCTGCCCACACAACCACCACGCGCCGCACGTTGGCCCGCACATCAGCCATTCCGCGGGCTGATAACCACTCAGCAAAACGCAGCCTCGGATCGTCACCGCCCTCGCGCTCGGTGGTCGTAACATGGGCTTCAGCCCGTGTCGTCCCCAGTAATCAATCGCCCAAACGGCGAGCCGTTAGCGT
>CAXBSH010000169.1:0-11396 GCA_963977705.1 uncultured Planctomycetaceae bacterium
GAGGCTCTTGCCGAACCCAGGGAACAGCGCTGCCCCTACAACGGTTCAGCCGTGACCGCAATTCCGTCGATTGCCTGACTTTATTATGTTCGCTTCTCGCGATTGATTGCTCGTGCTCCTGCTCGTGCTCGTGCTCGTGCTCGTGCTCGTGCTCAATTTCGTGACGGCACTCGCCCCAGCGTATGGAGGCTTGCCAATCCGCTATCCGTCCGCACCTTCCGCACTGAGAAACGCCGTGATTCTGCCACAAGGACTCGCATGACGCGGATGCAGCGACAGCTCGCGAATGCTTAATCGCAGAATGCCCAATAACACACGAATGGGAAATCTGTCGGGACTGGGCTCCACTCAGCTGAGCGGTCCGGTTTCCTGAAGTGCAAATGTCGCCGCTGTACGCTTACCCTTGGTAGAATACTGATGGAATTCACAGATCGAACCAAAACCGATGGGCGTGACTACTTCAGTGCTCATACGCATGCGGGAACTGCTTCGCGCGAATGCTGTGATTGGCACCCGTTGCATCAATTGCAAAAATCTGCTCTTCAAGTTCCGGCGCGGTGCCTGTGTAGCCATTTACCAGCAGAATCGCTGGGTGGTCAAACGGGCCGCTTTCTGTTCGCACTCGCTCGTCC
This sequence comes from uncultured Planctomycetaceae bacterium, assembly GCA_963977705.1. GTDB lineage: Bacteria > Planctomycetota > Planctomycetia > Planctomycetales > Planctomycetaceae > SXXK01. The sequence continues at coordinate 633 of CAXBSH010000169.1, forward strand.
GTCAGACACAGCAGGAAGAAATGCAGGGCAAGCTTGTCAGATTCCGTCAGGTCGACCGAGTCAATTTTCGGATGCATGTCCGGATTCGCATCACGGTCCCGCGGCACATTCAACGCCCCTTCTTCATCGCCATGACGATCATAAAACTCAATGACTCCTGACAAAGTCATAAATCGGCCGTTGTGCATATAAGGAGCCGTTAATTCCACATTGCGGAGCGTTGGTGTCTTGAAAGCCCCCCAATATGCCGTTTCATTCTCGTGCAGCAGCGGTTTGCGGAACCCCGTTGGACTCTCATTCATGACCATGCGTCGAGTTCTTGAAAAGAACCAGTGATCTGCAAAACGGTCTCCCTCAGGGACCCCGGATCGCATCCACGAATCATCTGATAAATCGGTCGATGGCCCTTGATCCAATACTTCAGAATCCGATGCTAATGCCCCCGCCATGCGATTGTAGGGAGAACCCGCCGGCCCATTTCCCTGGCCCGGATTCCCAAATAATTTGAAGTGACCGCCAATACCCCGGTCATATCGCGGCAATGACACACCCATCGCATAGTATCCAAGGTCATAAAATTGATAGGGCCGAGCTGCCAGCGAACCGTGTATTGGCAGCGGCGGTCGCACTCGCGCCTGCTCTGCTGTCAGTCGCACCACCTCAACCCCCAGTTTCGACACGATCACCTCCGCCAGACGCACTCGCTCCTCCTCAGTGAAAAACCAGCGCTCTCCATACTGCCGCACGGCGTCGTGTTCGAATTTCATCAGCAAACGAGCAATCTCCTCGGCAACCCCATCTGCATTCGCCTGCCGACTGCTGCTCCGCAGTACTTCACCAACATTTTGCTTGAGTCGCCGTTCATCCCCCTCAGCCTCCTCACGCAGCCGATCAAACTCCACCACCAGTCGAGCCGCCGTCAGCTTCAGTCCGGCGTCCCACTGCCGCAGTCGCTGCTCAATCTGCTCGTCAATCTCCTGACGATACTCAAGCCTCTTCACAGCCACCGAGTCACTTCGTGAAATGGGCAGCAACGCACGCTCCACGAGATACTGAATACCGAACTGACGCTCGTCTGCCGGCGTTTCCTGACCCGGCAAGCGACTGTAGGCTTCACTGAACAATGGACCGTTGTGGCACTCCACACAGCCATTTCGAAGAAACGACCGGAAGCCATGCTGAAACAGTGACGCACCGGTGGTGTGCACCTTCGGTTCAGAAATCGGCCCGATTCCCACCTGTCGCTGATCCAGTTGCACACCGATGAACGCGCCTCGCGCCTGTTCCTCAGCAAATCGCGAATTCACAGGCCCGGGATCACCCAGCATCATCGAATCAAAAGGGGCCCTGTCCGATACCAGCGTCGATTGGTACATCAACAGACTCAAGCCCCAATACAGCGAGAAATTCGCCTGCATGAGTGTCCCAAAAGTAGTTGCATCGTCTTTCGAGACTTTCGACAGAACCAGAGGTACGTCCTGACTGCCAGCTTCGCCATCCGCCCACCACTCGCGTCGAAATGCTCGCTGGATCAGATCTCGGTATGTTTTCTTCGCCTGCGGCCCAGCCCAATCGGCCGACCACTTGCCAGCAACACTGTCTGCTGGTGAAACGTCCTGAAACCCACAGGGTCGCGCGTCGAGCAGCTTTGTTGCGAGATTGGCCCATGTCCGCCCCTCCCACGACATTTCCACCTGGCTTAAAACAGGACCGACAGCCTGCGATGCGAGCGCAGCATTCGGAATGGCGATCCTGACCGGAATCGCCCGCTTTAAACCGTCGAGCTCGCGGCGATGAATTACTTCCGCCTGATCTCCGTCACCATATGGTGAAAACCCGTTGAACGTTGATTCCGCCCGGCCGTCATGAAACAGTCGGTCAGAGAATCCACTGTTGATCACCGTCGGCGAATTTCTTGCGGTGATCTGCCGGACTTTCACATCACCACTCGTAAACATCTCAGCATCGTCAGGCAGGCCGGCTGTCCTGCGCTTTCTCAACTCCCACAATTCCTCCGTCCAGTGAATCTGGCCGTCGCACTTGCACTTCAACCCCTTAAATTTTCGAGCCTCAACGCCCTGAGACCCCACAATCGTCCAGAACGGAGCTTCCTTTTCCAACCACGCAAATGGAACCTGCTGCACAGCACTGACCAACGGATCATACGATCGCACCTCTTCACCAAACTCAAGCGGCTTTGATTCAACAGCAGTTCTCTGTGCACTGCCCTGAGACTGAGTGTGGTATTTGTCCCACGCAGCCAGCGGAATGCGAGTCACATGCGTATCTCGTGCGTCAGCTCCGAAGCGGTAATGGCAGGTCGCACACGCTGTACCAATGAATTTGCCAACCATGGCGGAGTCTGAATGTTTTTCAATCCGCCTGAAGTCACTACCAACCTGCATATCCCAGAAGAACAGTTTTCCCAGAAAAATGGCAGCCTCAGGATCCGCAATAAACTGAGCCAGCTCAGTTCGCTTCAAAGCAATCCGGCTGTCGACCGCGGTCGAAGCACCCTCATCACTGGCCAGACTTCCCGACGGCAGTGTCTCAATTCGCTGCAGAAAAGGATTCACCAGCCGCCGCGGATCCCAGTCGTCAATGACCTCCTGGACTCGCTGCAACAGGATCGCATCTTCGTGCCCCACCAGATGCACGGCCTGCAGTTCACCCTGCACCTGCCGATCGTCAGCGAGCAGCGGTTGCCACTGCCCATCAACTGCCACCATGAACGACAGCGCAATTCGTAACGATCTGAAATTCTTAAAACAAAGCATCTGTGGAGTCTCTTTCGAGTTGCAGATGGGGAAGTGAATTAATAATCAGCCTGAAATTCCGTAGCGCTGCTCAAAACTGCTGCCAGCCACACGCCGGATCGTCTCCAGCAGCAGAGACACACGCAACTGGGCCGGAAGTGTGGCCCAACGATCCGCCTGCGGATTTCCAAATAACAGCGTTGCATCGTGCCGCGTGGGATCGCTGTCCAGTCGAGGATTCAGATCATAGAATCCCAATGCTCGGCGGATTCGCTCCATAGACTCAGCTGTGCCTGTCAAAAAGTCCCAGTCCGGCAGATCAGGCGAACGCTGTTCCGCATCGTAGCCTGTCGCATATTGCAGCAGTTGCGGTGGTCTGTCAGCCACCGGATCCACAGTAAACGAAACAATCACCAGTTGCCTGCCAAACACCGGCGCAAGCTCACGTCGCAGACGCTTCAGCGTAGCTGCAGTCCCCGGACAGGCCCCCCGACAGGTAGTATACATCGGACTGAAAATCAAAGATTTTCCGCCTACCAGATATCGATCGCGAAACCCTGTCTCAACGCCAAACTGATCAGTGACAAGCACATTCGGGAACTGATCCGAAATCCGCAGTCTGGGTATTTCCGACGGATGGTTTCGCAGCGGAGCAAACAGGCTTCTGAAGGCACTGCGAAGTGAACTCAAGGTGGTGTCTCCCACGGAGATTTCTGATGTAAAAATCTGATTAACGAACGTCGGCCGGGGGAATCTGCAGAGTGCCCGCATCCGACGTTGGCGCCCGCGGCACCGGCAAAGGCTCAAATGGCAATTCACCGATCTTCCGCGAGCCGGAAATGCCTGCCGACGGTGGCTGCAAAGTGACGTCATCACCGTGAGTTCGTCGGTTGGGCACAGTATTCGGTGAATCAGTGGGCTGATCAGGCTCGGACTGCGGCACCGGCTCAAAATTGTACATCATTCGCATATCTTCGTGTTCAAGGTTATGACAGTGAAACACGAATGGTCCCCGCCAGGTCCGAAACCGCATGCGGATGCGAGCCACCGTATTGGGGCCAAGCACCTGCGTATCGTGCAGGCCTCGCAGTTCAACAGGATGAAGCTGCGATGTGACATCCACAAGATTTGACGAGGGGACCTGCACAGGCGCGTCAGCAGCATCAACAAACGCGTCCGCAGCAAAGTCCTTTTCATACGAAACGAGCTGATGACTTTCCAGATGGATATGAATGGGATGCCACCAGCCCCCACCACCATTTCTCAACACCCACTCCTCAGCTGTACCCAACTCAGGCGTTGCATTGGCGATTGTTGGATCATAGAAGCGAGAATTGATCATCCATGCACCACGACCGCGCTGAAAAATAAATTCTCGTACGACTTTGACCTCTTCGTCGCTGATGGGATGCTGGTGTGGCACAAGGCGAGTCCCATGTGCAACGCTGGCATTCGGAAATGACAACTTTTGCTTTTTCACAATAAACTTCAGCAGTCCCTGCGGACGGCTGGCCTCGGCCATGCGAGTTGCCGGAACCAAACCATCCGCCGTACCGGCCGTATCAAACGGCAGGGGCAGCACCAGAGCTGTACCATCCGGAGCCAGTTTCATGTGCGGTCCACGACCGTCAAACTGCTGCATCGTATTGCACAGATAGAACACCGCCTCCTCGCCTTCCTGCAACCCGGCCGTCAGTGCCTCAAAGTCCACAACAATGTCCGCCCGATTGGCCATCGCCAGAGTGACTTTCCGACAGTTCACCGCTTGCGACCAAAGCCAACTGTCCTTGCCAATCCGCAGAAATTCCTTCGAAACGGCATCATATTGCCGCCCCCGGTCAGCAATCGCAGCAGCCTCTGACAGGGACGGCTGCACTGCATCAATTCCCTGCTCATGAGCCTCAAGGAAATCTCGCTCTGACAGAATTCGCAGACTGAAGACTCGCGAATTGCTGCCGTCCAGCAGTCGAAAGCGATACTTGCGACTTTCACAGTGCAGGTGCGGCCACGCAGCGCCGTTGACAAACATCGTGTCACCAAGGTAGCCGTTGTGACCGCTTGTATCAAAAGCAATCTGCCCGGTCTTCGTGTCAACCACTTTGTCCTGCAGCACCAGTGGAATATCGTACGGATTGTAATAAGGCTCACACCCCTCGGCATGACGATAGAAGCCCGGATGATCGGGATCCTCCAGCTTCGCGATCATGGCCGGATCCGTGTGCAGACAATCGCGTTCCGGATCTGTACAGGACTTTTCACCCAACCCCGGCAGGATGTTCTGCCGAATCAATTCCAGCTCAATGTCACCAAAACATGGTGCGACCCCAGCCAGCCCCTTCGAAACATTGTAGCCAGTTGCATCCATGCCGTGGTCGTGATACCACATCGTCGATTGCGACTCACCCATGTCTGGATAATACTGGCTACCCCCAGCCTCTGGTTGATTCTGAGACTCATGGAGCGGCAGGATGTTCGGATAAAAGTAGTCACGCGCCTTGCCCTGCAACACGTAGAAGGACGGAAAACCGTCACTGTGCGACGGACTGTGGCCCCCATGCAGATGCACCGAAACCTCAGCATCCAGATGATTCTCGTAACGCACCACAACAGGCTGCCCCAGTCGCATCTTCAGCATCGGCCCAGGGACCATACCGGCATAGCCATACATCCGCGCCGGAAACGGAGCGTCCGGCCGCAGTTGTCTGAAAACTTCACGGATCGGAACCTTATAAACCTTGATCGGGAACTGTCCCCAATTGCAGATCTTCTGAGCCCCAGCGGCTGCGTAGTCCCACGGATTCTCAAGAGCCGCCCCGCCAGACTGCGGTGACTCAAAACACTTAGCCAGCTTTTTCAGATCTATGCGATCGGGCCAGGACCCGAAATGCTTCTGCTTGTCCTTCCATGCCGCTGCGCCCTGCAGCGACGGATCACAGCCCCAGGCTTTCCAGTGCTGCGGAGTCTGCCCCCACTCACTCGCAATCCCATGAAAAACGTCTCCGACAGGGCGATAATCTCCGGGACCAAAGGCCTGACCACTGCCGCAAAGCTGCTCGTAGCTGCCCACAAACGTCGGTCGAGGCACCAATGGAACGGGTAAGGCCCGATGCTGAAATGCCCACGGTGGCAGCTCCACAGAACGCTCAGCACTGAATCGAACTGTCGGATCCGAAAATGTTGTCGGAGTTCCGTCCTGAGCCCGCAAAACTTCAGTGGCAGCAGCAGCAGCCACACCCGCTTTCAACAAATCACGCCGCGAAATGCCATTTCCGTCCGCGCCACGTATCAGCGATTCTTCCACCATGTCTGCAAATCCCCCAATTGTACGCAGTCCGCATCATCACGAATCATCACGGATCGCCCTACGCGCCACGCCAGTCCGTAGCACACTCAACACTGACTGGCGCCTGTCCCGCCGGTCCGGACAGCTCGATAATCACACGCTCAGGGGGTGTTCGCAGCCACGCCCCCGATGGACCAGCAGCAGGATCTTCCGGCAACAGGGGGAACTGTCCTTTCTGAATTCGCCACCGGGCCATGCCGGGTACGTCAACGCGAATGTCAGCCACGTTCGCAATCTTTCGCCTGGCGCGACGCTTGCCAGTCTCATCTATGTCAATTCGATAAATACTGATGCTGGGCGGAGTGGCCCCCGGGAGCAATCCACGCCAGGCCAGCCCGCCGCGAGCCTCGATCTGAAACCTGTTGTTCCCCAGATCCCGAATCCTGACGCGATCCACGGAAATCATGCGATCCGGGGTCCCGGGGAGCAACTCCCCCGGATTACCGGCAACAAACCTCGTAGCATGAAAGAAGCCCTGTCCATAATACCCCTCGACGGCCGTATTACCGGGCAATTCACCGGCTGCCATGCCAGTCGGAGCCGCCTTCGGCAACCGCGCTGAACTAATCTTCATTGGCAGGTAGTGATCATTCAAAAACACCGGAATTTGTCCCTCAACGCAGTCAGGTATCAATCTCTTGTCTGACTGCAGTTGAATTGGGATCCCACACACTGTGACGCCATTCGGAGTTTCTGCATTCCCCGTCAACGGCCCCACGATCACCGTCTCCTCCGGAAATACGTCCAGACCATAGGCCAGAATTGCTCCGTCCGGTTTGTCCACATCAAAGAAACCACTGACGGTCACCTGTGAACCAACGAAGCCACTTTCCTGACGCCCCTGGAATACAGTCGTGTCGAGGAATTGCTGCGGCGTCAAAAAACCCACTGGCGAAGTAGCGAGACGGATCCGACAGGGCATCATAGGATGCGAAGGAACGCCTGGTGCCGGAAACATATCGCCCGTTTCTATGACCGGGTACGGAAAAAATTCCGGGATGTATGGATCGAACTGCCGGCACGGAAACCAAATTTTTCTACCCATCACCTGGAACTCAATCACCGTCAGCCCTGCGAAACTCAGCACCTGCCGGGAGATTTCCTCTATCCGCCCCTCCAGTGTGACATCCAGCATGCTGGGCCTCTGGATCAAAGCGGCCTGCGTCGACCCGGTGAAAAATGCAGACGCATACGCATACGCCGCGGAAGCCGCTGTACCAGTCAAAAGTTGCCGCCGATTCACCACAAGTTTTCCGGGCTGACCCATCTGCTCCCATCTCCCTCAAAACAGCGACATACCCCTGCCAGAACTGCATTCGCATACGCCGTTCTGATATGGTTCAGCGCACACCTCGACGCCCGATCACAATACGGGCGACCGCGACCAGATAGAATAAACAACACAAGAAAAAATAGAAAAAACAGGAAACATACAGAGGCGCGGACTTCTGCGCCCACCCTTTATGTAGCCCTAATTCAGCGACACTCTTTGCGACACTCGACCTTTGACCATGGACATAGACACCAGCCAACTGCATCCGACGAAACTGTATTACCATCTCATCCGCACGATCGTGCCGCGGCCGATAGCGTGGGTGTCGACAGTGTCGTCTGCCGGGGTCCTGAACCTGGCGCCGTTCAGTTTTTTCTGTGGTGTGGGGTCGCGTCCGCCGACGCTGTTGTTCTGTCCGGCCAATCGTCGCGATGGAACGCCGAAGGACAGTCTGGCTAATTCTCTGGCCCGACAGGAATTTGTGGTCAACATGGTGCCTCACGCCTTGGCTCAGCAGATGCAGCTGACGGCCCGCGAGCTGCCCCCCGAAGACTCTGAGTTTGAACTGGCGGACCTGGAAACAGCGGCGTCTGTAGTGGTCAGTGTCCCGCGGGTCCGATTGTCGCCCGTCAGTTTCGAATGCCGCCTGCTGCAGCACCTGCCGCTGGGCGACGGTCCCGGCGGAGCCAATATCGTGATTGGGCGGATCGTTCACATGCATATTGATGATGCAGTGCTGAACAACGACGGCTTCGCAGATCCGGACCTGCTGGATTTGATCGGACGTCTGGGAGGTAACGATTACTGTCGAACGACAGAGCGGTTCGAACTGGGTTCAGAGGGGCGGTAGTCAAGGCAACAGCCCCGGTCACTACCCAGGAACTGCGGTGTTTGCGATGGCTTTCCGCCACGGCATCGGAGGCAATCCATCATTGGGGGCCGGCAAAGAGAAACGATCTGATCCACCGAAGCGTTGTACCCCGTCGTTCACAAAAAATGTAACTGGGTCATTCCAGCTGCAAAGTACAATCGTGATATACAACGGAATGGTGGCATTATGAAAGTGCAGGACGCTGTTTCGGATTTCAGTCTGACAAGCTGACACGACCATCATTTGCTCGCAACTTCTCCGGGTGCATCAGGGCAAAACCATACACGCCTTGAAATCGGCCCTTGAGGCCTGAAAAGACCATTTTTGGGGGCCCCGGACCCAGGGCTGCGCCCTGGGCTACCGGAAATCGGCCCGTCAGGCCTGAATCGCAGATGCAGCCAAATTACAAACTCAACACACAGAGCAACGGCCCACACACCACCAGGCCTGAAGGGCCGACTCCAGCAAAGCCAGGTGCGTTAGCACCTGGTCAAGACACCCCAAAGCCACACGAGGCCTGAAGGGCCGGTTTCAGTGGAGCGGTAGTGCACGCAAGCCACGGAAGCACGCGGACGAACATGGAAAATCACTGAGCATGGATGTTTTGAGCTATGTCAACTGGCATGGCAGGGGTTTCGCCGAGTAGAGTCGTCACTGGTCGATAAAAAAGTCGCCGCATTCAGTCGCAATTGAGCAGTATCATCAACGAGGATGACTAAACCGGCGATACGTGGTTTTATTTTTCAGACAGATCAACCGCTGCAGGGCTTCTCATGTTGTCCACCACAGGCGTTCTTCGTCAACTGATATTCCTGATCACTCTGCTGCAACTGCTGATTTTTCAGACGCACGCGTCCGAGACGAATGCGCGTTCTGCGGGTGTTGCAAACCGCCCCAACATCGTGGTCTTTCTGATTGATGATCTCGGTTATGCCGATGTCGGCTTCAATGGCTGCTCTGACATTCCGACTCCCCAGATCGACGCACTTGCCACCGCAGGAACTGTGCTGGCGGCACACTATGTTCAGCCCGTCTGCTCTCCAACTCGCGCGGCCCTCATGACGGGGCGATATGCAGTACGTACCGGTGTCTACACGATCGTCCGGCCGAATGCACGCTGGGGACTGCCACTCGCTGAACGAACTCTGGCCACCGCACTGCACGAAGCCGGATATGAAACAGCAATTACGGGGAAATGGCACCTTGGTGAATTTGAAGCCGCGTATCGGCCGACAGCGCGAGGCTTTGATCATCAGTACGGGCACTACTTCGGTGCCCTCGACTATTTCACTCACATTCGCGACGGGCAAACTGACTGGTACCGAAACGATCAGCCCCTGCAGGAGTCGGGCTATACGACGGAGCTGCTGGCCAGCGAAGCCGTGCGATTGATTCAGGACCGTCAGACACGTGGCACCGACAAACCCCTGTTCCTGTACGTGCCCTTCAATGGCGTTCACGCGCCACTGCAGGTGCCCGATCGCTACCTCGCGCCGTTTCAGAATATCAAGGGCAATCGCCGCACATACGCCGGAATGCTGGCAGCGGTTGATGAAGCCATCGGACGCATCGTTGCCGCACTGCGGGATGCCGGTCAATTGAATAACACGCTGATCGTGCTGTCTGCCGACAACGGTGGCCCCAATCCAGACGCCTTAACTCGCAATACACCGTACCGCGCCGGTAAAGGCACGCTCTACGAAGGCGGGATTCGCTCGGCCGCCTGTGTCACATGGCCCGACCGAATCCCGGCAGGTCGACGAATCGATGAACCGGTCCATATCATCGATTGGTTTCCCACATTCGTGGAAGCGGCCGGGGGTTCCCTGACGCAGCCCCTGCCGCTGGACGGAAAAAGCCTGCTGCCAACTCTGACAGCCGGTCAACCGTCGCCCCACAAGTCACTGCTGCTGGTCCAGTCACCAACTCGAGCTGCCGTGCGAGCCGGTGACTGGAAACTGCTGCGACTTGCCGGTCCGGCGACAGAACCAGTTGCGGAAGAAACCGACAAGGGGGCTCCGGCGGCCACCAAAGGCAAAGCAAAGGCCAAGGCTCGGAAAAACAATGACACCGCAGAGGCCCTGCAGCTTTATAATCTGCGTCAGGACCCCGGCGAATCACAGAACATGGCTACCAGCCAGCCAGCAAAGGTGCAGGAACTGCAGCAGTTACTGGATCAGTGGCTGCAAAACGCAGTGCCGTCGGGTGTTCCAGCGGAGTAGGGCGACGTGCGTCGCGTGGGGAACGGGGTCCCTGGGCGTTGCCCAAGGCGACGCTGACTATGGCCGTTGGCCAATTTGGGGGGTGGGCGCCGTGCGGTTTTCCTTGGGCGTTGCCCAAGGCTACGATGACTATGGCCGTTGGCCAATTGGGGGTTGGTGACCGTGCGATTTCCCTTGGGCGTTGCCCAGGGCTACGATGACTATGGCCGTTGGCCAATTGGGGGTTGGTGTCCGTGGGATTTCCTTGGGCGTTGCCCAAGGCTACGATGACTATGGCCGTTGGCCAATTGGGGGTTGGT
>CAXBSH010000170.1:0-11224 GCA_963977705.1 uncultured Planctomycetaceae bacterium
CCCACTCCATGTCGGCGTCGAACGTGAACAGCTCGCCCTCGCGGTCGTACGCGGCGTCGTACTCGTTGCGGAAGCCGGTCGCGAACAACTCCCAGTTGGCGCCGTCGGGGCTGGTCTTGGCGATCCAGCCGCCGGGCGCGAGCACGCCCTTCATGAATCCGTTGCCGTCCCAGAGGCGCGGGAGGAGATGATCCTCGGACCAGACCTTGGGCACGCGGGACGAGGAGATCTCGGTCACCTTGGTCTGGTTGCCGGAGACGATGGTGAGCGACTTGCCATCGGGCGAAAGCAGGATGGCGTGGGGTCCGTGTTCGCCGCCGCCGTCGTCCCGACGACGTTCGCCGCGGCGTTCGCCGGGGCGCTGATGGGAATGGCGCTGCTGACGAAGATTCAGGCGGTGCTGATACCGATCCCGGTTGTCGTTTGGAGCCTTTGGCGATGGAGGTCGAAGGCCATTCTTCCGCTTGCGATTTGGGGCGGAGTTACCGCCGTCGTTTTCTTTGCCGGTTGGCCCTATCTCTGGTACGACACCTGGAAACATCTGCTCGAATATCTGGGCCGAACGACAAACCGGGCGACCCTTCAGGCATGGTATTTCGGCCAAAAATATCCCGATAAACAAGTCCCCTGGCACTACCCGTTTGTTATCCTGCTCTGCTCCCTCCCGATCGCCACCGCCATCGGCCTGCTCCTCAGATGCCGTATCCGGCAATTTGCCCCGGACGAACAGCTGCTGCTGGCTGCCAGCCTGTTCCCACTCATCGTATTCGCAGTCCCCGGTGTCCCCGTTTACGATGGCAACAGACTGTTCCTGATCTGCTTCCCCGGACTTATCCTGCTGGCAGCACGCGGCTGGGCTGCCAGCCTCGCAGGCTACTCCTCGAAATTACTCCAGCCACGAATCACAACCATCTCCACCGGACTCGCTCTCGTACTGCTGCCACTGCCGTGGACCATGCAGCCATTCGCACTCAATCAATACAGTCTGCTCTGTGGCGGAAACTACGGAGCATCTGCTCTGGGTCTCGAAGCCGGCTACTGGGGCGATGCCCTGAATGCACAGTTCTGGCGACAGGTCCCTGAAAACAGTACGCTGCTGGTCGCACCGGTCAGCCATCAGTTCCAACTCAGCTCCCTCGAAACCATGGTGCCCCTGATCAGCCAGAAAAAAATTCACTTGAAACCATGGCTCTATGAAGACTCACGCGAGCCACTCCCCTGTCGACTGCTGCTGATCCATCGACTCGCGGACCTCCGACCCGAACTGGCCCAATCTCGCCCCGAACGACCCGAAATCCTGTCCATCCGTTGCTCCGGTACAACCCTTGCACGCCTCGTCGAAGTCTCACCTGCCCCCAACTGAACGGACGAAAACTGAACAGAGACCCATGCAGAATCTCGCAGAATCCAATTTCCCGATGTTCTGCAGGACCTCGCAGTTTTGGTTGGATTTTCTCGCAGATTGCTGCTATCCTCCGCCCGCATCGTGACGATGACCAGATCCATCAGATTCACATGTCTTTCATCTGCCCAGCATATGAATCCCGCATGCTGATACCCTGAACCAAATCAGACCACGATCAACAGCTCGCAGGTATGTCGCCGCTTTCGTAACGCAGCGATCACGTTTGCGATCTGGACAAATCCCTCCGATTATCCCTCCCCCAAATCCTTCCTCGCAGACAGCCCGGTGGCAACTCCGCCGACTCACTGCAATTCCCTCAAATCCAGCCTCCATCGGTTCCATCTCAGCCACTGCGATCTGGTGTTCGCAGCAGTTGTGAACGAATCAATTCAGCAAATGTCACAGCATCGGCAGCGTTGCGGTTTCCCACCACTCACAGCGCGGTCACGGCAGATCACCCACCTCGAATTCCCCAAACCTAAGCAAAAAACAAACTATTCTCAGTTAAATCGATGAGTTTTTCGATTTTTCACCAAACAAAAATCACCGATCAAGTTGTTGAAAAAGTGAAACGGATCCCTGACATTGGCAGTGTGAACGATTCGGATCCGAACTAACATTCGCTTCCGGAAACAGTGCCGTCGGAACAGAGCTGACAGGAATGCACTCATGGCTGCAGGAAAAAAAACCTCACTGACAAAACGGCAGCGGGAAATCTATGAATTTCTTCGCGACAAGATCGTCAACCGAGGCTACGGGCCGACGGTTCGCGAAATCGGGCTGCACTTCGACATTCGCTCACCCAACGGCGTGATGTGCCACCTCAAGGCGCTCGAACGAAAAGGACTGATCAGTCGCGAACAGAATATGTCGCGAGCGATCCAGCTGGCCGAGTCACCTCAGAACCGGCTGAACGTCCGCCTGATCGGCACAGCAGCCACCTCCGGCCCCATCCAGCCCTCCGTCTCACTCGACGAAACCATCAGCTTTCGCGAAGTGTTCGACAGCATGGACCTCGGCTGCCTTAAAGTCGAAGGCAACAACTTCGCCCCACTCAGTATCGCCAGCGGTGATTTCCTGATCATCAGCCGGGATGCTCAGGTAACTCCCGGCTGCCACGTCGTGGCACTCGATGACAGACACTCTGTCGTTATCTGCAGTGTGCAGGAAGGATCCGGTCAGCTGATTCCTCTGGGAGTCGGCAGCTACGTTCCTACAACCCGACAGGTGCTGGGCGTGTTGACCGGAGTGATTCGTCGCTTCCGCCGACCGCAGCCCGCTGCCGAAGCCGCAGCAACACCTGCTGAACCAGCACAACCCTGATCAATTTGTCGGCAGATGCCGCTGATACGTCTGCATAGCCAGAGACAGATCAGCGGATGTCTGCTGCCAGAATTCCTGCAGCCGTGTTTCGGCCCCAGCGGCTTTGTCCAGCTGGCCGATGGCCGCTCCAAAGGTTTCCGCGTTCAACAACACCGAGCACGCCGGCACCCCCGCGGTGAAATTCGCCGACACAGGCTCATCAGCCAGCCGCATGCCGGTCGGCAGATCAACAGACTTCAACAGCTCACCTGCTGACCCTGTTGGTTCACCATACCAAACCACAAACTGCGCACGAAAACCGGTCAGGTCACCGACACGATCAGCCCCATCAGCCTCCCCGGTCAACTGCAGGCGAACTGCCAGGCCCCGCTGACCCGCATCGTAAATCCAGTGCGAAGCAGGGATCCGCGGATTCACCTCCAGCAGCCACAACTCACCCGCACTCAGCAGAAAATCCACCCCGAACACACCGCTCAGCCCCGCTGCCTGCACAATCCGCAGTGCCAGCCGAACAGCCTGCCGCTGCAGCCCTTCCGGAAGTCTCAATGGCCCACCGTTGCCACACCACAAAGCGTCACCAGACACCGCCCCCAGTGATCGCCAGCCACAAAACTGCAGACTGCATCCCAGCAACAGCAGCTGGTCCGCCCCCGCATGAAACACCATCGAAATCGGTGCTCCGGTAATATATCGCTGCAGCAGACACTCAGTACCAGCCCCCGCATCCGCCGCTGCCCTTAGCCACTCATCCCCCTCGCGAAGTCGCCGCACCCCAGCCCCCCCTGCACTGCGCACGGGCTTCAGCAGCCAGTCACCACTCGGAACCTTCCCGGTAGATGAAATCGTCTCCGGAAACCGCACTCCCGTACCCTCTACCCAGCTCTGCAGATTCTGCCACGTTCGCACCGCACGCACGGCTGCCGCCGTCGCTCCACACACGCGCCGACCACCGCTGCCTGACTGCTCCAGAATCTCCGCCGCATTCTCCAGACCACCCGACCAGCACAGCGGAATCTGCTGCGGAACAGTCTCGAGCACTGCTGGCAGCTCGGCAAACGAATTCAACGTCCGCAGGTAGCGACCACCACACTGCGACAGCAGCTGCAGCAGATCCCGATCACCGAAAAAATCGCAGCACCACGGCCGAAAACCGGCCGCCACCGCTGACTCCGCCAGTGATCGCACACTGGCCCCCGCCAGCAGTACCTCCCCAGTCACCGCAATCCCCCATTTCCACTCCGGTTCCGACGAAACTGCGGAACCAATATCCCGGTCAGTTGAACATCCGACAGAAAATCGCAATCCTTAGCACCTGATCAGCACCGGTTAAAGCCACAAAACGGCTCAAATACACTCCTTGATCGTTCTGTGACCCGGGCTGTTTCCGGTATTCTTCCGTGGTTTTGGTAACCTTGTCCACTCACGCAGGGTTCAAAAAAAGGATCTGAAAAGATGTCGATGTACGTCGGGGAAGCTCTTGTCGGCGAAGGAAATGAAGTTGCTCATATCGACCTGCTGATTGGCGACAAGGCCGGTCCGGTCGGCACGGCATTCGCCAACGCTCTGGCTGATCAGAAGCACGGCCACAGCAATCTGCTGGCCGTACTCACTCCGAACGTTGCTGTGAAGCCCAGCACCGTGATGATCACCAAGGTCACCATCAAGGGTGCCCGCCAGGCTGTGCAGATGTTCGGCCCCGCTCAGAAGGCCGTTGCTGATGCTGTGACCGACTGCGTCAAAAGCGGCGCGATCCCAAAGGATCAGGCGGAAAACCTCGTCATCGTCTGCGGTGTCTTCATTCACTGGGACGCTGCCGACGACAAGAAGATCTACCAGTACAACTACGAAGCAACCAAGCTGTCCATCGAGCGTGCCATGAAGAACCAGCCGTGCGTTGACACGGTCCTCTCACAGCGCGACACAGCCGCTCATCCGTTCTACGCAGGCTGAGCCTGCAACTGAACTGCTCGGCACAACTGCCGACTGCTCCTGTTACAGGCCACATGCCCATTCGGTATGTGGCCTGTTCTGTTGCTCATCCGCAGCATTTGCCTTCACACTTCAGACTCAGGACCGCCCTCGGACTCAGCAGCCCCCCCTGCGGCCGCCTTCTCCTGCAGCTTGTATGCCTGATAAATGGCTTCCATCTCCGGCAGTGTGACCTGCTGCAAAGTCCTGCCGGACTGCCGCACGGCCACTTCGATCGCCTGAAATCGGCGACTGAAGCGAGCATTGGTCTTCCGCAATGCCTCTTCCGGATTGATACCCCACCGTCGAGCAATATTGGCGACGGCAAACAGCACATCCCCCAGTTCAGATTCCGCACGATCCCGCCGCGCTGCATCCGTCCACGGTTCATCAGCCACCGGAGCTGCAGTGGCTGAGGGAGTCACTGATGGCAGCTCGTCTGTTCCAAACAACTCAATCGACAGCTCACCCAGCTCCTCACGCAGCTTGTCAAACAGCATCAGACGATCCGGAAAATCATAGCCCACCAGCGCTGCTCGGGATGACAGACGACTGGCCCGCGCAAGTTCCGGCAGAGCCTTCGGAATGCCCTCCAGCTGCGACGACCGCGCAGGTTTCTCCTGCTGCTTGATCACCTGCCATGCCGCACGCACCTGCGACACCGTCTCCGCCGCACTGTCTCCAAAGACATGCGGGTGCCGCCGCACCATCTTGTCAGCAATCTGCCGCACCACCGCCGTCAGCTCAAAACGTCCCTCATCCGCAGCAATCTGAGCATCGAGGATCACCTGCAAAAGCAGATCACCCAGCTCCTCCTGAATCGCACCGCTGTCGTTCGAATCGATCGCTTCGAGTAACTCGTAAGTCTCTTCCAGAGTATACGGCTTGATCGTCTGCAGCGTCTGCTGACGATCCCACGGACAGCCATCCGGAGCACGCAGACGAGCAATCACTTCACACAACCGCTGAAACTCAGGCAACAAATGCTGGAAATCCGGCGGAGTTCCCGGAGTCGGGTGCGGCGCGGCAGACGAGTTCTCCTCGGGCTCCATTACCACACCTTCCACCACGGCTTGTTGACCTGCGGCGGACGTGGCGGAGGTGGCGGTGCCGGACCATCCATCGAAAACCCTCGATGACGAATCTCCGGCTGAGACTGCAGCACATTCCCCTCAGGAAGCAGGACACAACTGAGCTCACCGTCTGACCCCGCACCCGTGTCCGTCATGATCATCCCCAGCGCCGACTGCACTCGCGGCACCGGCACGTGCCCCACCACCAGCGGCACTGGGGAATCCACGGGAGCACCCAGCAGGATGAAATCCTTCGAATACAGCCACGGCGGATGAGCCAGCGAGTAATCACGCTGACGCAGAATGCGAATCTGAGTATCAAAGGGAAGATTGCGATCCAGACCGGCATGCACAAACAAAAATTCCGGATGCTCCACCGCCCACGGCAGATCGGCCATCACCTGCAGCTGCTGCTCGGGAATTGCCTGCCGCAGAGCATCCAGATCACCAAAAGGCACGCCCCACGACTCAAAGGTACTGCGAGTCCCGTAGTTCTGAACCCAGCGACCCGCATAATCAATGTAGTCCGGAGACGGCAGCATCTTCAGCGAACCAAGCATCGCCAGCTCGTGGTTGCCGCAAACCCACGTCACTCGACCATGCTGCTTGACAAGATCAAAAAACACCTGCACCGTGCCGGCCGGATCAGGACCCCGATCCACCAGGTCCCCGATGAACACGATCCAGCGACGCTGCACATCGGGCAGCCGCGCCAGCTGGCCAATAATCTGACGCAGCTTTTCCGTCTGCCCGTGCACGTCCCCGATCACTGCAACAGGACCGTCAATCTGATGCGGGACAGATGGCATATTGCAACATCAAGCAAAGTCCGGAAACAGATGCTGCCACCATGGCGAAGGCCCTGCAAGCCACAGCCCGCGAGCCAAACACTGTGCGTCTTAACTGTGAGTCCTAAACGAGTCCTGACTATGAGTCCTGAACTGCGTCTCAGTGAAAATCGGCCGGGATTTTCAGTGAAAACTGGCCGGTACAAACCGACCCGGAAAACCGCTTTGAACACTGACTGAAAAAAAACTACCGGAGGTGGGACTCGAACCCACACATGGTTTTACCCATACCGGATTTTGAATCCGGCGCGTCTGCCATTTCGCCACTCCGGCCTGTCTGGTCGGCCAAGCCAGAAGAATATCGGCTGTCCGCGGGGAAGCAAGCGGCGAATTGTCGTTTTTCAGGCATTTCCAGGTGGTCAGTCACCATTCGTCGCTAGATCTGAAACAGCCCGAAAAAACCGGCAGAATACGCGAACCTGCCACTTCCCACGATTGTGACGGGAATTCACTGCCAAACTGGCCAACCAGCCCTTTGCGCTGTATCCTTACCTACCACATAATCCATCCACAATTTCTGTTCCTGACCCCCGCAACCAGAGCGCTCTTATGTCCAGACTGGTTTACGTCGCCGGTACCCTTGTCCCCGCTGAACAGGCTGTCGTCAGTGTCTTCGACCACGGACTGCTCTACGGCGACGGCATCTTCGAAGGCATCCGCGTCTACTCCGGCAAAGTCTTTCTGCTCACAGAACACATCGACCGGCTCTACGAAAGCGCGCTCGCAATCCGTCTCCAGATCCCACTGACCAAACAGGAAATGACGGCCGCCGTCGAAGACACCGTCAAAGCCAACAATATCACCGATGGCTACGTCCGACTGGTGGTCACTCGCGGTGCCGGCTCACTCGGACTTGATATTCGCCGCACCGCCAATCCGCGGGTCATCATCATCGCTGACACCATCACCATGTACCCCGAAGAAATGTACCGCAACGGCATGCGGCTGATCACGGCCTCCACCATCCGCAATCATCCTGGTGCACTCAGTCCCCGCATCAAATCGCTCAATTACCTCAATAACATCATGGCCAAAATCGAAGGAACCGATGCCGGAACCGTCGAAGCCCTGATGCTTAACCACAATGGCGAAGTCGCCGAATGTACCGGCGACAACATCTTCATCATCAAAAACGGCATTCTCAAAACTCCACAGCCCGACGCCGGAATCCTCGAAGGCATTACTCGCAATGCCGTCATGAAACTGGCCCGCGAAGCCGGCATCCCCGTCGTCGAATGTGTACTCACACGACACGATATCTTCATCGCCGACGAATGCTTCCTGACCGGAACAGCCGCCGAAGTCATTGCCGTCACCAGTCTTGACGGACGACAGATCGGCAGCGGACAACCCGGTCCCGTCACCACCCAACTGCTTGAACTTTTCCGCCGCCTCACACGCGGTGCCTGAAATCCTTCCACACTCCACGGACCACGCTGCCACTTGCCCGTACCGCCCGTCAGGTAACCCCGCGACATGCCTCGAAATCACGACCTGTTCGATGACACCACGATGACCTTCGGCGAGCACCTCGAAGTGCTCCGCGTGCATGTCTTCCGTGCTGTGGTAGGTCTGATCCTTGCAGTCGCCGTCAGTCTGTTTTTCGGTGATCGAATTTTCTACTGGCTGCGTCAACCCGTCGAGAAAGCACTCCGCGAACGCGGGATCGACAACGTCGCCATGGATGTCCCCAAACAGTCGTTCTATCAGTATCTCACCGGCATGCTGTCCGGAAAACCACCGCTGGATCCCGTCGCTCAGAAAACAGCTCAGCAACCCCAGGCCCCGCAACTGAAATCCGATCAACTGCTGGTTCGCATCGATCGCGCTGAACTGCTCAAAGCCCTTGGACAGAACACCACCGATCCCACCCCGCCGTCTCCAGCCACCTCCGTCACCCAGCCCTCCACAAACCCCGCAACTCAGTACGTCAGCGTTGTCATCACAGCCCCCGAATTTGCTCAGTTGCAACGAGTCATCGAGGACACATCGCGAATTACCACATTCAAAGTCGAAGAAGGCTTCATGGCCTACATGAAGGTCTGCTTCTTCAGCGGGCTGATCATCGCCGCACCGTGGGTGTTCTATCAGCTCTGGCTGTTCGTCGCGGCCGGGCTTTACCCGCACGAACGCCGCTACGTTTACGTCTATCTGCCACTCAGCGTCCTCCTGTTCTCGCTGGGTGCTATGGCAGGATACTTCTACGCCTTTCCACTGATGCTGGATTTCCTGATCGGATTCAACCAGTGGCTGGGTGTCACTGTCCAGCCACGACTCAGTGAATACATCAGCATGGCCATGCTGATGCCACTGCTGTTCGGTGTCAGTTTCCAGTTGCCACTGGTCATGGTCTTTCTGGAACGCATCAGTATCTGCACTGTGCAGACTTACAAGGAAAACTGGCGGATTGCCGTCCTTGCAATCTCAGTGGCTTCCATGCTGCTGACCGCTTCGCCGGACCCCTGGAGCATGCTGCTGATGATGTTCCCGCTGCTGTTCCTGTATGTTCTGGGGATCTATCTGTGCCAGTTCCGCATTGGCGGACCTGCCAGCCCCATTCGCTGAACAGTCGCCCGTCGGACGGTCTGACGTGCTTTTCCACCCACAATCCACTATGCTCCCTGCCGCAACCGCACAAAACTCCGGTTTGTGCCGTTGCCTGCGGACATTCTCAGAAAGTGGACAGCATGTCTGAAACAACATTGCGGGAACCCGAACAGCTTCGCACGGAAGTACCGCGCTACGTCATTCGCTACGGCAACACTCGCCTGCTGGGAAACTTTGAAACGCGCCGTGATCAGCGATTGCTCCGCGGTGACGAGGTGATTGTGCGTTCAGAGCGAGGAGTCGAATGGGGTGTCGTGCTCTGCCCCGCAGATGCTCAGACCGCAGCATGGTTCGGGAACGGTCGAGTCGGCAGTGGCCGAGTGCTGCGACCGGTGACCGACGAAGACCGTCGTGCTCGCGAAGAACACGCGGCTCGCGAACGTGACCTGTTCCGACGCTGCACAGAACAGCTGCGGGAACGTGCTCTGCAAATGCAGCTGGTCGATGTCGAACTGATCTTCGGTGGTGAAAAACTGGTCCTGTATTACCTGTCCGAAAACCGCGTCGACTTCCGCGAACTCGTCCGCATTCTCGCTCGTGACTTCAACCTGCGCATTGAAATGCGGCAGATCGGTATCCGCGACGAAGCCCGACTGCTCGCCGATTACGGAGACTGCGGCAAACCCGTCTGCTGCAATACTCACCTGCAGGAAATGCCGGCCGTCTCCATGAAAATGGCCAAGCTCCAGAAAGCTTCCCTCGATCCCAGCAAGATTTCCGGTCGCTGCGGACGGCTTAAATGCTGCCTGCGTTACGAATACGACACCTACGAAGAACATCGACGCGATCTGCCACCCGTGGGAGCGACTGTCCTGACTAAATCGGGGCAGGGGCGAGTTCTTTCCCAGGAACTTCTGGCACGCAAGCTGGTCGTCGCATTCGAAGATGGACGTCGACAGATTGCGGACGAAGCGGACATCGTCACCGTGATCTCCCGTGGCAGCAAACGCCCCGATCAGGGTGATGATGACTGATTTTTCCAATCCCGCGCTTCATTCTGCTGCTGCCCCTGATTATCATCTGTTGATGTCTCGCAGCATCACTCGTTGATCCTACCCCCGGACTCAGCCAGTTTCAGCAGGTCAGCTCTCGATGGAATCGCTCAGCAGCAAAGCCTCAGGCAACTATCCCCCCGTCGCATTCCGTTTCGTCTATGCGGCCCTCAGATATACTCAGCAGCAACTGGGACGCGATTCCGGCTCGGAAAAAACAGGCCATATCTCCGGCGCCGAACTGCTGGAAGGTATCCGCACTCTGGGGCTCCAGACCTTCGGTATGCTGTGCCCGCTCGTCTTCGCCCGCTGGGGCATCCACACCACCGATGACTTCGGCCACATCGTCTTCCAGATGATCGATAAGGGCGATATGCGTCGCACCCAGGATGACTCGCTGGAAGATTTCTTCGACGTTTACAACTTTCAGCAGGTTTTCGTCGACGAATACGTTCCCGACGTCAGCACCGTATTCAACTGATACTGTTCAACTGATACTGAACGTTTTTCACTCAAAGTCCCTCCCACCGCTGTTCCTGCCCACACCCCACCCCGGCTCAACGGTCTTCACCCCTGATTTCACTTGTGATTCCGCGCCGAAAGTCGTACGCTCACAGTCCCGCCAGTTTGCCTTCTCAAGGACTGTCCCATGTCCGTACCCGCCAGTCTCCCGGAACTCATCCGACGCCTGCTGGCACGGCTGATCCCCGGAACCCGCGCTGTGCCCTGCCCGGTCCCCGTTCCGCGGTCCTCACAGAATACTCGTCGCACACTTCGCAGCCTGCTGCTGCTGCTTCACGCAGTGACGCTCGGCTCGGTCGCCCCACTGCCCGCTCAGGACAACCTGTTCACTGAAAAAATTGCTCCACTACTGCAACAGCACTGCATTTCCTGCCACGGCCCGGATGCCCAGGAATCGGGCCTCCGCCTTGATTCCCTGCAGGCCCTGAACACAGGCGGCAAAGCCGGTGCCCCGATCATCCCCGGGAAACCCGATGAAAGTCTCCT
>CAXBSH010000171.1:0-11167 GCA_963977705.1 uncultured Planctomycetaceae bacterium
AGGCCCGTGCCGCAGCCGAGGTCGAGCGCACGGGCACCGGGGCACAGCGGTCGCAGCATCCGCTCCATACCCGGCTCTTCAACGTAGCGATTCCATGCGCCAAGCAGCGGGTCCTGCCGCTTCGCATGGTAGGTCTCCGCCATCTTGTTGTAGGTCGCCTTGGTTCGCTCGTGACTCACAACGGCTCCTTGCGCGCGACGTCTAGCGTCGCGATTGTTGAACGCGCGGCGCGTCATGGTAAAACGGTGCAGCATGTCTGACCTCACGAACAAACTCGACGCGCTGATGAAGCGCACCGGCGTCACCTCGGGCCTGATGACTGGCGCGCAGTGGCAACAGGCGCGCACGGAACTGGACGAGGACCGCCAGCGCGGGCGCTACGACCTCGACGTGCTCGTGCCCGGCGAGGAAGTGGGGGAGGGGGACTCCAAGTTCTGGCTGGTGCGCCGCGACTATCCGCTCGAGTTCATGCAGGGCAAGCTGCCACTCGGCGCGGCCCTCGCCAGCGCATCGGAGCACATCGCCTTCTCCGCGTGCGACCCTGACCTCGCGGACTTCGACCCGCGCACCGCCGCCTTCGTCGACACGGAGACCATCGGCCTCGCGGGCGGCACCGGCACTGTCGCGGGCCCTGGAACCTAAATCGGAATCCGAACAGAGTCTGTTGCGAATACGACTGGCGAATGCCGGATTCTCACGTCCCAATGCCGTCCGCAATTTTCTGGCCATCAAATCCCTGTGCCTTGGTCTGGGAGTTCTGGCCGGCTTCAGCTGGATGTCGATGCGTTCGGGCTGGGCCAACAACGGCTGGATGCTTCCCGTGGTGGTGGGGTCTGTCCTGTTCTACGCCCCCGAAGTCATTCTGGCAATCATCCGCTCGGGACGTCAGGAGAAAATCTTCCTGCAGCTGCCTGACGCGCTGGACCTGCTGGTCGTCTGCGTGGAAGCGGGCCTCGGACTTGATCAGGGCATGCGTCGCGTTGCCGAGGAAATGAGTCAGGGAGCCCCGGAAGTCTGCGAAGAACTGTCAACAGCCAATATGCAGCTGCAGATGGGCAAACCCCGTCGCGAGGTGCTGCACGATTTCGGAGTTCGCACCGGCGTGGACGACGTGAAAGGTCTGGCTGCGATACTGATTCAGGCGGACCGCTTCGGCTCGTCCATCGGACAGGCGCTGCGAGTTCATTCCGAGACCATGCGGGTGAAGCGGCGTCAGCTGGCGGAGGAAAAGGCTCAGCAGACTGCCGTGAAAATGATCTTCCCGCTGGTCTTGTTCATCTTCCCCGGGATTTTTGTGGTGCTGGTCGGACCAGCTGCTCTGCAATTGATGAACAATCTGATCGAGTGACTGTTGCTGCTCGGCATACGCATGCAAAATAAAAAACCACCGGGCGAAAGTATCGCACGGTGGTCTTTTTTTTCTGCCGACGTGGTCAGTTCGTCGGTGCCACAACCAGCCGATCAGGCCAGCTGCTTACGGCGATTTACCAGAGTCCGAATACGCTCGGCCAGCAGGGCTGCATCGAACGGCTTGCGGAACGTTTCATTAAACACAGACCGGTCAAAGCCTGAAGCATTGTCTTCGTCGCTCAGCAGACCGATCAGAACCGTGTCGGTGAACTCGTTGTTCTTCCGCAGATTCTGAGCAATCATCAGAGCTTCTTCTCGACCCATAACAAAGTCAATCACCACGCAATCGGGGTGAATCGACTCGGCCTGGATCCCGGCTTCAAAGCCACTGGCAGCAATTTCGATCTTAAAGTCGTCGTTGGAAATCATCTCGTTCAGATTCAGTCGAGTTGAAGCGTCTGAACCAACGAGCAGGATCTTACCAAGTGCCTCATCTTCCAGTTCACCCAGCGGCATCCCATGTTCCTTGAGGAACCGAATCAGATGCTCACGGGGGATTCGACGGTCCTGTGATCCAGGAATTCGGTAGCCTCGCAGCCGACCGGAATCGAACCATTTTGAAACTGTACGCGGGGCAACTTTACAGATCTTTGCTACCTGACCAGTAGTGAAGATCGTCTTCATGGGCGGGCTCTCCAATCAGTACTCAGCACCATCCGGGTCTCCTTCCTGAAGTTCCGGATTGCCAGGCCCGTCATCAGATTCCGGCGTAACGGTTCTCACACCGTCTGCTGTCGCGAGCAGCCTTCATCTGAATCAGTATTTGGCCCGGCGAGGGTCGTTCTCTATTTGGATTGCGTGCGGGCAATCCCAGTGCCTTCACAAGGCACTTTGAGCACAGCTCAGCTGAAATTCGCCGAAACGAATCTCCTGCCTTCTCCGGACATCCCTTCCGTTACGGCAGACGCTGAACAGGCCCCCCGGCGAATCAACCCGTCGTGCTTCCTGGCCTCCCCGCAGCCACTGCAGAAACTCCGCAGCAGCCACCACTACAGGATGACAATCGCCACGATATTGTTCGTCGTTTCGACGGCAGCGACTTTAAGCTCTTTGACTGCCCTGCCTTGCCTGCACGTCTGAATGCTCGCATCAACTGCAGGGGTCAGCACGTTCGCAGTAGTCAGGATCGGCAGAGACTGCCGATGCCACAGCCCCGCAAGGCACCGCCGGCACGCAGGTTTTTCCATGGCAATTCATTGTGAAAATGCGATTAACTCACAGTTTTCACCGCCAAACAGCAGGCTTTCGACCGTCAGTCGGCCCGCCACACACCCGGCAATACTCCCCCGATGTCCTCAATTGCGGATTTTTTGCACATTCCGGAAAAGTGATGCGTGCAGAGAATTCGGGCTTCCGCCTGCGAACCGTCTTTTCCTCGCTGCACGACTCTTCATGGCAACCCGACCACACCGCACGATCCGCAGCACACTACTTATCCCGCAGCCACCATTCAAGCGGCTTTCGCTCGCCGAGCTGCGGCAAGGAAGTTCCCCTGCTCGTCCACATCTTCGAATCGCAGCGACAGACGACGCGAAATCCCGGACTCCTCCATCGTCACACCATACAGCACATCCGTCACTGCCATCGTCGGCTTGCGATGCGTGATCATGATGAACTGAGTATTCTGCTGGAAGTCCCGCAACACATTCACGAATCGCCCGATGTTGGCATCATCAAGAGCCGCGTCCACTTCGTCCAGAATACAGAACGGGCTGCTGCGACTGCGGAAGATCGACAGCAACAGAGCCACTGCAGTCAGCGTCTTCTCGCCACCACTCAAGAGCGAAATACTGCGCAGCTCCTTGCCCGGAGGCCGGGCAACCACATCAATCGAACACTCCAGCACATCCTCCGGATCTTCCAGTACCAGATCCGCCTCGCCCCCACCGAACAGCCGACGAAACAGCTCGCGAAAATAGCCCCGAATCGTTTCAAAAGACTCCAGAAACATGCGCCGGCTTTCCACGTTGATCCGCCGCACCATCTCCCGCAGTGCATCCCGGGCAGCCTGCAGGTCCTGCAGCTGCGTCTGCAGCCGCGTAAATCGTGTTTCCAGTTCCTGCAGATTCTCAAGTGTCTCCGAACCCACATGTCCCAGTTTCCGCAGCTGCTTTCTCAGCTTTTCCACCTGCTGCTCAATCTCTGCTCGCACCGCCGGGAACCGATTGTCATCCTGCAGCAGCTCAGCAGCCACACTGTCAAATACAGGCACCGCCGCCTCTGTCTCACCCGCTGCCGCATCCGTGCGCTGCTGCCGCAGCCAGACCGCAAGGGCTGATCGCCCCTGCTGCACGGCCTCTTCCACTTCCAGCTGAAACTCTTCACGAATCCGATCGGCTGCCGAATTCAACTGATGATCGATGCCCTGCATCCGCAGTTCCACTTCATGCAGACGATCCTGCTCACGCCGCAGCACATCCCGCGCCTGCTGCTCTGCTTCACTGACAGTCAGGCGTCGTGATCGCAGCAGCCCGCGAGTGGCCCCGTCCACCGCAATTCGCCCCGCCAGCTGCTCTTCGCTCAGTAGACGCTCCGCGATCTCCGCCGCTGTATTCAGCTGCGAAAGCAGCAGATCACGACGTCGATCCTGTGCCGACACAAGTCGCCGATCCGCTTCCTGCAGCTGCTGGCGACGCTGCTCCAGCTCGTCAAGTACCGGCTGAATCGAATCCTGCAGCCCGGTCAGTCGCTCTTCCAGACGCGTCAGATCAAGACTGGACTCTGTCCGACTGCGCTCCAGCTGTTCCAGCTCCCGCTGCCGCTCTCCGACCGCCTGATCCACCTCACTAATCCGCGTTTCCAGAGCCTGCAGCAGATGCTGCCCCGACTCCAGCTGCGACTGAGCGTCACGCTGCCGCTGCTCCAGCTGCTGCAGTTCCAGTTCAATCTGACCGCCATCGTCCGCCAGAGCCCGCTCACGACGCTCGCAGTCCACCAGCAGACGCTGCTGTTCAGCTAAAGCCCCTTCGGCTTCCCGGCAGGACTGCATCTGCTGGTTGATTCGCCCGCGCGCCGACTGCAGCTGATCGTCCGTGGACGTAATACTGCCGGAAATCGTTCGCAGCAGCAGCTCACGCTGGGCAATCTCGTGCTCCAGTCGATGCAGATCATTCCGCAACCGACGTAACTCGCTCTTGCGAGACAACAACGCTGATTCGTTGCGAACGGTCCCGGCAAACAGTGTCCCATCCGCCTCAACCAGCTCACCCTGCAGCGTGACAAAGCGGGCCGTGCCGCCCAGCTGCGAGTGCCACCGCAACGCATCCGCCAGTGTTTCAGCAACCCACGTGTCCGCCAGCAGATGCGCAGCCAGCTCCGGCATGCACTGCGGAGAACGAGCCAGACCGTCAGCCCGACCAATAATGCCTGGCTGACCAAACAACTGCACGGCCGCCGCTGATTCGCCGCAGAAGACACTGCGCACAACGGCACTCTCACCGCGCGGATCGGTCCACGCGACACGAGTCTCAAGTCCCCCGAATCCGAAGTCCGGCGTACGCCCGCGACCCCGATTCCACCACGCGTCGTCCGCCGTCCCCTCGTCTGCAGCGTCGCTCTGCCACGGAGCCATCTGCCCACGCCGCAGCTCACCACGCAGCTGTGACGCGTCGCAGCCACCCGTCGACTCAATCGACACAAAACCCACGCGGTCCGTGATCCTTGCACGACCCGAATTCAAATAGTCAATCAGGGGCTGCAGTCGAGTCACAACCAGCAGCTGAGCACGCCCGGACAGCGCAATCTCCAGCAGCGCCGCCTGCTCCATATCCACATCCAGCAGATCCGCCACACTGCCCAGAATCTGATTCCACGGTTCCATGCTGGATTCTTCAGCACGTCGCAGAATCTCCCGCACCCCAATTCCAAAACCCTCCTGCCGGTCCTCAAGATCCTCCAGCACTGTCCGTCGTGCCAGCAGGCCACTTCGCTGCTCACGCAGATCAGCCAGCGACTGCTGACCATCACTGCGTTCTCCCAGCAACCGTTCCCGCTCAGAAAGCAGCAGATCGGCCGCCTCCTCGGCTCCCTGCAGATCCAGACGGGCCTGCTCCAGACGCTGCTGCAGATGCGGTACCGAACGCTGATAACCCTCCGTCTCGCCACCCAGTTCCACCGATCGCTGCCGCAGAACTTCACGGCGCGCCATGGTCTGGCGAACCTGATTCCGCAGCACGCCCAGCTCTGAAGTCATGCCGGAATTGATCTGCAGCTGACGCAACTGCTCCTCACGACGGATCGACGCCTGCGTGCGGGCCGCCGACAGCGACTGCTGCACGACACCAATCTCCTGCTCAGCCGCCTGCATTTGCCGTCGCCGCCGCTCACACGAAGACCGCTCCGTCGTCAGACTGGATTCCAGTGTCGACTGCTCCAGCTCCGATTCCTGCACACGCTGTCGCAACAACAGCTGCTGCCGACTTAATCGCTGCAGATCCGACTCCAGCTCAGACTCCCGCGAAATCTGGTACCGCTGAGTCGCTTCGAGACTGGCCAGCCGGCTGCGCACATCACTGCGACTCTGCTCCAGACCCCGCAGCCGCTCATCAACCTCACCCAGTTCTCGCTCCACAAGCTGCACTTCCGCCAGCGCCTGCTGCTGATCGGACTTCAGTTGCGCCAGACGCTCGGCTGAAACCCCATGCTCACGCCGCAGTGCATCACGCTGAACTGACTCCCGACGATAATCGTCAGCTGCCAGTCCGACCCACAGAGATTCCAGTTCCCGCGCTGCTGCCTGGTACCGTGTCGCCCGCTGGGCCTGAGATCTGACGGCATTGACCTGCGTCTCAACCTCCTCTACAAGGTCCGCCAGTCGCGTCAGATTCTGCTCCACGCGTTCCAGACGCTTCAGAGACTCAGTACGCTTTGTTCGCAACCGACTGACACCGGCCGCTTCCTCAAAAATCAGTCGCCGATTCGCAGCATTCGACTGCAGAATCTGATCAACACGACCCTGCTCGATAATGCACCACGCCGCCGCCCCAGCGCCCGTGCCCGAAAACAGCTCGCGAATGTCCTTCAGTCGCGCTGTGCCACCATTCAGCAGATACTCCGAATCGCCCGACTGCCAGAGCCGACGGCCCACTGAAACCTCGTCCAGTTCCAGCGGAATGAAGCGACTGCGATTGTCAAACGTCAGTGTCGCCTCGGCGAATTGTGACCCCGCCCGCCCCGAACTGCCGTTGAAGATGACGTCCGTCATCTCCTTCCCACGCAGACTCTTCGCACTCTGGTCACCCAGAATCCACTTGATCGAGTCCACGACGTTGCTCTTCCCGCTGCCGTTCGGCCCGACTACCCCCGTAATCCCGGCAGGAAAATCGAAAACCGTCCGGTCGGCGAAACTCTTGAATCCGAAGAGTTCGAGCGACTTGAGCATTCGTCAGTGCTTCAGTGGAGATTCTTCAGTGCAAAACGGCCCGACACAGCAGAGTCAATCGTATCAGGGTTCCGGTTCCGTCAGATGTCCGAAGGGCCGTCGCAGGCGACTGAAGAATCCAGGCCGTGCCGACTGCTCCTTTGCTGCCGGGGCAGCGTCAGACGGTTCAGCATCCGTCTTCGCAGCATCCTTCGAATCGGCCGACTCAGCTTCACCAGACTGCTCCGCAGACTCTGCTGTGCTGTCTGCCGCTTCGGCTGCAGACGTTTCCGTCGCCTCCGAGGATTCCTCACCCGTTGCCGCTTCCGCTGCCGGCTCATCATCCAGCACTCGGGACTTCGGCTGACGATTATCCCGCACCTTGTCAGCTTCCGTGACCTTGCTGAAGTCCAGATTCTGCAGCTTTTCAGCCGATTCGTTCTCGGCCACCTCGGCCGGATCCAGTGCGTCAAACAATTCCGGTACCAGCCGCGGGTTACCGACGCGACGAGCCTTCGCTTCACCTTCCGCTGCCGGCGTATCCTCAGCACCATCCGCAGCCGTCTGCTCGCCCGGCTTCGAAAAGACACGGCCGGTCTGGGGCAGACGATCGATCCCGAAAGGTCCCATCAGATTGTGCTGAGCATCAGCTTCAATCAGAAACTGCATCAGATCCGGATACGACGCATCCAGTTCACCAAGAGATCGCAGAATGTCGGCAAGACGATTGGGAACCCGATACTTCTCCGGTTCGGCTTCCAGCGAATACCGAATCACCTCGACAGAATCGTCACCCGCTTCACCAATCACTCGCAGTCGGCTGCCCGCGTTCAGAACAGCCGGCAGACTCAGTCCCTGGCCCGCTCCGAACAGCGTGATTTCCGTCATTCGGCGTCGAGTTGCATGCACCATCGGCTCGCCACTGCTGTCAATCACGTGCACAACAAAGCGATCCCGAAACTCAATCGGACTCAGGAACGGATCACGTGGATCCAGTTCCTTCAGTGCTCGCATGGCTCCATAGCGAGTCTCCAGAGAATCTGCGCTCATCAGTTCCCGCAGAGTCACCACGGCCTCAGCATCATCACGAATGACTGACAGGGCCACGAGAGCATAAACGCGGAAGGCCGGCTGATTAATGGCCGCTTCACGCAGCACCGAAACCCCGGCAGCATCAGCCAGATAAGCCAGACTCTGAGCAGCGGCGAATCGCACTTCAAAGTGTTCAGACTGCAGCGCATCCCGCAGAAATGGCGCCGCATCTTCACCAATGGCCTCCAGCTGCAGAGCCGCCGCCTGACAACGCTCCGGATCAAGAATATCGCGAGCCAGCGATTCCGTACGCATCCGCCGCGCCACATCCGATTCATTCAGTGCAATACTGCGAATCACGGACTGATACCGCGGAATATTGTTGCGGTACTGCGGATGAGCCTGCAGCGAAACCAGCTGATCGGTTTTCGCCACGGCACAGGGCACCTTTTCACCGTACTTGTTGTACTTGTGAAAACGCTCTGATACTGCATCCGCCACACGCTTCGCGTTGCGAATCCCGCGCTTCTCTGACAGCATCGAGATCATCAGCTCTCGATCAATCTTCGAAATGCCGCCGCCCGGAATTGTACCCGCCATCAGCTCGGCCTGACGTTCACCACGCACCTGCTGAACACCCAGCCCCGTCAGAATCGCACCGCCGGCAACCGCATACTCCTGCGGACGCAGTGCCACCTGGTCGTTCACCTGATGCTCTTCAAACAGCCGAGTTTCCAGCAACCAGCCACCCTTCAGACTTTTGGCTCGGGCATCCGGAGGCAGCACCACTCGCACGTCAAACTTCTGCCCTTTACGTACTGCCGTTGGCAGATAGGCAATGACCACAACCATCGCTGTATCCGGGGACGACAGAATGCGATTCGCATCCTTAACGCCGCGACGAGCCATTTCATTCTGCAGCTGCGTTCGCAGACCGGAAGGTGCCGGATCGCCCCCCTGACCATTCAGTCCCGTGACGAGGCCTACGCCCTTCAGAATCACAAGGCCGTTGCCCTGCATGCCGATGTATTCAGACAACAGCGGCGTCTCAACACGACTGCCGAAGTCGTTGTCTTCTTCCTTCTTCCGCCGCAGCGATTTCCCGTCCTTCTTCGTCTCGTCCTGCTTCTCAGCCTCCGACTTGTCAGCCAGACGCTCAGAAAACAGAGCCGCACCGGGTAATCCCAGCAGGCCGGTCGTGCACCCTGTCAGAAACAGGGATAAAAGCAGACAGCACACGGCAGACAGACGCCGCCGAGCAATGCTGATGAATGCAGAAGATACAGATGTGGCCATACGCAGAACTCCGCCGCGACGCGGTTGCTGCAGGGCAGGCGCAGACAACATCGTGGGCACACGGAACAACCGCGCGCCAGATGCCGCACATACCTCAGGCAGGAGAAATCAGCAGACAGGAGGGAACATCAGCCGAACGGCTGAACACTTCAGAGAGGAACGAGGACTCCGGACACTGCAGCGTCAGTGCCAGGGATGCTGGCATTGACACTCAGTCACAGTCCGTTAGTCCGGCAGGAATACAGATTCACTCGATAAATCCTTGACACACCGCAGAAAACAGTCACAGCGCCGGTCAGTGGCACTGCAGCCAGTCTCTTTGCACAGCCCTGATGGCCTGCCGGATACACAACGCTTCTGCTCCGGAGAACGACCGCTGCGAACTGATTGGATTCGCAGACAGAAACGGAACAGAATTCTGGTCAACAACACGGGGATGACGTGTTGCTGACTGTCGAGTACCTCGGAAAGCCTCCGCAGACCCGTGTCAGACCAACACGTTACTGAGGACAATCGCTGACAGCAACGCGAGTCAGCCGGATTGACGAGGGATTTGCAGCCCCACGCTCCGCCATGTTCCGCATTTCGGCAGGAAGTGCCCACCCGCCTGCCAACCCGCAAAGTTCTCTCCCTCCGCACAATAACTCCGGCAGAATCTGCCAGTCACTCCCGCACAA
This sequence comes from uncultured Planctomycetaceae bacterium, assembly GCA_963977705.1. GTDB lineage: Bacteria > Planctomycetota > Planctomycetia > Planctomycetales > Planctomycetaceae > SXXK01. Next base: position 9,775 of record CAXBSH010000171.1, read on the forward strand.
ACCGGGAAACTCCCGCGACAACCATAAAACGGCTTGAGCGAGATTGCAGCCATAACCTGCCCCCTGCAGAATTCCGCAGTCGCCCGTCAAGCGACCCACAACGTCGCAATGGTTGCGGCTGATGAGGTGTCGGGCGGTTCAGGCCGTTGGATAATGCATATGCGCATGGGGATTCTGGGCGGAACATTTGATCCAGTGCACTACGGACACCTGCTGGCGGCCGAAGCCTGCCGGGAAGCACTGCAGCTGCAGCAGGTCCGCTTCATTCCCGCCGCCGCGTCGCCCCACAAACCCGACCGCCGCACCGCAGATGGTCACGCCCGCGCTGATATGATCCAGCTGGCCATCGCTGGCTGCCCCGAATTTCTGGTCGACCGCCGCGAACTACGACGCCCAGCCCCCTCGTACACGATCGATACGCTGCAGAGCCTGCGCCATGAGTTTCCCGATGCTCAGCTGTTTCTGATTGTAGGAGCCGACTCAATGCAGGATTTCCTGACGTGGAAAGAACCGGCCGGAATCGCCCAGCTTGCCAGAATTATCGTCTGCAATCGCCCCGGCAGTGCCCCACCCAGTCCCGCACAGGTCGAAGCATGGGTCGGCGCCCAGATCGCTGCTCAGGTCCAGTGCCTCGAGATCCCGGGGATGGATCTGTCTGCCACCGACCTGCGACAGCGCGCTCGCAACGGCCAAAGCCTGAGATTCCGCACCCCCCGCGCCGTCGAAGCCTTCCTGACCGAACACCGCCTCTACCAGCCCTGAAGGACCGGTTGCAGCAAAGACCCGGTGCGGCAGCACCTGAAACCCCGCAGTATCACCACAAATACACACCCGCCGTGAAATCGGCCGTGCAGGCCTTAAAAACCAGTGTTTGGGGAGGTGCCCCCTCACCCAGGGCTCCGCCCTCGGCATTACCCTTAAAACGGGATGTTTGCGACGCATTTCTAATGCGGCGTTACAGGAAAACCATGCTGCTCGGCTGGCAAGCCCTTGGGCGTTGCCCAAGGCTACGTTGACTATGGCCGTTGGCCAATTTGGGGACGCGTGTGCGATCAACGAAAAATCCTGTGCGCACCTGCAGGTTTCCGTTTGATGGTGTTGGCGAAAAACTCACTGGAGACTGCTTCCGTGCCAGCAAGAACACAACCGCTCAGACGCAAACGACAACACCCTTCAGCTGACTACCCTCGGACCACCGAGCACCAGTTCGGTAACATCACAAAAACAAAGACCCGGCAGCTGACGCTAACGGCTCGCCTCGAGGGGGTGGGGCTTGAACGAGGGGGACGACACGGGCTGAAGCCCATGCTACGACCACCGAGCACCAGCTCGGTAACGCACAAAAACAACTCCCGGCAGCTGACGCTAACGGCTTGCCTGAACGGCGGGGGGG
>CAXBSH010000172.1:0-11156 GCA_963977705.1 uncultured Planctomycetaceae bacterium
CCCCTCGGGAGGGCGAGGCTCCCGCCGAGCCGAAAATTCCCGACCCGCTCTTCCAACGTACACGACGGACGGGCGAATGATTCATGCTCGCCGCACCCTTCCCTCGATCGTTCCCCAAGGCTACGCTTTATATAGTCGCTGGCCAATTTGTGGCCGGTCATCCGGCACGGTTCCTCAGGCGTTGCCCTTGTCATTACCCACGAAACCCGTCGGGCTAAGAGGCCGTTGCGGCGTGTGTTTGGTTTGTTCCGTGGGTCTGTTTGCAATTCAGGCCTGAAGGGCCGATTTCAAATCGCGTGTGGATTCTCGGTCATGCATAGGGTACCAGGTGCTGACGCACCTGTCACTACTGAGATCGGGCCTTCAGGTCTGAGGGGGTCGTTGGGGCCTTGCATCTGCCTCGTGGGCATTCTTTCGGCGGTTCAGCTTACCTGCGATTTCGATTCAGGCCGGAGTGGTCATTTTCCGATGCCCAGTTCACAAACACCTGAATTCGTGGGTAAGGACCAGAGCGTCCCCCACGGCCGCGTTCACCATGGCCGTTGCCAGGTCAACGAAATCTGACACTGTCTGCCACCAATCGGCGATTCAGGGCTGTACCTGTTGAGGCACCGACGTTGGGCAGCCTGCCGCAGGGCAGCGCACATGGAACACTGCAGCTCAGTTCACGTCGCGGCCGGTCAGACGGTTCTCTATCGAGTCGGCGCGGCTGCCCAGTACGAACACACTGCGACGTATGTCCTCCGCGGTGACGGTTCCCCTAGGATACGTATCGACCATGACAAACCACGGCCGACCGTTGATGTCGCGAATGGAAATTCCTCCGTGCTGCAGCGAAGCATTCAGACGCAGCGCTTCCTCGTAAAACGATGGACTGGCCTCGCAGCACAGACTGTAAATCAACAGCAATCGCTCGCCCGCCGAATGTTCACTGTTCTCCAGATGCACCACCTGACTGCGCTCATCGCGAAACGTCAGATGCACGCGGAAACTGCCGTCCGCTTCCTCATCCCACGCTGCACCCGGCAGACCATTGAAGGCTTCATAGACCAGGTCGGTCAGGTCCCGAGTCGTTCCCAGAACGGCTCGCAGCATCTGGGCCGCCATCGTTCCGTCCTTCGGCCGCTGCCGTGGATCACGCTGCAGCAACAGCGAGACACACTCGGCCATGTCCAGAGGAATGCTGGGGTTCAGGCGACGTACGCTGGGTGGTACCGTGGTCAGAATGGCACGCATGACTTCGTTGATACTGCCACCCTGAAACGGCAATTGACCGGTCAACATCAGGTAGTAGCAGACTCCCAGTGCATAAACGTCGCTGGCCGGTGTCGCCGGACTGCCCTCGTAAAGCTCAGGAGCCATAAAGTAGGGCGTGCCGGCAAGACTGGGAGTCGGCAGGTCTTCGCCCACCACCCGCTTTGCCAGTCCGAAATCCGAAATCTTCGGAACACCGCCCGGAGTCACCAGCACGTTGTCAGGCTTCAGATCGCGGTGCACAAGCTGCAGCCGATGGGCCATGGCCAGCCCAGCCGCAATTCCGGCAGCCATACTCGTCGAGCGAATCGGGCCAATCGGACCCTCTCTGTCGATCTCGCCCTGCAGCGATCCCCCAGGCACGTACTCCATTTCCAGAAAATGAAAGTCGTCCGTCTGGCCGATTGCGTGAGTCGTCACGACGTTGGGATGCACCAGAGCCGCGGCAGCACGTCCCTCGTTCTGAAAACGTCGGATGAAGTCGTCGTCAGCTTCGATGTGTTTCGGCGAAAGAATTTTCAAAGCACACAAACGCTGCAGGCTGGTGTTCCGGGCCAGGTAGACAATGCCCATGCCACCACGTCCCAGCAACTTCTGACACTGGTAAATGTCCAGCATCTGCCCCGGCAGCAGCAGAGAATCCAGCTCAACTTCAACACCCGGAGTCTCGGCAGCGGCAAGCGACGAACCAGCGATGATCGTGTCGCCCTGCCACGCCCTCCCCGATCCGCTGAGACGCATACCGCAGCGCGGACACTGAGAAAAATCTGCGGAAAACTGAGCATTGCAGGCTGTGCAGTAGACGGGTGCCACAGGAGTCCTGTCGTCAGAACAAAAGGCCGGCCACAGATTTGGCTCCGACGCCGCTCACTATTCTGTCCTTGAAATTCCAAAATCACAAGACAAACAGGCCTCCGATCCGATACACTCCCGCAACCCGCAGCCGGATCGCCTCTGGCTGCCATGTCACCCTGTCATCGGACGCCTTTTCCAGAAATCTGTCATGCCTCGGATCAAACCCTTTGACGCTCTGCGACCAGTTCCCGAAAAAGCGGCTCTGGTCGCCTCGGTCCCCTATGACGTGGTCAATCGTGATGAAGCAGCCATACTCGCCGAAGGAAATCCGCTCAGCTTTCTGCATGTCGTCAGACCAGACATCGATTTTCCTCCTGAACACAACCCGTATGCTCCGGAAGTCTACGAGCGTGCTCGGCAGAACTTTGACCAGCTGGTCAACAATGCCGTGCTGACTCGTGACGGCAGCGACTGCCTGTTCGCCTATCGCCAGATTCAGGGTCAGCATGCTCAGACCGGCGTTGTCTGCTGCGTCCATATCGACGACTACGAAAATAACCTGATCCTGAAACACGAAAAGACCCGCCGCAGCAAGGAAGATGACCGTACTCGCCATGTCCTTGCATTGAACGCCAATGCAGGCCCAGTCTTCCTGACTTACCGCGAGCAGGAATCGGTCAACCGGCACGTGGCGCAGGCCATGCAACAGCCACCCCTGTACGACTTCACCGCTGTCGATGGGGTCCGACACACGGTTTGGCGGATTTCCGAATGTGCCGACCTGACGACACAGCTCAGCAGCGTCCCCGTGTTCTACATCGCCGATGGCCACCATCGTGCGGCCAGTGCGTGGCGGGCCGGCAATGAACTGCGGCGACGACTGCCCAACGGTGGCACCGGGGAGGAAGAATGCAACTGGTTTCTCGCTGTGCTGTTCCCTTCCACCCAGCTGCGAATTCTGGCCTACAATCGCGTGGTACGCGATCTGAACGGACTGACTGTCAGCCAGTTCCTTGAGCGACTGGACGCTCTTGGAGACCTGCAGCCGGCAGATAGCCCCGTGCCCACCGCCCCCGGCACCTTCTGTTTCCTGATCGATCACAAGTGGTGGAGCCTGACGATTCCCCCGGATCCACTGTTCGTCAACGACCCCATTCGCTCGCTGGATGTCTCGATCCTCGAACACCAGGTGCTGCAGCAGATCCTTGGAATCGACGATGTCCGCACAGATCCACGGATCGACTTCGTCGGTGGTATCCGCGGCACGGCCGAACTGGAGCGTTTGTGTATTCCAGGCGACTGGGCCGTCGGCATTTCGATGTTTCCCACAACGCTTGATCAACTCATGCAGGTCTCAGACGCCGGCGAAATCATGCCACCGAAAAGCACGTGGTTTGAGCCTAAGCTGCGCAGCGGACTGCTCGTGCACACGCTGGAATAATCGATTGCCAGCGAACGTGCAGCCCCGCCCCGTTTTTCCCTACCCCGCGTTTCTTCCGTTTCACTCCCCCCCCTCCCAGCGGAAACCAACCATGAAAAGTCTGTGTCTGTTGCTGCTGTTACTGCTGCCCAATGACTGGCCGAAGTTTCGCGGAGCGCAGGCGGATGCCCATGCACCGGGTCCCCCGACTCCCATGCAATGGTCCGACTCGGAAAATGTCCGCTGGAAAGTTCCTGTGCCGGGACTGGGCTGGTCATCGCCATCCGTGGTCGGGAAACGGCTCTGGCTGACCACTGCTGTTCCTGACGGTAATGGACTGTCACTGCGCTGCCTGTGCCTTGACGCCGACTCCGGAAAAACACTGTGGGATACCGAAGTGCGGAAAGTGGCAGAAGTTCCGAAGATTCACACCAAGAACAGCCATGCCAGCCCCACGCCGATCGTTGATAAAGGTTCCGTGTATGTGCATTTCGGAGCCCTTGGGATGGCGCGGCTGAATGCCGATGACGGGAAGATCGTCTGGCTGAACACCGAACTGGTTTACCCGCCACTGCACGGCAGTGGTGGATCACCAGTGCTGCACGACGGCCTGCTGGCAATTGTCTGTGACGGCAGTACTGACCCGTTTGTTGCCGCTGTCGAAGCCGAAAGCGGGAAAGTCCTCTGGAAACAGTTCCGCTCCATCAAAGCCCGCATCAGCCATTCGTTCGTCACCGTGTCGGTCGCGGAAGTTGATGGAAAGGCACTGGTTATGGCCCCCGGACCGGACCATTTCGCAGCCTATGATCTGCACACCGGCGACGAAGTCTTTCGTGTGCTGGCTCCCGGCTGGTCCGTTGTCCCGCAGCCCATCGTTGCTCATGGACTGGTCATCTACAACCATGACTATGACAACCCCGAGCTGATGGCTGTGCGTCTGGGTGGCAAAGGCGACGTGACAGAAACGCACGTCGCCTGGCGACAAAAGCGGGGCGCCCCAAGTACGCCGACGCCATTGTTGATCGGTGAAGATCTGTACTACGTTTCAGACGATGGCATTGCATCCTGCGTCAATGCCGTCTCGGGCGAACGCTACTGGATGGAACGACTGGGTGGCAACTTCTCGGCATCACCAGTATTCGCCAATGGACACGTGCTCTTCATGGACGAAACCGGGCACGCCACATGGATCAAACCCACGCGGACTTTCGAGACAGTCGGCAAGTGCGAAGTTCCCGGGCGAACTCTGGCGACTCCTGCATTTGCCAACGCATCCATGTATCTGCGAACGGATGAATTCCTGTACCGGATTGCCGCTCCATGAATTGCTGATGCCGCGAGACACAACCAATGAAAACGGGGCATCTTTCCACCGGAAAGTGCCCCGTTTCAGTTTTCGCATGAATCACAGCGCCGGCCGAATCAGCCGTTCTGCTCTTCGCGATAGGCAAAGCTCATACGAATCAGGTGAGCCACGTTCTCTGCTCGCATTTTGTCATTGATGCGAGCCCGATGGGCTTCGACCGTCTTCGTGCTGACGTCCAGTTCCGCCGCAATCTCGCGGCTTGACAGGCCGTCAACCACCATGTCCAGCACCTGCCGCTCGCGACTGGTCAGGCGATTGATACTTTCTTCGGTTTCTTCCAGATCGTCAGTGAACCGGTCGTCCTCCACGTCGTAGAAGTACGCGTAGGCACGACCAACGCCTGCGATCAGGTCGTCAATCCGCAGTGGCTTGCACAGAAAGTCAAAGGCACCGTTCTTCATGGCTCGCACAGCCATCGGCACATCGGCATGACCTGAGATCATCACGATCGGCAGATCAAACTTGTCAGCAGCCAGCTTCTCCTGCAGCTCAAGGCCGGTCATGCCGGGCAGACGCAGGTCCAGTACCAGCACACCAGGTGTACGCTCGCGGTAGTCGCGATAAAACTCCATGGCCGTCATGTAGTCACGGACATCAAGTTTCAGGGCCTTCAGGGCCTCTACGAGCGTTGCTCGTACGTCCTGATCATCTTCCACCAGAAAGACGGTAAACGGTTTTCGCTTTTTTGGTTGTTCGAACTCAGTCAAAGGCGGTGCTTTTTTTTCCGTCTTCCTGAGTCCACGTCGTTTTCGCTGCATGAAAACTTCTCCTGTGACAATCCCGCAGGGTGCGAGATTCGGGGGAAGCAGGGGGAACTGCTGTCCTGGAGTCGGGACTGTTGCGGTCCACCCCGGTGGCGCACCGCGCCTACACTCTGACACCCCAAAGCAGAAAAGCGAAGTGTTCGTGCAAAAAAGTTTCATTTTAACAAAAAAAACGAAACGCCAATCCGCAATGTCAAGGTGGTAAAAACCTGCGTGTCGTTAAACAGATTGGAAAACAACGGGTGCCAGCCGCTTGTTGGCCCGGGATGTCGTCCCTGCGGCAGGTCATGTGAACGTTTTGGCAATGGCGTTGCAAAATCCCGACCTGATTCTCTGAAATTACTCGGTTTCCCGTGCCCAACCGCCAGTTTTGCCGTTGGTTGTCACAAATCGCAGTTGCTTTCCCGTTCACAGCAACGCAGAATCCGACATTCCGTTCGCCCATTTATACAAGGTGTTCGTGTGTTCCGCGCCGCTTCTGATCTGCGTTACGCAGTTGCCTGCTGCATGCCCCTGTGCCTGCTGCTGTTCGTCGGTCTGGGCAGGCTCAACGCCGCTCCGCCCGATCAGCGGACCCAGGAAGCAATCCAGCAGTCCCTTGACTACCTCGTGTCTTTGCAGAAGCGACAGGGCTACTGGGAAGCCAATCAGGGCCAGTACCGTGTTGCCATGACCGCACTGGCCGGCACTGCCATGCTGGCGGAAGGTTCCACTGCAACCTCCGGTCGGTACTCCAAACCCATCCGACTTGCGGTCGACTACCTGCTTTCAATGAGCCGTCCCAACGGCCTGATTGGCTATCGCGAAGACTTTCATTACACCTACGGCCATGGCTACTCCATGGTCTTCCTCAGCCAGGTCTTCGGGGAAGAGGAAGATGAGAAACGTCGCGAGGAATTACGGGAAGTGCTCAGTCGTGCTGTGCAGTTCTGCGCGGATGCTCAGACGTCCCGCGGTGGCTGGGGCTATGTTTCAGCGGCTGAGGGCAACGATTTCGATGAAGGCTCAACCTGTATTACGCAGGTGCAGGGACTGCGGGCCTGTCGCAATGCCGGCATTCCTGTATCCAGAGAAATCATCGATCGCGCCAAAAAGTACATCGAAGAGTGCACGACCAGCGAAGGCGGAGTGCAATACAGCATCCGTGGTGGCGGGGCTCGAGCACCCATCACCGCTGCTGCTCTGGCTGCCATGTTCAACGCCGGCGAGTACGACACCGATGTCACCAAACGCATGCGGGAATACTGTCGTCAGAGAATCTGGCCCGAACGTGACGTCGCCGCCGCCGACGGCTTCTGGCACTACATGCACTTCTACTTCGCTCAGGTCGTCTATCGAACGGGTGGCGATGACTGGAACAGGTATCGTGGTGAACTGCACGAAAAGCTGTTGCGGGAAATGCAGCAGGGCGGTGGCTGGCAGGATCTGCAGGTGGGCACTGTGTATGCCACCGCTGTCAACTGCATTATGCTTCAGCTGGATCGCGGGTTTCTGCCGATTTATCAGCGCTAACACAGGTGAACTATGACTGCAATCACAAACCTTCGGGCACCTGGCTGCCACTCGATCGTCCGTCTGCTGCTGCTGTCAGCCCTGCTGTCAGTGCCGGGGTGTTCTGAATCGACGCAGGAAACCGCGGAAATGGCTCAGGGGACCGCTGCTGCTGCTCCGGCTGCGGACGCTACCGCCACGCAGTCAACTGCTGCCACCGCAGATCAGAAAACGCCGGAAAAACCCCCCGCCCGCGAATTCCGACCACTCGCACTCAGCGGGCTCGGCGGAACCGAAAACGCAACGGCCAGCGATACCATCACGATGTCCGTCAGCCAGAAAATTCAATCCGTCATCAGTCATCTGCAGCCGATTCAGATTCTGCTGGGCAAGTGGCGTGGTACCACTCGCCGTGAATACGAAAGTTTCAAGGCCGTGGACAGCCATGAATGGGTCTGGGACCTGCGCACCAACCCCGAACAACCGGCTCTCGTCATGGCCTCCGATAAAAGTCCCTACCTGCGTTCGGGAAGACTTTCCTGGGACCTTGGTAACCAGAAGTTTGTGCTGACGGGTGTGGATGCCGAAGGTCGCGAACGAAAACTTGTCGGTGATTTCACCGAGGCTCCGCACGAAGTCACCGGCAGTGATGACAAGCAGCACCGAGTGTTCCGGCTGGAACTGAACGAAGATCTGGCCGCAGCCGGCGAACAGTGGCAGCTGGCTTTTGCCCAGCAGGAAAATAATCGCTACCTGCTGGAGGTCGGGAAACGTCGAGGAAAGGCAGACTTTGCACGGTTCGATACTGTCTCGACTCAACGCGAAGGCACTTCCTTTGCACTCAGCGATACAGGCTATGCCGAACGCACCTGCATCATCTCCGAAGGGCTGGGAACTACCGAAGTGACCTGGAAAGGCCGTTCTTACTGGGTTTGCTGTTCCGGTTGCAAAGCAGCTTTTGAAGATGATCCTGCAACGTGGATCGCCCGTGCTGCGGAACGTGCTGAAAAATCAAAATGAGTGTCGTTGCGGCCATCGATATCGGAAATACTCGCGCCAAGTTCGGCCTGATTGGTTGCCCCGCACTCGGGGCAACCGGCGAAGTGACAGCCACTGTCCTTGACCACGGTCTGCAGCTTGCCGAATGCCTGCTGCAATGGTGGCATCAGACAGCAGCCTCACGTGTTCAGTCCGTGGTCATCGCCGGAAGTGATCCGGACTGTCGAGATCAGCTGCTGACAAACTGGCCGGCGGCTATCCCGGCACCACTGGTTGTCCGCTCGGGAACGCAGATCCCCGTCAAGGCCGATGTGGATTTCCCGGATAAGGTCGGTATTGATCGTCTGCTGAATGCCTTTGCCGCTCAGTTCCTTATCCAGCAGGATCAGTCGGCCATTGTTGTCGATTCAGGGACAGCCACGACCGTGGATCTGATCACACCGGGCCCCGTCTTTCGCGGCGGCAGCATCCTTCCTGGACTGCGCCTTTCCGCTCGCGCACTGCATGACTATACGGCCCGCCTGCCATTGCTGGATGTGGATGAAAGCCTGATTCAGCTGCCCGTTGTGCCCGGGCGAAATACTCAGGATGCAATCCTCGCCGGACTGTTCCTCGGACAACTTGGATCAGTTCGTGAACTTGTTCATCGTCTCGAACAGGCCACTCCGCAGATCGCTCCGACAGGTGGACGACCGGCACTGATTATCAGCGGCGGCGGCGGCAGACAATTGGCCAGTCATCTTCCCGATGCACAATTCGTTGACAGCCTCGCTCTGCATGGTCTGGGCTGGCTCGCTCATCAACTGCAGGCCCAGCGTGGAACTTACGGAAGTGGCTGACGACCTCTGCGTTCCGCAATTGCAGCATATTTCGGTGCGGCAGTGTGGGCCAGTCGATTCCGCAGGTGCTCGGACAGCAGCCCCACTCGATTCCACGGCTCAAGCTCACGCCGCATCGTGTCAAACACCGTAGCTGACTGCTGGGCTGGTAATGTCCCGGCGCACAGGTGAAAGCATCGTTCCGCCGCCGCACATAACTTTTCGTCACCCGTTTGCAGAAATCCCTGCGGCCAGTGTCCCGGGTCTGCTGCCAACTGCTTCTCAAACTCGATCGCTGCCATAAAGTACCACGCAGCAAAGCCGCAGAACAGTCGGAAATCCGGCATGGCCCGATAACACCCGCCGGTCAACAGGTCCAGCCACCGGACTTCTGCCGCCACCTGCTGACTGTAATGCTGCAAACGACTCTGACACTCCTTCAGATCCTGCAGCAACGCTTCACCAACACGCAGCACTCCACTTAACGCATGGGCAATACCACTGCTGTGCAGCGGATCCACAAAACCAAATGCAATCGGCAAGAGCACCCAGCCCGGCCCGGTTGCCCGACGACGACAGCGACTCAATCGCAGCTGAAACCCCATGCGGTCTGAGGGAGCACAACAGCTCAATGAACCAAACAGATCGCCCAATGAAGGATACTGCCGCATCCGCCGCTGAAAGTAGTCTCGCGGCGTTGCACCGCTCCCTGCATCATCGCCCTCTACCGATAACTGCGACATTCCGCTCAGCCGCTCCGGTTCCACCAGCCCAACACTTGTCGTGCCGTTGTCCATCCGCAGCATCCAGCACCAGCCTGAATCCAGCAGATGATGCTGGGCTGCGTCATCACCGCTGAAAGGATCATCCGCTGACGCCGCCTCGCTGAACCCGCGCACATCCCGAAAGTGACCGTAAATCGCATTTGTCCGAGTCCGCATCCAGTCATCGTCGAAGGGATTATTCACCTGCCTTGAAATTGCCTGACCGGCACCAGTGGCGTCCACCAGCCATGTACACTGCACATTTCGCAAACCCTCAGAAACATCTGCCACGGATTGCAGCTGCAGGCTCCACAAATGAGTAGACGAGTCAAACTGAGCAGCCACCAGCGTGGTGTCCTCCAGTACGCTGACACCGGCCCGAGTCGCACACTGCACCAGATGATGATCGACCGAACTTCGCAACCAGTGCGTGTCACTCCAGTGATCACTGGAACTGGCCGTCGCCAGCATGGAAAAATCGTGCTGAGCATTGTCGGAAAAACGCTGCCCCGAAAAGTGCCGGTAATAACTGAAGCCTCGCTTCTTACCGCAAATGACCTCGGGACTGGCCTGCTTCCACGTGCCCCAGCAGGCCAGTGGAGCCAGCTCCGGCAATCCAAACCGATCGGCCAGATGTGCCAACAGGAAATCGGCCGTCGGTGTTGAACTCTCACCAATCGCAAATCGTGGATGCCGCTGCCGATCCACAACCAGCACCGAACGACCGTGACGAGCAAGCAGCCAGCCCAGCAGACTGCCCGAAAACCCTGACCCGGCAATCACCACATCGTATCGCACTGGTGCGCCCCTGCTTCAGTCCACAAACAGAAACTGATTACCGGCAATCAATGTTCTGCATAACGCTGACCATGCCTGCAGTCGACGCTCACTGCCGTCAGTCACCGCCGCAAATGATGGCTCTACAGCACGCAGGAAGTCCAGAGCACGCTGCTGTTCCGAAATTGTCGCCGGTCGGCCATAAATCACCTGAAACAGCGAACTTACCCTGTCCGACACCCCCGCACTTTCAACCGTAAAGTCTGCCTCTCGGCAGCCCTGAGCCTCCACAAGACGACGACTTTGCTCATGCACCAGACTGCTGTTCATCAGAAACAGAGCCTGATTGGGGACTGTTGTCGTCGGACGCTGCTCGATATGACTTGCCGTCTCAACATAATCAAACGTCGAAAACATCTCGTACAAAGCCGCACGATCGATCGATAGGTAAACGGCCCGCCGCGGAGCATCCACGCCAACGGCTGGCCCACCTGCGGTTCGATCCAACCCACCACCCATGAACAACACGGAATCACGCACTGCTTCCGCTTCCAGTCGCCGACGATTCTGACGCCATAACAGTCGATTCTCAGGGTCACGCAACTCGTAATCCGAACGAATACTGCTGGACATCTGCCAGGTACGACTGTTCAGAATCAGACGATGCATGGCTTTCAATGACCAGCCCTGCCGCATCAGCTCGCCAGC
>CAXBSH010000173.1:0-11069 GCA_963977705.1 uncultured Planctomycetaceae bacterium
TCTGACTTCCGACTTCCGACCACTGACCACTGACCACTGACCACTGAAAACTGAAAACTGAAAACTGAAAACTGAAAACTAAAAACCGAGCCCCCCCATGCACCATCCCACACGACGTTCTTTGCACTGCCTCCTGATCCTGCTGCTACCGCTCGCCGGACTGTTCGGACCGTTGACCGAACAGCGAACCGCGGCAGCTGATCCGCCACTCCAAACTGTGAATTCCCTGCCCGCATGGGTGCTGCAGAATGACACTGTCAGCCTCGCAGTGACTCGCACCGGCGCCCATATGGCCCCGGTCACCTTCAATCGCAGCTCGGACAAACCCATTCAGCCCTATTACGTCAGCCCGTGGCAGGACGAACCACGACAACCGTTCCCGGCCCCCGTCCTGCAGGCACTCCGCGGCGATTTCTTCTGCCTGCCCTTCGGTGGCAATAGCGCAGCCGTCAATAATGAACAGCATCCGCCACACGGAGAAATCGCCGGCATGGACTGGACCGCCTCCAGCCTGCAGCGCACGGGCTCGCTGTCTGCCCTGACACTGACCGCAGACACCAAAGTGCGGGCGGGCAACATTACCCGCACGCTGTTGCTGAAGGACGGACACAACGTCGTCTACTCAACCCACCTGATCCGCGGCTTTGCCGGACCCGCACCGCTTGGACATCACGCCACACTCGCCATGCCCGATAATCCCGGCAGCGTGCGAATTTCCACCAGTGCCCTGAAATTCGGGATGACTTGTCCCGGAGTTTTCAGTGATCCAGCCAAACGTGAATACCAGCGGCTGCTGCCCGGAACGACCTGGAAAAGCCTGACCGCGGTGCCCCAGGCATGGAAAAATGCACCCGACGCCGATCTCACCAGACTACCCGGACCCGCTGGCTTCGCAGATCTTGTCCAGATCTTCCCCCAACCACCACCCGATGGACAGCCGGCATGGGTCGCCGCGGTGTTTGCCGACTCCGGTTACCTGTGGTTCTCGATGAAGGATCAATCCGTTCTCAACAGCACAGTCTTCTGGATGGAACACAAAGGCCGACACGGATTCCCCTGGAATGGCCGCAATAACTGCCTTGGACTGGAAGATGTAACTGCCTACTTTGCTGAAGGACTGCAGGCCTCTGTGCAGCCGAACGAGCTGACGAAACAGGGCATTCCCACGGCCATCGTTCTGAAACCCGACCAGCCCACTGCCATCCACTACCTGCAGGGCGCGGTCCCCATCCCGGCGAACTTTGATGCCGTCGAACGAGTTGAATTCAGTAGTGGACTGGCCGTGTTTCATGCTGTGTCCGGAGCCTCCGTCAGAGTGCCTGTGGAACATCAGTTTGTGTTTCATGGCCGACTGAGCGAATAGCGATGGCAACCTGAGAACAACGGCAAGACAGAAAAACAAGGCAAAACAGAGAGCTTTCAACGGACTGTTTTGCAAGTCTCTGAACTGGCAAATCTTCCTATTTTTTCACCTCATGATTTTTTCGCCTCCGGACTATCGACACTCGCCCACCAGCCTCCAACAATTCGTCAGCTAATGGATGTCAGGTCGAACTGCGGTGCTGCTGCACTCGGCCTGGGATGGAGGTTCTCAAACGGTGTTGAGGGTGCTATGAGGAAAATGCTTGTCGCGGGGCTGCTGCTGTGTTCTTCGGCGGTTGCCAGTAACGTACCGTACTACGGAGCTGTCTGGCAGAACGCCCAGACAGACCAGGCTCGCTGCGAAGCGGAAGCTCGCTACATGGCCTCACGTGGTATTCGTGGCCACGTGGGACCGAATATCGGAAACTTCGAAGGTGTCGGCTGGGGCTACAGCTCTCGACCCGCCACCTGTACTCCGGGCCGTGCCATGCGGCTGACTGGTGACGCTGTTGCCCAGTCAACCAACGGCACGTGGTACCGCGTCCGCAGCTGGCGCTAATCCAACTGCTGATCAACAACCAATCGACCGGGCTTTCCCCCAGCGGGAAAGCCCTTTTCTTTTCCCCGCAGCCACACCGCCCCACAGTAGCTTGGGCTTCAGCCCGAGAACACCCGCCACCCACCACCCCAAACGCAAGCAACAACAGTCGGCAACTTCCCCGCAAAAGCAGTCCGATGCCGCAAAAACGCTGCGATTTTTCTTGACAGTGCCGGGCAGGAATGCCCGGTCTACGTGTTTTGCCCCAAACACTATCGCCACTCAGTGCTACGCAAAAAGCACACTGGGCAAAGTAAGCCGCAGTTTCGTGCCCGGGCTAAAGCCCAGACTACGGTTTGCGGCCGCAGCGGGGTTTCTGCTCGGCCCCAACCCGCTCGCGTCCCTTCAGCCCCGCGGATGGCACTTCCGATGCACGGCTTTCAGCCGACTGTGTTCGACATGCGTGTACACCTGAGTCGTGCGAATCGAAGCATGACCCAGCATCTCCTGCAACGCTCGAATGTCAGCCCCGCCTGCCAGCAAATGCGTGGCAAAACTGTGCCGCAACGTATGCGGACTGATGTCCGGACAACCCACCCGCCGCGAATAACGACGCACCAGCGCCCAGATCATCTCGCGATTCATGCGACGCCCACTGCGCGATAGAAACAACCAGCCCTCATCCTCACCCCGCACACTCGCCTGACCCGGTCGCTCTGACTCCAGATACCCGCGAATCGCCGCAATCGTCAATGGATTCAATGACACCAGTCGCTGCTTGTTGCCCTTACCCGTACACCGACAGAAGTTGTCCTCAAACGCAATATCCCCCAGCTTCAGATGGACCACCTCGGAAACTCGACAGCCCGTGGCATACAACACCGCCAGCATCGCCCGGTCCCGCAACGGAAAACGATCGGCCCGCACCACCGGTGATATCAGCAGACTATCAACCATCTCCGGACTCAGCACCTTCGGCAGACGCTCCCACAGCTTCGGCGAACTGACCAGATCCACAGAACTCTCCGCGATAATGCCCTCCAGCATCAGATAGCGGAAAAACATCCGAATCGCCACCAGATTGCGCCCACAACTGCTGGCCGCCAATCCCAGACCCTGCAGATACTCCAGATAGCCAGTCACCGTCGCCACACCGATCTCGTGCACACTCGTCCGGCTGGAACGCTGATTCCACTCAAAAAATCGCTTCAGATCGCGACCATAGGCCGCCTGAGTGTTCTGCGCCATGCCACACTCCGCGTCCAGATAGCTGAGAAATCCATTCAGCCACGACGACGGATCACGAAAGGACGAAACGACAAAGGCCCGCCCCTCCGGTGGTCTCTTGCGACGACTCATACGGCACCCGATTTTCAGTAATTCAGTGAAACAGTAATCAGTAATCAGTAATCAGTAATCAGTAATCAGTTTTCAGTTTTCAGTTTTCAGTTTTCAGTGAAGGGCTACCAGTCATCAGTTACGGCTCGGTTCGCCCTCAACCCTCGATCCTCGACTGGCTACTGGCTACTGGCACCCGACACCCGACACCCGACACCCGACACCCGACTACTGAAACTTCCCGAACAAACCGGCCCGTACTCCCCAAAATCGAATCCCCCGTTCCCGAATCTTCAGCTATCCTGCCGACTTTAACGATGCTGCCGACTGCAACGGTGACATCACACCACATCAATACGGATCGCACGTCCACCCCACAAAGAGACCGCCCCGCATGATCTGGGATCTGCACTGCCACCTGAACAGCGTTCCCGGGCGCACTCCCGATGAACAAATGGCCCGACTGATCGAAGTCGCTGATCGGATGGCCGTCGAACGACTGGTCGTCTTTATGGGTTCACCCTTCGCCCAGGATCCGGACCCCGATGAACTGAAACGCCAGAATGATCAGGTCCTGCAGGCGCTCAGCCACTGGCACCATCGCGCCTTCGGCTTTGTCTACCTCAGCCCAGCCCACGAACAGGCCAGTCTCGCTGAACTCGAACGCTGCGTCGCGAATGGTCCCATGGTCGGAGTCAAGCTGTGGGTTGCCAGACGCTGCACCGGCGAACAGATTGATTCCATCATTCGCCGCGCAACCGAACTGCAGGCCGTCATCTACCAGCACACCTGGCTCAAGACCAACGGCAACCTTCCCGGTGAAAGTACGCCTGCCGATCTCGCAGCACTTGCCGCCCGGCACCCCACGGCTCGCCTGATCTGTGGGCACACCGGCGGCAACTGGGAATTGGGGCTGCGCACAATTCGCCCTTACCCCAATGTCAGCGTTGATCTGGGCGGAGGTGATCCACTGGCGGGCATCGCGGAAATGGCAGTTCGTGAAGTGGGGGCCGAACGAGTCTTATATGGCAGTGATGTTGCCGGCCGCAGCTTCGCTTCACAACTGGCCAAAGTCACAGGCGCACAACTTGACGAAGCCGTCAAACAGGCCATTCTGGGACGCAATCTGCGGCGCCTGCTGACGCCAATCCTGCAGCAGAAGGAAGTCCGACTGTGATCACCGACACCAACGTCTGGCTCTCCCGCTGGCCCACTCGCCGGCTGCCCCTTGATGAAACTCCGGAACTCGTCCGCACACTGCAATCCCTGCACATCTCGGATGCGTGGGCCGCCAGCCTCGATGGGCTGCTCCACCGTGATCTGCGTTCCGTCAATCGACGCACCGTGATGGAATGCCAGCAGCATGGACAGGGAGTTCTGCGCCCAGTGGCCGTCATCAATCCGGCTTTGCCCGGATGGCAGGACGATCTGGACGACGGCCTGCAGCTTGGGATCCGCATCATTCGACTGCTCCCCGGCTGGCATGGCTGGACTCTGCAATCCCCGGAATTCCGCCAACTGCTGCAAACCGCCACCCCGCACAGATTACTGCTGCAGATCTGCCTGCGGCTTGAAGATCCACGGATCCAGCACTCTCTGCTGCAAATCCCTGACGTCGATCCCACTCCGCTGCTGGAAGCAGACAACCGTCCCGCAGACGGCCCCCTGCAACTGCTCAATGCCCTGGCATCAACACCTCTGGAACTGGCCGGACGACTGGCCGCGGAAGCAGGCGTAGGATTCGAGATTGCGATGCTTGAAGGCCTCGCCGGACTGGAACGTCTGACCCGCCAGCTACCACCGGAACGTCTTCATTTCGGCAGCTTTGCCCCCGTATTCACTCCCCACGCCGCCGTACTGAAACTGCAGGAATCTGAACTGCCACGGCCTCTGCTGGACGCTATCCGCAAGGACAATGCGGCCACCCTGCTCATGCCCCGCTGAATTCAAACACCGCAGTATCACCAGAATCGGGATGTATTCAGTTTTCAGTATTCAGTATTCAGTTTTCAGTTGGCAGTTGGCAGTTGCACGCAAAGAACGAGCTGCTGGAACTCCGGGGGCGGCTCGAACACCACGACAAGACCCGTCGGTTGCCACCAACGGCTCGCCCCCTGGGACCACCGAGCACCAGTTCGGTCACGATGCCGAGGCTCCGCTTTGCTGAATGGTTATCAGCCCATGGAATGGCTGAGCGACGGGCGATCGTAAGCCGCGTTGCTTCGTGTGGGCAAAAGGCGGCCGGGCAGGAATGCCCGGTCTACGGTTGTCGGCACACAACGACAACTGAAAACTGACAGTTGACTTCGGCTCGGCAGGAGCCTCGCCCTCCCGAGGGAACCTCCCTCGGACCACCGAGCACCAGCTCGGGGACGGCGAGGCACGCAAACATCCGTCGGCTTACGCTAACGGCTCGGCTGTTGACCGCCTGAGCGAACTTCATTGCACACAGCGTTTTTCCTGTGGTGAGTAGATGGGATGGGATATCATGACACGGAATGGCTGTGTGCCGCGATTGGTGGGGAGGGGCTGCTAATCGACGGCGCTGCGCCAGTCGTTGGCCAATTCCTGTTCGGTCTTTCCTGTCAGCTGCTGCCAAAGCTCAGGGGTGTAGCGACCTTCGCGAGCGGCTGCGTTCAGCTGTTCCAGAATCGAGGGGTTCGTGGGATGGCTGCGGATCACGTAGTCCAGAAAGTTTGCGGTAACTCGATAGCTGGCGTTGTGCTGCGCTGCCTGCCGACGCTTGGCACTCAGCTTCGCTCCACCAGTCCCCGGTTCGTACAGGAACCAACGAATGTAATCGGGAATGCCTTCGACCAACCAACCCGGCGTGACACTGCCAGCTCGGCCGCGACGACGTCCTGAGTACTGTTGCACCACATGCACAAGCTCGTGCACAACCGCTCCTCGAGCTTCTCCTTTCAACTGCCCCCGCATCCACTCGATATTCAGTGAGATCGTAGTTCCGGAAGCATAAGCCGGCACCCCTTTCATTTCTGAATCCGGCAGATACCGCAGCCTGACCTGTTGAGGAGCCTTGAAGTCCTTACTGGGCAGGAGTTGCACAATGCGGGGATACCACTCCCGAATCACAGGCTGCAGCTCGCGTTCCGTCCACTCCTCAAGCTCTTCGGCCTGAGTCGTATCGATCGTGAAACGGTACAACTGATCAGACGTCGCAAACTGCTGTTCTCGAATCGGGGGAGCTTTGATTCTTTGCAGCGCCGATTCTTCACCTGAAATCACATCGATTTCACTGAAAAACGTATGACTGAATCGATCGGACGGTTCTGTGCTCTGTACCACAAACAGCAGATATCGATAAGGTTTGGCGCTACTGGCGGTCAGGGTAATCCGAGCAGCGACCTGGCCACCAGCGAGGACCTGTTTTCGCGTATCGACCTGGGCGATCAGTGACCAGCCCGCAGTTGTCGCCACCTTTTCCAGGGAATCAGGGAATTCCACCTTGCCGTCTGCAGCGCTGGCGGCGTAGACGGAGTAGAGCTGCGGTGCCCGCTGCCCCGGGTGCCACGAATAACTGACGATCTGACTGATGGTTATCGACTGACGCAGGTCCAGCAGCAACAACCCGTCATCTGTACCGGCAGCAAGAAACCAATTATCGCGAGGCTGATCGGCTGACGCGGGAATACGACCATCGCTGAGAACATCGAGGGACCCGGAATTTGTGTCTACCCGGCCCGACAATATTCGCCACTCCCCATCTGCAGCGGAATCATTGACAGCGGGGGAAGGAATGCGAGGAAAGGTGAAAAATTCGCCACTCTGTGAGACTTCGATGTCGACCTGAACATCGTCGGCAGCGGCGATAGCAAACTCAGAGAGGCAAATTGCAAGAACAGCGAACAGCAGTCGGAGGCTGGCCATTGGGAGTCCGAGTCTGAAATCGGGTTCAGAAAATCGGAATGGTATCCCTGAGTTCACTGAATCACCAGCAGCCGCAGAGAATTGCTACTGGGAATCGAATAAAACACAGCGCCGTGGATGCAGGCCACGACGCTGTACGCAAACCAGCAAAGAGTTCCAGACCAAACGGCCTCAGAATTCGCCGATGACTTCTCCGTCACCCGGATCACAGAGTCGGCGGATGATGTGCTTGTCAAGATTCTCTGACAGGAAGCGGACCGAACCGTCACCGAGCACACACTGGGCACCGCCCGTGTGCATGCTGAATGGCTCGTCATTCGGACCACAATTGTTCGTGCTCCACGGGCAATCCGCTGGTCCACCCTTGGGATTGTTGTTGTTGTTGATGATGTTTTTCGCATTCGTTGCGGTCATGTTGGGAGGGCCAGAAACACCGCTGCTGTTATCCGGGTCGGCCCATCGGTTCGGTGCACTGATTGCTCCACCGAAGGCTCCGGGCACAACATTCGCTGCAGCGAACAGTTGTGTGGAATCATAACCGAAGGCGCCTCCGTAGGTGTTGACATTGACAGCATAGCTGCCAGCCGTCTGGCTGGGTCGACCGCTGTCTTCAACGATGATCATGGTGTTGGAGGTTCCGTCGGTGATATCCCTCATTTTTCGACAGAATCCAAGGGCACCCTGACGGTCGGCATTCAATGCACCACCGTTGACCAGTTTGTTCCGCAGACCGGTCACCGGGTCGATGTCGACGTAGGCAATCGGCATGTAGTCTGTGGTTCCATAATTCAGCGAATCGACCTTCGTCGTTGCATTGCTTGGACAGCTGTACATCGGCATGTTGACTTTGCACAGTGGAGCATTGACAGCATTCGTGTAGTGGACATTGAAGTTCCACGCCTGATAGGTATTCACCTGCTCAACATACGGCAGCACGGCAACGTGCAGAGAGATCGGAAAGAACATTCTCAGTCGCAGGTTGATGTCTGTGGATTCGCCCGAAGACGGGAAACAACCGTAGGTGGATTCATAGTTGTGGCAGGCCAAACCGATCTGTTTCAGGTTGTTTTTGCAGGAAGTTCGGCGAGCGGCTTCACGAGCCTGTTGAACGGCAGGCAACAGCAGCGCCACAAGAATGGCAATGATCGCAATAACGACAAGCAACTCAATCAGCGTAAAACCTCGCTTTTTCAGCGGGGCAGTCCCAGTTTTCACCATTTCAATCTGACTCCATGACGAGGGTCGACGCATCGCCAGCCCCGCAACGTGCGGAGCCCTGCATTTCCCGCGATTGATTCAAACGGGCAGCAACGGCCGATTGCCGAATTCTTTAACGCTGTGTTAATTTCTGATGAATCAATTTGCATTCTCATCCAGGACAATCGTTTTTCCTGATGCGATTTGCGTTTCTGGTGATTACCTGAGCACCACTCTGAACGTTCTGCGATTTGAAATTTTCAAGCTCTGAGAAGGAGTTGCGGTTTTGCCAAAGCGATTGATACTGCTGCGACATGGGGAATCAGCCATCAATGCCATTCAGGCTACACAGGCCGTGTTTTGTGGACAGTTCGACACCCCTTTGACCGAGTTGGGGCAGCGGCAGGCGTCTGCGGCTGGGAAGGTTCTTGCCGACAGGACACACTTCCAGATCTCGCACGCGGTCAGTTCTCGACTGCCACGAGCCAGCGACACACTGGCGATTGTGCTGGAGGCCCTGTCACCCAGACCTGAACTGCTGCCGGCTCACGCAGGTTTCAATGAGCGATCATTGGGCCTCTTTGAAGGACGTTCCGAGCAGCAGGTATTCGCGGAGCATCCCCAATATCGCGACGATCCAGCGCTGCGGAATTTTCGCGGAGACTTTGTCCAGCGTGCGCCCGGCGGTGAGAATCTGCGGGAGGTTCAGCAACGTGTGCTTGCGGCTGTGCGCGAGATCCTGCCGATGGTCAGTGAAGATCTGCTGATTGTGGCTCACTGCCAATCCATTCGTTGCCTGATTGCAGGCTTGACGGGCTGTGGTGACGAGCCTGCATTGCAGTTGCATATTCCCAATGCAGTGCCCCTGGTGTTGGAACCGAACGGAACGACGCAATGGCAGCTTGTGATTGCTGGACCACCGGAAATCTAAGCACAATTTCAACCGGTAACACTTTTCAGGAAGACCGCACACGACTGGTGTCCTCGTCGATTTCGAGTACACTCGTGCCGGCCCGCCGTCACGCAATCGATTTTCCAGTGGAGCACCAGATGGATTCGTTGTCCCACGTCAAACAATCCACTACCTGCAGGCCTTCACGCGGTTTCACGCTTATTGAATTGCTGGTGGTTATTGCGATCATCGCAATTCTTGTGGCATTGATTCTGCCGGCGGTGCAACAAGCCCGCGAAGCAGCCAGGCGAACTCAGTGCCGTAACAATCTGCGGCAGCTGGGGGTAGCTCTGCACAACTATCATGACCGTCATCGGATGCTGCCACCCGGATATGTGTCGCTGTACGACGGTTCCGGCACTGACACCGGGCCGGGCTGGGGCTGGTGTAGTTTTTTGTTGCCCGATCTTGAGCAAAGCGTGGCTTTTCAGCAGATTGACTTCAACCGGCCGATTGAAGCCAGTGGCAATGCATTGATTCGAGTGTCTGTTTTTCCCACGCTTTCCTGCCCATCTGACGACATCAAGCCTTTCTGGCCGGCGAAGAAATATGATCCCGTTTCTGGTGCACCACAGGCAGTCATCTGTTCGGTGGGGTCCACCAACTACGTGGGCATGTTTGGCATCTCTGAACCGGGAGTGGATGGAGAGGGCCTGTTTTTCAGGAACAGCAATATTTCGTTTCGGGACATCACCGACGGGTTGTCTCAGACAATCGCAGTGGGTGAGCGATCGCATCGACTGGGTGAGGCAACCTGGACAGGGTCAGTCACGGGTGCGCTGCTGGCGGGGGATCCCAGTGACGGAATTGGCCAGTTGGTACCTGAGCATGGTTCCGGTATGACTTTGGGCCATGTGGGTGAGCGGCGCGGTCCCGGGGATCCGCGATCAGATGCAAATCAATTTTTCAGCCGACATTCCGGAAATGGAGTCCAGTTTCTGTTTGCTGATGGCCATGTGTCCTTTTTGCCGTCGTCGTTTGACTACCGAACGTATCTGGCACTGGCGACGCGAGCAGGTCGTGACGCGGTCAGCGGTGACTACTGAATTCAGAGGTATTCGTTCAGGGGGCGTCAGATGAAAACAAATTCTGCCTTGTTGCTGGCTGGGGTTCTGGTGGGGTGTGGCGGTGAAGCACTTGAAGTCAAGCAGCCACTGCCGCTGGATCAGGTACCTGCGGAAATTCTGAAGGTGGCGCAGGATCGCTATCCGGACCTGAAGTTTTCCGCTGCGTGGACGGAGGTGGAGGATGGTCAGAACGTCTACGAGCTGAAGGGGCAGTACTCAAACGGGAAAATGCTGGAGGTAGAAGTCACCACGGATGGCAGGCTGCTGGAATAAGCTGTTCTGAAGTCACGTGGTTGCGGAATCAATAGGGCCGACTCGGGGATCCTGCATGTTTGAGGTCCGCAGAGCGGTTCCAAGGCGCGTTCGGATCGCTCGATAGTGTCTCACCACCCCCCAGCATGGACTCGGTGACGGAGATCGTGTGATTTCGGCTCGGCGGGAGCCTCGCACCCCCGAAGGGGAACTTTGTGGGCGTTGAACACGGAATACGGCCAAACCCTGGGACCACCGAGCACCAGCTCGGTAACGGTAATTTACCTGCGTTCGGCTCGGCGGGAGCCTCGCCCTCCCAAGGGGAACTTTGCACGGGTTGAAAACGGAGTACGGCACAGCCCCGGGACCACCGAGCACCAGCTCGGTAACGGTATTCTACCTGCGTTCGGCTCGGCGGGAGCCTCGCCCTCCCAAGGGGGAAGCGTGTCTGCTGGCTTCCGTTTGCATCTAATGT
>CAXBSH010000174.1:0-11068 GCA_963977705.1 uncultured Planctomycetaceae bacterium
CCGGGCGGCTCGGTTGGGGCGGCGCGCGACCGAAACGCTGGCGGGGATCGAAGAGCGAAAAGGGGAGCGTCCGGTCCTCTCGCGGCTTGCGAGAAAGCCCCTTGGGCGCCGGACGCGAAGGCCGCTTCGGCGAACAGACGCGTCGTCAGCGGGTGCGAACTGTTCGCCTTGGCGATGACCGGGCAACCCGCGGCGATCGCCGCCGCGAAATCGCCGCCCGAGGCGCTGCCGAACGCAAACGGAAAGTTGTTCGGCCCGAAGACGGCCACCGGCCCGAGCGGCGCAAGGTACGAACGAATGTTCTGCTTCGAGTCGATCACGACGTTTTGCCACGAGCCTTCGTCGACCGCGTCGGCCGCTTGCCGCAATTGATTCGTCGTGCGGGGCAACTCGGCCTCGGCCAGACGGGGCTTCACCGGGTAACCGGTCTCGCGATGGGCCGCGGCGATGAGCGCCTCGGCTCGGCGTTCGATTTCGGCGGCGTAGCTGCGCAAGAATTCGGCGAGCCGCGCCGGCGGCAGAGATTGTAATTCGACGAACGCCTGGGCCGCGGCCGTCAGCGCGGCGTCGCAATCGGTCCACGAGCTGATCGGGTACGACTCGGCGCCGGGCGCGTTGGTGATCGAGACCCGGAAATCAGTCTTGGCGTCGAACTTGGCGCTGGCGGCGGCCGCGGGTTGTGCCGCGCGCGGCGCGTCGTTCAGGCGGTGGATGTTCGCCGGCGCGGCATCTTCCACCGCCGCGGGCGTCGGCGTGGCTTCCTCGAAGATCACGTGGTCCAGCGGCGGCAGTGCGGTCTCTTCCTCGGCCGGGCCCTCTTCTTCCTCCCCGGCGGCCACGATCTCGTCTTCTTCACCTTCAAACTCTTCTTCGTCGTCATCGTCGAAGTCGTCGTCATCGTCATCGTCGAAATCATCGTCTTCGAAGTCGTCTTCGTCGTCGAAGTCTTCATCCGTCTCTTCTTCGTCATCAAAATCGTCGTCTTCGTCGTCGTCCGGTTCCTCGTCGCCAAACGAGTCACCAAAGTCTTCGTCGTCATCATCGCCCCGCAGCTGCGGACTGACCACTGTGTCGATGCCGTCCAGGCCGACAGAGCCGACGGACAACCACGTTTCTTCCGCTGCGATGCGCCCTGGATTCAGTGTCAGTAACATGACTTGTACCTTTTGATGATGTTGTCCCGCTGACTGTTCAAACGGCCGAGATTCGGCAATTTCGGCGTTTAATACCCAGCACCCGTTTCCTTTGTCAACCCTTCGATTTCAGGCACCACCTGCAAATTTCATGACTTACCATTTGCTGGAAGTGGTCCCGAACCCGCGATTGCCTCGAAGATACCACAAAACTGACTGATGTGCCGAGGAACTTTTGAAAGTTCTGAAGTTCGTAAAATTGTCAGCTGCTCTCCCCCTGCAACTGTCAGAATTCCACTTCCAGTGCGGGGCTCTGCGGGGCCGTCGTCAGTCCGGAGAAAACCGGCTGCCCAGGAACGCTGCGACCCACCCGCACTCGCCACGGTCCAGCACCATAAACCGGCAGTCGCAGCACAGGCCCCGGCAGACGCACCGTGTACAGGATCTCCTCCGTTGCTTCCGAACTGACCTGCACCACCGCACTCGTCGCATTGCGCAAACGCAGCTCAGGCAGCCAGCCCGTCACACTGCGACCATCGTTGTCATCCATCCGCGCTGTCAGTGGCCAGCCCGGATACTGCCCGACATCACCCGCTGACACATCACTGAATCGCGGCCAGCACTCAAATCGCACCGAACGATCCGCACGCCGAAATACCGCCAGACCATAGCCATCACCCCGCTGCTTTTCATCCTGCACGTTCCCGGGATTCGCATACGCCAGCATCGTCAGCGGATTGCCCAGACCATCTTCATAATCCCCCGTCCACGGCAGCGGACTGCCAGCGACCGAGTTGGCCCCCGCACGCTCGTCCAGCGGATGCCACCAGCGACCATAAATCGTATTCACGATCGCCGGCGCCGTAAACGCGTACGGACCGTCCCCATGCTGATCAATCCCATGACGCACCACCACTGCCAGATGCTGGTCGCCACACAAATGCACTGCCCGCGCCTGTCGCAGTAATCGCAATGCCTCTCGACGGCCCGTCTGCGGCCAGCCATTACAGTCCAGATCGGCCAGCAGTCGATTGTCCCGCTGCCCATGCAGATGCACCGCCCCACAGAAGGCCGTCTGCGACAGCACACACTTCAGATCTGCACCCTCCCAGTCCTCCGTCCAGCGACGCAGAAACGCCATCTGACGCTCACCCAGCAGCTGAAGTTCCGGCAGATCCACCGCTCTGCGGTCATAACTCGGATCCGTGATATGATCCGGTCGCGGACCCAGCGGCGGTATCGCTCCCTCAGGTCCCGTCTTGAACTTCCGATCCTCCAGAATCGCAAAGTCAATGCCACCCACACGCAGTCGCGTGAAATACACACCAATCCCCTGCTCAACAGGAGCCGGATCAACGGGATCAGGCAGATGCCACGTCTGACAACGCTCCACCATCTGCACATAGCCCGCCGGATAAAAATAACCTCCGTCAGGACCCGTAGGCTTCCGGGATTTCACGCCTCCCGCACCCCACAGATTCGGATGCCCCACGTCATGATCGTCCGGAATCGTGACCACCGGGCGATCACGCAGCACATCCCGAAACTGCCGCCCCCACTCCAGCCAGCCAAAGGTGTGCTGAGTATGGTGATACGACTGGTCCCCCGCAAAAAACAACAGATCAGGATCCTGCTTACGCAGGTTCTGCACGATGGTTTCTCGTGAACCCGGAGTCCGACTGGAATTGCAGGACAAAACCGCCACACGGATCTCTTCCCGATCCAGCGGGTCCCGCCGAATCAACCCCTCAAAACGACTCTGCTGACCCAGCAACACCCGATAACGCACATCCTGAGTATTATCCCAGCCCACAATCCGAAAATGCGCACTCCAGCCCGGATACACCACCCGCGCTGCTGCTACCTGCTGCCACTGACCGTTCCGCTCCAGCTCCAGCTGCACCTCACGAGGCTCGTGCGGCAGCAGCGGGTACAATTGAGCCGTCAGCTTCAGCACCCCGTGATCATGCGTGTACAAAGCAAATGCCAGCACCTCGTCACGCGATACCAGCAGAAACGGCTCCTGCAACTGACCCTTCTTCGGACCACGCGGAATCGGCGCCGGCTGCCACCATTCACCCACAGCATCAGAATCCAGACGCGGCCACTCAGCGCCAAATGGCTGAGCCCACGCACCATCCTGTCCATACAGCCGACCAGTCGTCAGCCACACCAGCCCAAGACACAACATGCGTTGCCACACAGAAGCTGTATGCATCACCATGTCCCCACACGACGACTGACAATCGACAACATCTGATCATGCAGCAGCCCGTTGGACGCGAGAATCGTGCTTTTCCGCAGCGGCAGTACGGCTCCCGTACAGTCCGTCACTCGACCACCCGCTTCCGTCACCAGCAACTGACCGGCCGCAAAATCCCACGGCGACAACTGAAACTCAAAAAAAGCCCCATACAGCCCGTCCGCCACATGCGCCAGATCCAGAGCCGCTGTGCCAAATCGACGGATGCCGTGAATGTTCTGCCGGAAACAGTCACCAATCGCACCCAAAGTCGCTTCCATCATCGCACCACGGTCGTAATAGAACCCCGTGCCAATCAATGACTGATCCATCGTCGCTTCACTGCTGACCCGCAACCGCCGGCCATTATGAAAGGCACCGCCACCCAGCCGCGCCGTATACATATCCCCCCGCGCCGGATTCCAGACCACCCCCAGCTGCGGCTGACCATGATGCAGCAATGCAATCGATACCGCAAAATGTGGCAACCCATGCGCGAAATTGGTCGTCCCGTCCAGCGGATCCACAACCCACAAATACTCGGCCGTCGTGTCGCCCGACTGCTCCTCCTCGCCCAGAATCGCATGCCCCGGGAATGCCGCCGATAGCCGCGCCGCAATACATCGCTCAGCAGCTACGTCAGCATCCGTCACCAGATCCGCGACACCCTTGGTTCGCACGTTCGCTTCCATCCGGAAGTAACTGAGCAGTATCTGCCCGGCCTCCTGAGCTGCCTGCACCGCCGTTTCAAATTCCACGTTCACGCCAACGCCTTTCTTCATCAGACCAGTCCACGGTCAGTTCCTGCAGCTGACTTTCCAGCACAGCCTGAGGACACGACCAGACCAGAAAGAACAAACTCTCCCGCACCGCTCGCGATGCCCGATGTTCACTCCGATAGCCGGCGCCACGAGTTGCAGCCAGCCACGCCTGAGCTGTTCGCAGGGCAAAGGAATTGCTGCGAGTCCGAACCTGCTCGGCTGTCAGCGCAGCACCCTCGCAGGATGACACCACAGCCCCCCGTCCCACCCCCTCGGCACTCCGCTGCAACTGCTGCCACAACTGCTCAGACTCAGCCTCAAACCGCTGCACAAAGGGACGCAACTCCGATCGCAATTCCGCCTCTTCCCGAAATCCCGCCAGGGCCCCCAACGCAAAACCAATCGCCACAGCGGATGTCGACAGAGAACCGGCCGCAGGAGCCGCAGCAGAGCCTCCAGACAACACTCGCTCACATGGACCCGCCAGAACCGCTGACTGCGGAACGAAAACCCCCTCGAAATGCACTTCCGAAGTCCACGCAGCACTCAACCCCAGTAACTCCACCGGTAAGCCCACCGTCACCCCCGCCTGCTGCAACGGCAGCTGCACCAGCAACTGCAATCCCTCCGCTGTCACGGCTCCCGTCACCAGCAACTGACTGTACGCTGCACCCGTCGCCCACGGTACAACACCCGACAGAGACCAGCCACCCGCTGCAGGCTCAGCCACAACCGCCGGACGAGCCAGATACTGCCGGGAAGTCGTCAGATGCGAAATCCCCACCGTCGCCGGCAACTGCCCTGACGCCAGATCCTGCAACAGCGATCGCGGAACCAGCCGTTCCGCCTGCACCAGTCGCTGACAGGCCGCATTACGCTGCGTCAGCACAAAAGCCGTCGTCAGACAAGCCGCGGAAAGATCTCGATAAATCTCCAGCAGCTCTGTGGCCGAACACCCCAGACCACCATACTCAACCGGCATGTTCCAGCGCCAGCCACCCGCCTGCCCCAGCCAATGCAGCTGCTGCACCGGCCAGCCCTGCAATCCCTCAGACGCAGGCTGACAACGCAGACGATCACACAGCTCGCGAAACTCCTCGGTCAGAACGATTCGCGACATGCTGCGTTTCCTGTCCGCAATGCACAGACGGACAACCGATCAGCGACGAGCCCCTGCATAGCGAGCCGGCAACCAGGCGCCGTTCTGCTGACTGCTGCTGACACACTGCTGAATGAAATACATGCCCTCAGCACCGTCATACACGTTCGGGTAAATCGTGTCACGCGGCTCAAAGCTGCCGCCGGTCGCGCGAGCAACCATGGCGTCATAGGCAAACCGATAGACGTTGGCAAAGGCTTCGAAGAATGCCTCCGGATGCCCCGATGGCAGACGACAGGCCTCTCGACCCATGCCGTTCATGAATGGAGCATTGGGATCACGAGTATACATCTGGTGCGGCGAACCATTGCGACGAACAATCATCACGTTCGGCTCTTCCTGACGCCACTGCAACGCACCCTTCGTGCCGTCCACCTCAATAAACAGATCGTTCTCACGGCCATGCGAAATCTGACTGGCAGTCACTGTCCCGATCGCACCGTTCTCATAACGCACCACCGCATGACCGTAATCGTCCAGCGCACGACCATCGGCGAAGATCTTGAGATTGCAGGAAATCTCGGCCGGCAGCAAGCCAGTCATGTAGCGACCAAGGTTGTATGCATGAGTCCCAATGTCGCCGAAACAACCGGCCGCTCCCGATCGCTTCGGGTCCGTACGCCACGCCGCCTGCTTCTGATCAGAAGATTCCAGTCGAGTTCTGAGCCAGCCCTGAATGTAGTTCGAACGAATCGCGTTGATCTCGCCCAACTCACCGTTCAGGATCATCTCGCGAGCCTGTCGAACCAGCGGATAGCCCGTATAGTTGTGACTGACTGCAAACACGACACCACTGGATTCCACAACCCGTACCAGCTCTTCCGCCTGAGCAAAATCAAAGGTCATCGGCTTGTCGCAGATCACGTTGAAGCCGGCCGCTGCCGCGGCCTTCGCAATCTGAAAATGAGTGTGATTGGGCGTCGCAACACTGACGAAGTCAATACGCTGATCAGCCGGTAATGCCAGCTCGCCTGAAATCAGGTCGTCAACCGAACCATAGGCACGGGATTCAGCAATGTCGTAAGCCGGAGCACTGGCTTTGGCCTTCACCGGATCCGACGACAGAGCACCCGCAACCAGAGAAGCACGGTTGTCAAGCACAGCCGCTGTCGCATGCACGCGACCAATAAAAGCACCCTGACCACCACCCACCAATGCCATTCGCAGCTTGCGATTCAGTTTTCCGTTGGTGGTGTCGGTCATGGAACATCGGCCCTGATACTGCTGGGGAAAAAATCGCCCTGCAGAACGTGATGCGGGCGCATGGCACGTAGAATACTGGAGGCTGAAAGAAGAATCAAACGTGCCTGCCAGCTGAAAAACAGGGGATTTTGCACAATCGGCCGAAACACCGGCACACAGCCATTCCGCCCGAATTTCCGCAGCAGTGGCACTGGCAACACAGGCCAAAAACCGAATCCACCCCCGACCGCCCTGACACGTTGGCGTGAACACCCAGTGGCCAGCAGTGGGCAAGAACGACCGCACATCACACCGGCACAAACGACGAAACCCGACTGCGTAAACGCAGCCGGGTCAGAATCGATTCATGGCACCGCGAAACAGTTCGCCAGCAGGACGAATAAGTACCGCAGAGTGATCGCAGGACGATCAGCCGACGTAAGTCTTCTTCTTCAGAGCAGCCAGACGTGACTTCACGCGAGATGCTGTGTTCTTGTGAATCAACTTGCGAGCTGCAGCCTGATCCAAAGCCTTCACGACCAGCGAAAACTGAGTATCAGCTTCCTGCTGCGATGGCTTGGTACCGATCAAAGCACGAAAACGCTTCACCGTAGTACGCAGGGTGCTGCGCTGCTGACGGTTCCGCTCGCGACGAACGTTGGCTTTGCGAAGAGATTTCTCGGCGGACGCTGAATTGGGCATAGCGGTGGAAAAGTTTCGAAATAGTCAAACTGAAGGAAACGCGAATTCCCGCGCAACGGGACCGCGCAGCATAAGCAGGGATTGGGCAAATTTCCAGCGTGATCGGCAATTTCCCGCTTCCGCTGGACGAAATCTGTCGTTTCCCTGGTAAAACCTGAGTTTTTTCGGGGTTTCTCAGCTTTGACCGGATCAGGTCGTCTCGGGCTGCCAAACCACCTTGGTCTTCGTCATCGCATCGTGCATCGCCTTGCGGTCGGCACGCCAAAGACATGACAAAAACCCGATAAACAACGTCAAAACACTCAAAAAGGCACTAGCCGAACGCTTGAACGCAAGGTCACGAGACATCGGCATCGGGATCGGCAGGCCGTCGTCCTTCATCACCACAATACCAATACTCCACTTGCCCAGGGTCGCTCGAGCAGCCCCGGATTCTCCGAAGGAAAAGTACATCCCCCACAGAATCAATGACGCCAGACCGCCTACACCCAACGCCGCCTGTCCCGCAAATGACCAACCATACATGCTGAACAGGAAGCCAAACATCTGCCCGATAAACATGCCCACACCAGTCAACAACACCATAATGATCAAGTCCACCAGAAACGCCAGATAACGCGGACCAAAGGTCGCACGCTCAAAGTCCGGAAACTCGTTCACAATCGAAAGGTCCGTCCGGAAATACACTCCGTACAAACCAATCACTCGCATCATGAAAATGACCTGGCACGATATCAGGCCGAACAACACACAGAAAAATGCAAACGATGCTGAAAAGATCAACGGCATCTGAAACAACAGAAATCGCAGATTCCCACCCGCCTCCAGGGCCATCACGTTCGAACTTAACCAGTCCGTGGCGGCCAGCTCCTGGGCCTGTAACCACGGCACCAACCGCTGAGATGTCGCGGCCACAGCGCCCGCAACCCCACCCGGAATCAACAGCACCAGAAACAACATCATCATAAACACATACAACGATGCCCCGATCGATCGACCAAAGTCCCGCGCCATCCAGAACAACAGCCACGCTCGATAGGAATACTTCTGAGCCATGTGGACGACCGCTGCCGGTAACACAAGGATCGGGAAGATCATGAACACCGCTGCCACAATTCCACCAGCCAGCGGATTCAAAGCCGCTACCCCACCAGCCACAGCCAGAAATGGCAGCATCAACACCGTCGGCCACGCATAAAAACGTACCCCCAGTGTCAGATTCGCAAAGAAGTCAAAAGTGAATCGCTTCACTCGCTTCTCACCCGCCATCGTCGTGTTCGTGATCGTCGTCGCCATCGTCCAGAACCAACCGCCAAATCCCAGCGAAAACGCTGCCGTCATCGCTATCCAGAATACCGCCGGAGGCTCCTGCCACGGCAGAATATGCGGCGCCCATAACGACGCGTCCTGCTGATAAAATTTCCCGTCAAACTCAACCTTGTTCCCCTTGCCCTCCGGAATCTTGATGTACATCCGGTCGCCAATCACCGTGACGTTCGCTTTCTCCTTCTGCACCATCTCTTCTAAGGAAGCCTGACGCCGAGTCACATAAAAGTTCAACGCGTACGCACACGTCAATGCCATGCTGACACACATGGACCAGATCAACGTCGTCCGAATTGCGTACGTCCAGTGCTTCTTGAAGAACTTCCACGCGTTGCCCCAGACGTCCCGATAGAATTCCTCTGGCGGAGGCCCCTTGCGTTCACGACGGATCCGCTGACGCTGACTTAACACACCCGTCGCAACAGTCACACCACACTTCGGACACTCAATGTCCTCGTCACGCACCGGATTGGCACAGCCAGGACACACCTTCTTCTTCGTGTCCTCAACCTGATTCAGATTGATGTCCCCGAACAGATCATCCGGATCCTGAGCCTTGCGGGCCGGACGCGCCTTCGCCGGAGCTTCAGCCGCTGTACCCGCAGCAACGCCCGGCACCTTCACCTTGCCACCACACTGCCGACATTTGACCGCCTTACCAGCCGCCTGATCCGATACACTCAGAACTGTCTGGCATTCCGTACACTGCACTTTGATCGGCATCGCGAGTCTCGCTGCTACCCATGTCACCCATGCGTTCGTCTGCAATCCAGAATCCACACTCTACAGCAAAAACAGGACAGATGCATCCTTGCAGTTGCCAGGAAGTTACGAAACGCAGTGAGTTCAGGTGGGACAGGTCGCAGGGCCCACAAACACGGCCAATCGCACGGAAACCAGTGATTTTCCGATTGCTCTGCACCGCGAGGACCGCCCAGAGACAGCGAAAAAAACGACAGACGCAGCCAGACATCGCCCGGCCGATCACACTCAGATCGACACCAGCCCAGCCCGCAGAACCACCCGCTACCACGCCGCTCGAAAACTGACTGAGCCCTGGATGTTGTGCCCCAAAAGATAAATGGCACAAAATGGCGGATCTTGTTTACAGGCAGTTTCTGCCGGTATAGGCTTCCGCCCGCTTTCAGCGAAATCATGGTTGATTTTGCTGCAGGCAGTCCTGAAGGGGGTCTTTGGGACGATTTGTCGGCTGCCGTGCGGGTCACGGCTGCTGGCCGACCGCAGGAATCGGTCGCGGAAAGTCTCGGTCAGACGTGCAGAAAGGATTCTGCTGCTGTCCGTCGTCGACGGTGGTCGTCAGTGTCAGGGAAGTCGTGGTCACACGATCTTCAGACAGACACATTCACGACTTTGCCGACGCTGGAAGCTTGCAGACTGTCGCAGCGCGACAGCAGCCCCCCAGTGCCGCTTGATCACCGACTGAATCGCTGATTCCCGCGCAGAAAACGCAGCCCATGGAAGTGGCTGCTGAACGCTCAACTGCAGGAAGGAATCTGATTCATGAGCACTGTCAGGCCCATGGTGGGTATTACCGGGGATTTTCGTCCGGAACGTTACAACGGCGTGGCACTCAGCTGGTTCAACACAGGCTATTACGACTGCGTCTCTGCAGCCGGTGGTCTGCCGTTCCTGATGCCGCCCGTACAGCAGGATGAAGACATCCTGCGAATGATGGACACCGTCAGCGGAGTCGTTCTGTCCGGGTGCACTCTGGACCTTGACCCAACACGTCAGAAACAACATCCGCATCCGGCAGTTCGAGTGATGCCGCGTCGTCGCGAAGACTTCGATCGTCGCATCGCCGAAATTGCGATTCAACGCAAGCTGCCCATTCTGGCGATCGGCTCAGGCATGCAGCTGGTGAACGTCCTGTGCGGTGGCTCCCTGTACCAGCACATTCCCGAAGATGTTCCTCGCGCACTGCACCACCGCGACCCGGTCGAACAGAATCTGCGACACGTTCTGGAAATCGTCCCCGGCACTCGGCTCGATGCCATCTACGGCCCGGGTGAAGTGCGAGTCAACAGTGCGCATCACATGGCAGTGAACAATCTGTCGCACCGCTTCCGCGTCAGTGCCACCTGCCCAGACGGTGTGATTGAAGCTTACGAGTCCGTCGAGGAAGACTGGTTCTGCCTTGGAGTCCAGTGGCATCCGGAAAGCTCCACCGCATCAGCACTCGATCTGCAGATCTTCGAAGCCTTCATTGATGCCGCAGCAAAAGAAGGCTCAGCCCCAGTCATCCTGCCAATCAACGAATCCGTCAGGAAAGTTGCCTGAAACAGAGCAGGGCAGGGGAATTCATCACAACTCGCCGAAGGGCTGCACGGACAACCGCTGCAGCCCTTTGTTTTTGGATCGACGAAAATGGACTGCCCTGCAAAAGGGCGAGGCTCCCGCCGAGCCGAATTCAACTGCCCGTGTTCCGTTGTCGTTGTTCGCCCACAACCGTAGACCGGGCATTCCTGCCCGGCCGCCTGTTGCCCACACAAACGAGGTAGCTGCGGCCCCACAAGCGAGCCGTTAGTGGAAGCTGACCGGT
>CAXBSH010000175.1:0-10991 GCA_963977705.1 uncultured Planctomycetaceae bacterium
TTCGCTAATCCTTCACCTCCATCAGGCTGGATAAGGGACTCAAACCCTCAAGCTGCTAAACATGCTCGGCACACCACAAAAAGCCCGGGCTGCACAGCAGCACCGGGCTTTCCGGAGAACTGAATTCAACTGCAGGCACTGTCGCCTGCACACACTCGCACTCAAGGGCTGGCATTCTCCAGCGCTTCCACTCGCTGCTCCAGCGCCGTTACTTCACTCTGCAGTGCGGTGGCATCGGCCTGAGCTTTCCGAGCAGCCGCATTGGCATCTTCAGCGTCATTCCGAGCATCAATACCGATTACTACGGCTGCAATCGCAACGCCCGCGTAAACCAGCATTGGCAGATTAAATGCACCAAACTGACCGCGAACCAGACTGACATCACTGATGACGGCAGGAGTACTGACAGCAGCCGGAGGAGCCTTTTCATCGGCCCAGAAACGGCATACCGTAGAGCCAGTGGCAGTCACCAGTCGATGCTGACCGGCTCGCAGACCACGAAATGCCGCCAATCCATCTTCGTTCGTCTCGGCAACCGCCACCGAACGCCCCTGATACTCCACTGTCACCTGGGAACCGGCCAGAGGCTGACCATCCAGTGTGACAACGCGTGTCGTCAGCTGGCCACCAGCCCCCAGACGCACGTCCTGGATACGACTGCCAGCCTCATCAGCTGCAAATGCGGCAGTGGCCAAAGGGCCATGAAACAGCACAGCAGCAGCCAGCACCAGCGAAAAAACTTCCTTGGCAAATCCTGATACAGACATCGTTCCGTTCCTTCGTTACTGCCGAACTGTACTCTGAATTCGTGAAGACAACCCATCTGCGCGGGCCACATCACTGCCTTCACTCACCACTTGAGTCAAAGGTTAGAGGAAACGTCATTTTCCGGAAATAGGAGTTTGCCCGCGAAAGCAAACCTGTATTTTCTGCTTGCGCATATTCACTGAACTTCCCCGGCGCTGCCCCCCGATGAACCTCCTCCACGTAATTCTGCAGCGTCTGCCGACTGCCAGCGCCGTCATTAATCAGAAAACAGATCCACGCCCAGCTGCTGCGATATTCCTCAGCACCCATGGCTTCAGCCGACGGGATTTTTTCGAGGGAAATCAGGGATGGAGAACTGCCCAATCGAGCCTTCCAGCGGACCGCTTCCCGCCGTGAAGATCGCGGACGAGCTGCCTCCTCCTCTTCAAAATATTCAGCCAGACCCTCGTCCAGCCATAACGGCGCATATGGCATGTGCTGATGAACTCGCACATGCGTCATTTCATGCCGAAGATCCACAACCAGACTGCGACTGTTGTACGCATAAACCTGACTGATTGAGCCATTCTTCAGGAAAATTGCGCGCCGTGCAGCAGCCTGAGGCACCCGCGCCGTAAGGTACTCAAGGTAACTCTGACGACTGGCAAACAACACAATTTCTACTCGACCATCCGTCGCACGAATACCGGTGGCAGCCGACAGTTCGAAGTCCACTTCACCCAGTTCAGCCCAGATACGCTCTAAATCCAGCTCAAACTCAGAGTAAAGCAGCGTCTGCTGACGCTGGTCCTGCACAACCCAGCGTTCCCCAGCAACAACTGTCACAGCCCACGGTGGAACCAGAAACGCCAGCAGGAATGCAAGCACGGGAGTTATCCGGCCACATCGCAGGTCTGCCGCACAGGCTTCAAATGTTCCGCCAGCTGCCACTGGAATTCCTTGAGTCTCAGCCGTCTGATCACTGATGAATTCAGAAAATAAAAATCTCGCTTCAGTCGA
Organism: uncultured Planctomycetaceae bacterium; assembly: GCA_963977705.1. Taxonomy (GTDB): domain Bacteria; phylum Planctomycetota; class Planctomycetia; order Planctomycetales; family Planctomycetaceae; genus SXXK01. The sequence continues at coordinate 1,768 of CAXBSH010000175.1, forward strand.
GTTCCGGCAAATCGTGCCGGAAAACCGGGATCGAGGTCAACATCAGTCCTGACGCAGGAATGCTGGCAGCCCGCAATTCGGCCGCGGAATCTGAAATACCGGCAGAGGAACGATAAGCCGGGTTCTGTCGCGGGTGTTCATTTCTCTACGATGCCGATTACTCGACACCTCCAGCAGCCTACCCGAAGGTCAGCGAATCGGACCGATTCGAGACGACAGATGTCGCCGTTCCTTCTGCTTGGCCTTGCTCCCGATGGGGTTTACCCAGCCAGTCGGTCGCCCGAACTGCTGGTGCGCTCTTACCGCACCGTTTCACCCTTACCACGACGCAGCATGACGGCAGAACCGTCACACCACCGTTCGGCGGTTTACTTTCTGTTGCACTTTCCCGATCCTTGCGGACGGTGGGCGTTACCCACCACCGTGTCCTGTGGAGCCCGGACTTTCCTCTGAATCACATGGATCCAGCGAACACCTGTTCCTCTGCCGGCCTGACGATTGTAGCGAGGCTGCCGGCAAACAGGGCCGTAAAATCCGTATTCTCGTACTGATCTGAAAGATTCAGCACAAGCACCCTGATTTCAACACTCAGCAGGATTCTACCAAACGTCGAATTCTGGTAGCACGAAAATCATCTACTCGGGTGGCAGCAGACTGGCAGCATGATCATGCGAAGACTCCCCGTTCTCATTTCTGTGCTCTGCCTGCTTGTCAGCGCATTCCTTGCCCGTCGCTGTGCGATCCGGACGCCCATTCGCATTCAGGGCCCCCCCGCTGCCATCTTCGCTGTCCCGGAACAGCAACTGCAGTTACAGCAGTTGAATAATGCTCTCAAGACAGCACTTCAGTCACAAAAAATCGACGCAGCCCTGCAAATCAGCACACTCATTACTCAGCAAGCACCTCGTGATCCCGGCGGCTGGTACAACCACGCATCTCTGCTGGCAATGCATGGCAACAGGCCAGCCGCGATTCAGTCACTTGGTACGGCAATTCAGCATGGTTTCAACCACCCAGAGATTATGCAGCAGGATCCACAGCTGGCCAGCCTGCGTTCCCTGCCACAGTTCTCACTACTGCTGCGACAGGCAGGGCGCAATGCCAGCACACCGCAATCCGGCAGCCGCAGTTTCCCCGGACCTCTGACTTCTCAAACCGCAACCGTCTCTGCCCAGAATACACGATGGGAACCCTCAGCGTTCAGCCTGATCACCGAATTCCAGCTGCCTGATTCCCCATTGCGCCCCACGAATCTGCCCCAGATCCTGCCTGACAGCCCAGCCGCTCGCCTTGTGAATCAGTGGGTCCGTGAGGGCTCAGCTGCTGGCCTGCACGGCCTGCTGTACGACAATCGCGATCGCGACCACAGTACGCTGCTGGCCTCTGAGTACCCAGGGCTGACCTTTGTCGAATATGCCCCCGAAGCTCGTGCCGCAAATGCCGACTACGGACTGCGTCCCTCACAAATGTTCAACCTGCCCACAATCGGCAACGCCTCTACCGCGTATGTCGATCCCATCCTTTGGCGCAGTAATCCACGCATGCTTTTATCCAGTCGCCTGCACACAATGCTGACCCTGCAAAGCTGGCAGCGAAATCAGATGTACTGTTATCCGGAACATCGTGACTACGACCTCGAAACAGGTGATACGTTTCCCGTCAATGCCCCATGGTGGATCGTCTCACAGGGCTCATCCGGATCCGACCAGCCCTTTATCAAAGCTGCTCTGCTGACGCTCGCAGCACTGCGTCCCGAAGTCCGAACTCACCTGGAGCAGACGGGCAGACTGATGGAAATTGTGCAGTGGATCCTGCGCCGCAGTCTGAAATTCGTCGATCAGGCAGAAATGCAGTACATGACCGGGCAAGCTCACCCAGTGGTATTTCAGGAATCAGACCTTGATCCGGAACGCATGGTCAGAAACGCCCACGAACTGCAGCTGGATCACCTGCCGGTATTGCCACAGTTGTCCATCCTGCAGGAAGACGTCGCAGTCCCTGACTCAGACTACTTCTCCGGACCGCTGAATGAAAACCTGCTGGATGCCCCCAGTGTCGTCGGCAGAGTTTATCGTTCGCTGAAACCCAGTCGCAGCATGACGGTTGAAGTCACTCCGACTCACCAGTTGCCGGGTCGCCGGCTGCAGTACTACTGGGTCGTACTTCAGAGTGGTCCGCAGCAGGTCAGGATTTCGCCCATCCGTCCGGACCGCTCCGCCGCTGAAATCACTATCAACTGGAGCTCGGCCTTCGACGTCGCATGGCAGCCCTCAATGAAAAGCTGTCGTGTCGATGTGGGCGTCTTCGTTGATGATGGAGTTTCAGTCTCTCTGCCGGCTGTGATCAGCACATTGCTGTCAGCCAGCGAATCACGCTCCTATGCGGGCAACACACTCATGTCCGTCAGTTATTCGAACTCCGGAACAACACTCCCCACCGTCGATCCACTGCTGTTTCCTCAACACCAATGGCGTGACGATTACCAGTACGATGCCAACGGGACACTGACCGGCTGGAGCCGACATTCTGAGGGACAGGCCGTCGCCGAATTCGATCAGTTCGGACGCCTGAAAACTGCTGATCAGCAGGGACAACCCGCTGCTGTCACGGTAGAATACGAGATCATCAACTCACCCGGAAACCCGCCCGCACTTCAGTGGCGTCCGATACCAACTCGCCCTTGACAGACCAGGGTCTGACGATGCCTCACGGAAATCAATTTCGTCATCAGCCCTACCCGACGCAGCCAGTGGTACCCGCCCGGTTGCACACATTGCAGACAGTACCCCTGATTCCAGGCAGTGCAGCAGATCTGCATGCACTTCATGGATTCGATCAGGTGATCCTTGTGCATGGCACATTTCTGGGAGACGATCCCTTTGGAATCAGTGCCACACTGCAGTCGCTGGCTGAGGATACTCCGGCCCCCGCAGCGACAGCTCTGCGTGCAACATCTGAACTTCTCATCCGGACAACTCGCCCCATACTCTCCCGCTCCGTGCGCGATCTCGGGAATTACACCACCGAATTTCGCGACGCCTTTCAGATGCTTACAGGCGAAGACCCTCAGATCGAACTTCTGCATCCCACGTGGAGCAGCGAAAACCACCATTTTGCCCGAGCTGACCTCGCTGTCCGACTGCTGCATCGCCTGCTCCTGAAGCCGCCGGCACAGGGACGTCGCTGCCTGCTCTGGGGACATTCCCATGCCGGTAACGCCTTTGCACTGCTGTCGAATCTGCTGGCCGGTGGCCCCGCTGTACGACAGTTTTTTGAGGCAGCAGGCAATCGCAGCGAAACGCACTGGCAGGTGGCCCGAACTGCACTGGCAGATGCACCGCAACCGCACCCACTCGCCACTGCAATCGCAGCTGTCACCTTCGGGACACCCGTGCGTTACGGCTGGGACCCGTCAGGTCTTTCCAGTCTGCTGCATGTCAGTTTCCACCGACCATGGAAACCAGACCAGCCGGAAATCGCTCGCCCGTTGTTTCCTCTGTATTCACCCGTCGATGTGGCCACCGCTCGCTGGGGTGACTGGGTACAGACTTTCGCTATCGCTGACACCGATCTCAATACCGGTCGCACAGCAGAACTCAACAGGCAGTTGGCAGAACTTCTTGAAAACGGACTCACAGAGTCCCCTGGCGACGCAGACACAACACTGCCACTGTCACGCCGACTGCGACGACTTTGCAGTCACTGGAAATACGGTACGCGCTGCCATACAGACGGCATCAATCTGCTGGTCGACTACAGTCCCTCAGGGAAGTATACGTTTCCTGCAATTCCGATCGAAGTCGCGGTCCTTGGACACGGTGTCGCCACCTCAGTCCACTGGCTTCCGGCGCATCTGCAGCTGGTACTTAACGCCCTGCACTCGTAATTGCGGGGTTCACAGTCACCGGCACTGTCGATGCCGGAGCTGTTTCCGGTTCAAATGACAACAGACGCTTCGATTCGCGAACCAGAAACTGCGTATTCATAAATGGTTCGAAACTGATGTCCTGCCAGCGAATACGCCCTTTCGCATCCACCAGAAAGGTGCCATGCAAAGCCACCTTTTCAAAGTCGTCGTAGCAGCGGTATTTGCGAAATACCGCCATGTCAGGATCCGCAGCCAGCGGGAACGGAAAACCACCCTCCAGATTTTCCAGAGCTCGCTTCAGGTTGATCTGCTTATCAGTGCTGATCGCTATCACCTCCAGACCTGCGTCACGAAAACTCTGGTAATCCTTCGCGATCGCCTTTAACTGTTCCGCACAGTGCAGACATCCATAACCCAGATAAAATACCACGACTACCGGACGACCACGGTAGTCAGCCAGCGAGCGAGGCTGCTCTCCCACATCGGGCAGCGTCCACTCCGGGGCACTGCCCGGTGACCAGCGGAACGGTCCCAGAGAATCGGGCTCAGGGCGAACCCCCAGATCTCCAGGATTCTCAGCCGGCAATCGCCAGTCCGCCGGAAATCCCAGCTCCGCGGCCAGCGGTGCCAGTCGAGCCATCGGCGGTGCTGCCAGATCTACGGTGGATGAGATCCTGCGCAGTTTTTCAAAGCTGGCTTTCGCCTCATCACGACGGCCTGCCGCAAACAGAATCTCAGTCTGAGCAGCCAGTGGGAGCACCTCACCATTCTTCGAATTCACGCGGTCACCGATTCGCTTGATCGCATCATCTGTCTTCCCTGCCTTCAACTGCAGCAGGGCCAGCTGCTCTGAAGGAATCTCTGCAGATGTCAGCAGCTCAAGGGCCTTCACAGCATCACCAGCCGCTGCCGCGCCACGTCCATCAATCTCCTGCACAGCCTTTTCCAGCCTGCGAATATTGCCCGCAAATTTCTGCTCCGCATCCTTACGAGCCTTCTCAATTGCCTTGTCGTCGGATTTTGCTTCCCGAGCTTTCTTTTCGGCCTCTGCTGCAGACTCATTCTGCTTCTGCCGATCAGCATCCAGCCCCGCCTGCAGCTTCCCACGAACAACTGCCGCCTCAGCCGTACGCCCCAGTGCTGCGAGGGCTGACCCGATGGCCCGATCACGCTTCAGATCTTCTTCCGCATTCCCCGAATCGACATACGAGCCATCCGTTTGTAGTGCCGCTATGCGATCCCAGCGTTCAAACGCTTCCAGCACTTCCAGCAGACGCTCTCGACCATATCGAAAACTGCCAATGCGATTGATGTCGTTGTATCTGGGGTGCTGCGGCAGGCTGAGCATATTCCGGGCCAGTGCCTCAGCATCGTCGGCTCGCCCGATCGAAATCATGTTCCGAATACACCACTCGTTGTTGTGCGCAAAATTGTGAATCTGATCAGGCATCACACGATCACGCATCATGTGAGCATGATCCACACGGGCAGACGCCTCCTGCTGCCAGACCGCATCATGGTATCGACGCAGCCGCGAATAAATGTGGCCAGGCATATGCCACATGTGCGCAACCCCGGGCGAAGCAAGCCCACCAAGTGCCGATGACTGCAGGGCCTTCTCGGGCTTCTTCCCATCCCACAGATGAATCCGGAAATGATGCACCGGATGCAGCGGCTCAACATCCAGGACCTCCTGAATCATGGAGTCCACCGCCAGTTGCGAAGGCATCTTCAGTCCCTCACGACGGCCCGCCCAGAAAAACTCACACAGAATCGTCTTCGTTTCGATGTCCTCTGGAAACTCCAGCAGCAGATCTTCCAGATCCGAGACATAACGGTTGGCTCGCGATTCACGCTCCCCATCATTGTCCCCCTTGGCATTGATCAGCCGATCAAACGCTTCAATCAGCAGCTTCTCGCGACGACTTACCTTTTCACGACGCTTCATCGCCTCCGCTATGAAGCCCTTCGCTCGACCAGGATTACCACGATTCGACATCGCCATCCCCCAGTAAGCAATGGCACAGTCCGCATCCAGCATCGCCGCCTGCCGGAATGATCGCTCAGACTCGAAATACCAGTAACCGTGCAACTGCGCTACACCCTGCTGCACAAACTGCTTCGCCTCTTCGCTGACCGAAGTTGTCGGAAAACGTACGGCCCCCATGCCCGGCATCAGCCACGCAGCCTGTCGAGGCCCCTCATTGAAAACCTCCCCGTGAACCGAATGCCCCTCCTTAATGGCAGCCTCTTTGGGCGGTTCAGGCTTGGCCCCGTCTGCCGGCGCCGCTGGTGCTGGCGCGGTGGCGGATTCCGGCTTTGCCGGCTCCTGCCCGTAAACCCCTGCTGCCGTAACCGCAGAAAGTACCATCCACAGAATGCCCGGTCGGACAACCCATCGGTCAAAACATGGCAGTCTCATGTGGCACAGCTTTCAGCAAAACAGGCGGGACCAGCAGCACGGGCAGGAGCCCTCTATTGTGCTGCGGGATCCGAGCTTTCGCAACTACCTGCCTGTGTCACAGGACACTCGAAACAGAATTCCCGCCGTCACAGAACCCTGCAATTCACCCAAACCAACCGACTTGAACACCACCACAGCACCTGCATCAATGCCCAAAACCACTGTTATTTCCCGATTTCTCCCATAATACCGACGACAACTTACACTGCCCCGGTCTATTCTGGACACATTGGGCCGTTGGTTGTACGCCAGTAGGCAGCACAACCCAGCCCAGCGCTTACTGAAAGCCCACATATGACTGCTGCCAGTCTCCCTGACCCCCAACAGCATCGGCCACTCCACTCCGCCCCGGAAGATCAGTACCCCCTGACCGATGATGGCGTCCTCAAGGTCTACTGCGCGGGACCAACGACAGTACTCGGATTCGCTGGCAGTGACGTTCCCTCCGAGTTCAATGTTGCTCACTATCGATCTGCAATCACCGATTTGCTGGTTGCAGAACGAGCAACAGTCGTCGCCTTCGACCTCACTGGCGTCTCAATGCTCCCCAGTGGCATGCTGGGATTGCTTGTTTCACTCGCCCGACAGCCGGATAACCCGCCTCGCGTACAGGTCTTCAACGCCTGTGCAGATGTCCGGGAAGTGCTTGCCATCACCAGACTCGACAGCCTTGTAGAAGTCTGTGATGTCAGCCAGAACAACTGATCATCACCAACTTACCAGTGCTTCCACGGCACAGCCCAGAATGCCTGCGGGTGCTCCTGAAGCTGACGCTCCACCTCAGCCGCATTCCTCCAGCCCGCCTCCTGCTCCGTGAAAAACTTCGCAGACGGATTCACTCCCCGCGATTCAAGGAACGCAATCCGCTGCCGCAGGACTGTTGTCCGCCCCAGTGCTGGAAGCAGTCCACACCAGACAAAAGCAATCGCGGACAGAGCTGCCAGCAGTTGTAATTGCCCACGTCGATGTCCCGCCTGCGTCAATGACGGCTGATCACTTTCGCAGCACATCGGCAGCCTCCGGGAATACCACCTCAAACATCAGCAGACTCATCAGCAGTGACAGCAGCAGATTCAAGGCCTGCCCACATACATACAGAACCAATGGCTTACCACCGCGCAGAAACCGCGACAGAGTCCGCAAGTCAGTTTCCAGACCGATACTGACAAAAGCCAGACAGAAACACCAGCTTCGCATCGTCTTCGTTCCACCATCCACGACCGCCTTCACAAACCCCGCACCATCACTCAGATTCTCGTACAACAGAGAAATCAGCACTGACGCTCCCAGAAAACCCAGGATGAAACGCGGGAATCTTCGCCAGATCTCGCTGATATCCGGCCTCGTGCCCTCAGTCCGCTCCACATACGTCACCCAGTAAACCGCCACCCCAAAAGCGACCACGCCAATCAGCATGTTCTGAATCATCTTGATGGTCACTGCGACCTTCTCGGCCTCAGCACCCAGCATCGCCCCCGCCGCCCCGACCGCGCCTGTCGAATCAATTGTCCCCCCAACCCACGCTCCGCCTACCACAGGCCCCAACCCCATCAACTGAATCAGCGGAGGCATCACCACCATCATCAGGACTGTGAATGCCAGAGAAATCCCCACCGCTGCAGTCAACTCCTCCTTCTTCGCTCGACAGGCCGCCGCAGTCGCGATCGCCGCAGACACACCGCACACCGACATGTCCGCAGAAATCACCATATTCAAAGCCGCAGACTCAATCTTCAGAACACGCTGCCCAAACCAGAAAGTCACAATCAGTACCACCGGAGTCACCACCCACGATACACAGATACCCGGTAACCCCAGCGCCAGCAGCTTGCCAAATAACACCTCTGCACCCAACAACACCAGCCCCGTCTTCATGTAAAGCTCGGTCCGCACTGCCGGACGCAGCCTGCCTGACACACCAACCGTATTGCTGATCAACAATCCAATCAGCAGTGCCCACAACGCATACTCCAGCCCGTAATACTTCACAACCTTCTGCTCGGCCAATACATACGCCAGCATACTCAGCACGAAGACCTTATGAAACGGCAACCAGAATTCACCTGTCCGCACTCGACAGATCAACATCCCCACCATCAACGCTGCCCCCAGCAGCAGCTGTGACCCCACAACCCCAGGCAGCCAGCCGGAAACCTCTGCAAATGGATTTGACTCCCATGACTTTGGCAGCTTCAGCAGAGCACTGAGCGGATTCTGCCAGCCCGAAGCCGCAGACTCGGCTGTCCCACCCCCACCAGCCTCTCCCAGTGCCGTGCAGCACAGAGACACTGCCAGCATCAGCCCGGCGGCAATCATCGCCAGTGAATCTTCCGAAACCTGTCTGCTCTGCTGCGACATCACCGCCACTCCAAAATGCCTGATACCAATCAGAATGCGCGTCACAAACCCTGCAGGTAACTGTTCAGATCGGCCAGATCCTGCGAAACCGTATTCCGCAGCAAACCTTCAGGCATCAGCGAACTCCGCTGCAGATGACGCCCCACAATCTCAGTCGCCTCCACCCGATACGTCCTGTGCTCCGCATCACGCAGCAGCAGTCCATCCACCGACTCATAAACAATCAATCCCGTCAGCACCTGCCCTGCAGTCGTTTCAATCGATGTGGTCTGGTAACGATTTGAGATATCCCGATTCGGATCCACAATCGAAGCAAACAGGTCGGCCCTTGAAAAACGTTTCGAGACACCCGTCAGATCCGGGCCCAGAGAACGACGCCCACCATGACACTTCGCACATCCCAGACGCTCAAACAATACCCGACCGCGATCTACATCACCCGTGGCCCACGGAACTTCGTTCAACCCCTTCAGAATCGCTGCTGCCTGCTCGCTCAGACTGGTCGGTCTGGAATCCGGATAACGACGCTCCAGC
>CAXBSH010000176.1:0-10837 GCA_963977705.1 uncultured Planctomycetaceae bacterium
TTCGCTTGCATTCGACGGCCCCAGTCGCCACCTCAACGGGATTCTGGAAGACATGCCAAACATCATCGTTACCCATGTCACGCAGAAAACTCCATAAGGAATCCTGATCCACCTTTCGCGCGTTACTGCGACCGATCAGCAGATGCGTCCATGTCTCGGCCAGATTCTCCGCTGTGGCCGGATCAGCCGCCAGACTGCTGACCAGTTTCTGTCGCTTCAGAGTGTCTGCGGACTGTACAAACTGAGCTGTCTCCTGCTCCGTTGAGATTCTACCGGTCAGAGTCAGATGAGTCCGCCGGACCCACTCGTAGTCACTGGCAGCAGCAGCGGGCTCAATTCCATTTTCAGACCAGCTGCGTTCCAGCAGTTGGTCAATCTGAGCAATCACGGTGGCATCCGAAACCGGTTGCTGCTGAACAGCGACATCAGCAACGGGCGTCGGCTCGACGGCTACTGCCGGCGACTTCACAGGAGCCAATCCATTCAATTGCAACGGCGCCCGCTCACTGCGAACCAGTTCCCCGCTGGCCTCACTGCCGCTCACCACCGCTCCGCTGGACGCCTCTTGCTGCGTCGGCAGAGCCGCACTGGTTGACGGCTCAGCCATCACCTGTGCTACGACAGGTACTGACTCCTGCTGCCGACCAGCCAGCCAGCCCACCACTCCGGCCAATACCAGCGAACAGGCCATACCCGCTGCCAGTACCCACGACCGCCGGTGCTGCCGACCAACAGACTCCGGTGCCACAAATAACAGGTCCGGATCAGAGACGCAGGCCACAGCCGCAGCTGCCAGACCAACCTTCTCGTCAGGGTCCACAAGGATTCGGCCGGCATCCCAGACGAGACTGGCATGGACGTGCATAAATCGGACGAACAAGGACAGCAGTGACGCATCGGACCGCAGCAGATGCTGCATTCGCTCAAACTGCTCCTGACCCAGTTCGCCTTCGCACCAGAGATTCACCAGCCGCAGCAGCTCTTCGGATTCAGGCGCAACTGCGTCTGACTGCATTCCCGACGCTGTCATGTGGCACCCCCTTCCGCCAACCGCCGCCGTACACACTCCACCAACATCCGACGAATACGCCCAAGTGACTGATAAACGGAATTGGCAGGACGACCCAGATCCCCCGCGACACGATCGCCATTGGCTCCGGGCGAGTACCTGCGACGTATCAGATCCTGATCCTGCTGTCGAAGTCTTCCCACGCAGTGCACCAATGCCTCTCGGTGTTCTTCGAGGTTGACCTGTTCCGCTTCCAGCCTCTCAGCAATCAAATGAATCACATCATCATCCAGCAACTGCACCCGATGAAAACTGCGACGACGAAAACGCAGGACTTCAAGGCGAGCAATTGCTCGGGCCCACGCCAGAAAATTGGTGCCCGGACGAAACTGAGCCCACTTGCTCAGAATCACCACGTTCGCCTCCTGCAGCACCTCTTCGGCGTCTGCCGGCGTGTGCACCATAGGCAGAATACTGACATACAGCGACCGCTGGATCGTCGTAAACAAGCGGACGAATTCTTCATTCGGCCCGCCTGAAACCGACCCAGACGACGCCTCATTTCCGGCTGCTGCGTCACTCATTCACCGCTCGCTGATTCCAGACAAATGCCCGGCCCCGCAAGGGACCGGGCATGCCCGAATTCTTCCAAAGAGTGCCCAAGTCTCCTCAGGCAACCCCGGCACCGTTGGCTCAGCCAATCAGTTCCTGGATCGGAGTACCACCGTTGGCCAGCTTCATCGGACGGCCACGCTTCGATGTGTGCACCGTGTTGATCGGAATGCCCATTGCATGAGCAACCGTGGCCCAGATGTCGCCAGGCAGGTATGCCTTGCTGCCGTCAGCGATCTGCAAACCATCCTTGTCGGTCGCACCAACCGCCTGGCCATTCTTCAGACCGCCACCACCCAGCATCACGCTCCATGATGCCGCCCAGTGATCGCGACCAACGTCCTGGTTGATGCGTGGAGTACGTCCGAATTCACCCATCCACACCAGAACGGTATTGTCCAGCATACCACGAGCCTTCAGGTCGGCTGTGATCGCTGAAATCCCTTTGTCAAGCTGCGGCAGACGCTGGTTCTTCAGAGTATCGAACACGCCGGCATGCAGGTCCCAGCCACCCATGTTGACTTCCACAAACGGCACGCCAACCTGCACCAGACGGCGAGCCATCAACAGGCCCTGACCGAACCCGTTGCGACCATAGGCATCCCGAGTTGCATCGGATTCAGCTTCCAGACCCAGCATCGGATCTGACTTCGCTACGTCGAATGCGGCCATCTGACGAGATGTCATCAGGTTGACAGCATTCTTGTAGACGTCCTGATGAGCCTTGGGCAGCTCGCCACGACGGGAGTTCATGAAACCGGCTTCAATTTCGTCCAGCATCGTCAGACGAGCACCCAGTCGCTGACGGCTTTCTTCTGAAGGCTCATTCCGAATACGTCCCGTGTTGTCCACAACAAACGGAGCGTGTGTCATGCCAAGGAAGCCAGCCTGACCAGCACCGCCGTCCACAGAGACGAAGGCCGGGATCTCAAGAGCCTTGCGGTTGCGGCCAATTTCATAGCTGACAACCGAACCGAAGGTCGGGTGTACGACCGTTGGGTTGGGCACGTAGGAAGTCTGCATGTAGTAGCGACCACGACCATGGTCGGCTTCGCGAGTGCTCATGGAGCGAACCAACGACAGATCCCCGAAGACCTTCGCAGTTTCCGGCATGTGCTCGGAAATCTGTACTCCAGACGCCGCCGTATCAATCGGCTTGAACTCGCCACCGTTCTTCGAACCCGGCTTCAGGTCCCAAATGTCGATTGTCGGAGGACCACCACCCATCCACATCAGAATACAGGACTTCTGACTGCTTTTCAGCACGTCAGCATTCGCCTGTACATGCGACAGGAAATTCATCGCCGGGATCGTTGCTGCGGCTGTCGCCATGTGCTGCATGAAATGGCGACGATTCATTCCGTAGTTGTTCCAAAGTGACATCAATACACCTCTTGCTGATCCCGGAAGGTTAAAAAACTGTTTCAGTGGATAAAGATAAACTCGTTGGAATTCAAAAGTGCCCAGAACATGTCCTGATATCCATTCAGCTTTGCGTTACCGTAACGCGCCAGCGCCTTCTGCATCTTCGTCATCTCAGCTCGAGTTGGTTTTCGAGTCAGAGCGGCGAGATACAGGTCGTTGATTTTCTGAGTCTCTGCGCCGGGGCTGCTCATCTGCTCAAACAGGAAGCTACCCCGCTCCACACTGCAGGCCTTATCGATCAGCTCGCTGTTCATCATCATCAGCGCCTGAGGAATCGTGCCGTTGAATGTCGTCGACTCGTCGTTTTCATCATTGTCAAAAGCCACCACAAACTGCTGCATCCAGCGACGACGCTGCTCTTCCTGAGCACTCCAGCTGCCGTTACCCGACTGATGAGCATTGCTGGCGACAATCAGAGAATCATAGAGCTGCTCAGCCTGCATTGACTTCAGATACATGTGGCTGAACAATGGCATTTCACCTGCCGCCGGATCATCGATCCGATTCTTCTCACTGTACTGACTGCTGAGCTGATAAGCTTCGGTCGAAACGATCCAGCGAACCAACTGCTTCACGTCATAGTTGGCAGCCACAAACTCACGGGCCAGTCGTTTCAGCAATTCCGGGTGGCTGGCTGGATTGTGCGGACCCATGTCGTCGACAGGTCGAGTAAATCCGTAGCCGAAGAAGTGGCTCCATGTGCGGTTCACCATAGCCTGGGCCAGCTGAGCTGGCTCGTCACCCGCCGGTTCCGTGATCAGCTTCGCCAGTTCAACTCGTCGATCAACACCAACCCCCGGATCCACTTCATGACCCTGGAAACGCGGGAATGCCACCTGCATCATGCCGCTGCGCTTCTCGTAGTACACAGGACCCGTGAACTCTTTCCACACCACTTCAGAATAATCATCCACCTGACGACCCGTCTTCGGGTCCAGCTTGCGATGGTCACGCTTGTCGACCTGTCGGAAAAAGCTGTTGAACTCCCAGAACTGGTCCTGCTGCCACTTGTTGAATGGATGATTGTGACACTGAGTACACTGGACCTGCAGTCCCAGAAACAGTCGAGTCGTCATCGCAGTGAGCTGCACCGCATCATCCGGCATCTGCATCTGAGCCAGAATGTAGTTGACCGCGCCGTTCTCTTCGTAGTGGCCGGATGCCGTCAGAATGTCCACCACAATTTCATTCCATGGGCGGTTCTTCGCAAAGGCCTCGCGGTAGAACTTTTCCATACCCGTGCGACTGACACGCTGCGGAGCACCCCGGCCGATCGAATTATTCGTCCAGATTGTCGTAAAGTTCCGCACGTAGTCCTCGTGCTCAAGCAGAGCATCCACAAGCATGGCTCGCTTGCGAGGATTCTTGTCGTTCATGAACTCACGGGCTTCTGTCAATGTCGGAATCCGGCCCGCCAGATCCAGATACACACGACGAACCCACTCCTCGTCAGACGCCAGCGGTGAAGCCTCGATCTCGTTGTCCGCCCAGCCCTGACGAATCTGCTGGTCAATGAATTCGCCCAGAGAAACCTGCTCTGTTGAAGCTGCTGCTTCACTGCTGGAAGCCGCCGACTTTGCTGCCTTGTCAGCAGGTTCGTCGGCAATCAGAGATCCCGAAGCAACCACCAGAATCATCGCGACCGCTGACAAAACGACACGCCGGACCGCCGAAACCACAATCCCACAACCACTGAGAACACCGTCCCGGGTTACTATGCTGTGCAGCAGATCAATTGATTTCAGACCAGCGAATCTCATGACAACTCCAAACACGGCGGCAACTGCAAATGCCAGCTCTTAGCCACGGTTTTGAACCGCTGCGCAACAAACAGGCAAAGCCAAAATGTCCAGACTAACCATAAATACATCAGCCGTTGAACAAATCTTCGCCAGAATCCACCCGAATTTTGCCAAAAAATCCCACTTTTCCCCGCTACTGACGCAGGGAAACCAGCAAAACACGCGAAAATACCGACAAGACACCAACCGGAAAACCGCCCGAAAAGCCCGCAAGATACCCCGAAAGGCACTCAGGCAAACGGCTTAAAGTTCAATCAACACACGCTTTACGCGCCCACTCCCGAAAATATTCGCTCAAATCTGAACGTACTCCTGCCAAATTCCTGAGAAACTGATCGCCTGTGCATGCTCCTGTGGAGTGTTCTGCCTTGCACGGGTTGGCCGCCGCTGACGCAACCGAGACCGGTATCATGAAACTGACATTCCTTGGAGCTGCCGGTGAAGTGACCGGCAGCCAGCATCTTCTGGAAACCACCGAAGCTCGCATCCTGCTTGACTGCGGGTTGTTCCAGGGTCGCGAGGAGGATTCCCGGCCTCGCAATGAGACTTTCCGCTGCCAGCCGCGGAATCTGGATGCGGTCGTTCTGTCGCATGCTCACATTGATCACTGCGGCAATCTGCCAGGACTCTGGAAAGCCGGTTTTCGTGGACCGATCTGCTGCACAGCGCCGACCGCCGACATTGCCGCCATCATGCTTCGCGACAGTGCTCGCATTCAGGAAGAGGACGCAGCCTACGAGCAGCGGAAGCGATTTCGGCAGCGTGATCACGTACCGGGCCCTCTGTACACGGAAGACGATGCTCGCCATGCCGCCAAATTGTTTGAACCGCAGGTGATGCATGAATGGCAGCAGATTGCACCGGGCGTCCGGCTGCGTTTTCTGCATGCCGGGCATGTGCTGGGGGCGGCCATCAGCGAACTGGAGCTGCAGGATGCGGGCGAGGTAAGGCGAGTGGTCTTCACGGGCGATCTGGGCCGACGTCAGCAGCCGTTGCTGATGGATCCGGAGACGGTGGAGCGTTGTGACGTGCTGATCTGCGAATCCACATACGCCAATCGTCAGCATCCCGATACCGCCAACGTCAGTGACGAACTTCAGCGGATCATCTGTCGGGCAGCGGAAGTTGGTGGTCGCGTGGTCATTCCGGCCTTCAGTCTGGGACGAACTCAGATGCTGGCCTACCTGCTGAATGAACTGCAGAATCGCAATGCACTCTGTCGCGTGCCGGTCTTCATCGACAGTCCGCTGGCAACTCGCCTGACCGACGTCCATCGACATCACACGGATGAAATGGACAGTGACGTTCAGCGATCCCTGCAGCAGGATGATGATGTCTTCAGTTTTCCCGGGCTGACGTATGTGCGGTCGCAGAACGAGAGTATGGCCCTGAACCGCACTTCGGGTCCGCTGGTAATCATTGCAGCCGGGGGCATGTGTGAAAACGGCCGTGTGGTGCACCACCTGAAACACTCCCTCGATGACGAGCGCAACACGGTCATGATCATTGGTTTTCAGGCTGAGCACACGCTGGGTCGTCGACTGGTGGAACTTCGTCCGGAGGTCAGTATCTTCGGCAGACGCATTCCGGTTCGAGCTCGTATTGAAGTCGTGAATGGCCTGTCTGCGCACGCGGATGCGGATGATTTCCGCTGGTGGTTTGGCGAACTGCAGAAGCGTGGCGGGACCGGCGAAACGTATATCGTGCACGGTGAATCGGCAGCGGCTCAGGCACTGGCCGATCTGGCCACCGACTGCAGTGACGAACTGCCGGTGATTCCGAAGTATGGTCAGAGCTTTGTCATTCAGTAGGCCTTGAGCGAGCAGCCAATCATTATCGCGTCACTGCCACGACAGCGGCAGCGGCGTCTTCAATCTGCTGCTGTGAATGCTGGCTGCAGACAGAAATCCGCAGTCTGGAAGTTCCTGCGGGTACTGTTGGCGGGCGAATTGCGGGGATCAGAAAGCCGGCATCGCGCAGCCTTGCTGAGGCATGGACTGCGGCCTGTTCAGAACCCAGCAGGACTCCCACAATCGGACTGTCGTCTCGGTTCAGTCGCTGCTGATCAGCAGCAGCTCCACTGAACCCGGCCAGCTGCAGACCAGCCTCCAGCAGTCGCTGCCGCATCAGCCGAGCCCGCTGCTGCAGTCGCTGCCGGCGTTCCGTATCTGTCGTCAGAATCTGCAGGGCCTGTAAAGCCGCAGCGCAGACCGCTGGTGGCAATGCTGTCGAAAAGAACTGACTGCGGGCGGAATTCCACAGCCAGTCGCACAGTGGCTGACTGCCGGCCGCAAAACCTCCGAGACATCCCACGGCCTTGCTGAGCGTTCCCAGTCGCACTGACACATGCTGTTTCACACCCTGCAGTTCACACACACCCTGCCCTGCTGCTCCGAAGACACCCGTTGCATGCGCTTCGTCCACCACCAGTTCTGCCTGCCATGTCTGAGCAAGTCCGGACAGCAGCGGCAGATCGGCCAGCGATCCGTCCATGCTGAACACAGTATCCGTCACCAGAAAGACCTGTTCATAATCCTGCCTGCGACGTGACAGGCTGCGTTCCAGTCGTTCCGGCTGCTGCCGATCATAGACACAGAAGCGGGCCTGCGATGCGCGACAGCCATCGACCAGACTGGCATGGTTCTCGCGGTCACAGAAGATCAGATCCCGAGGTCCGGCAAGGGCCATCAGTGTGCCCACGTTAGCGGCGTAGCCGGAAGCGAACAGTATGGCATCAGCAGTGCCTTCCAGCTCGGCGAGGTGCCGTTCAAGTTGCCCGTGAACTGCGCTGCGCCCTGCGACCAGTGGACTGGCACCAGCGCCGGCCTGGCAACGGGCCGCCTCTGCAAACGCCTGCCGAACCTGCTGATCACAGGAAAGGCCAAGGTAGTCGTTGGTGGCGAAGCTGATCAGTTCCTGCGTCCCATCCTGACAGTGGACCGCGGATGTTCGCTGCAACACCGATTTTTCGCGGCGTTGTCCCTGCAGAAACAGCGCCTGAAGTCGCGCCTGCAGGCGACTTGAAAACGACACTGGCGCGGAATCTTCTGATTCAGACGGTGACATCACTTGCACTGCCGTGGAATCGCCCAGACCAAAAAAAAGCCCGCAGTGGCTGCGGGCTGAAGTAAGCAATCTGAATCTGCAAAGCGCCAGATGAACGGTAGTCACCCAGCCAGCAGATTATACGGAGAGAGAGGGATTCGAACCCTCGGACCCCATTTCTGGAGTCACATCATTAGCAATGATGCGCATTCGGCCACTCTGCCATCTCTCCATCCGTTTTCGGTCGGCCCAGTATACTCGGAATTCCCGCGGAAACAAGTACAGAGTTTTCCGTGGTTCCAGTTCCGAAAAATCGTCAGCCCCCTGCGAGTGCAGGCTGAACACGGCCTTTTAAATCGATTCTGAGGATTATACAGCTGACAACTGCCCCACCAACAGCTTACTGCGGATAGCGTGCTTCAGCCGCTGCTGATACGTCAGCAGTCGGCTTTTTAGCAGCTGAGCGACGAACCGCTGGAGCCGCTGGGGCATTCGCTTCCGCCTTTTCACCCGTCAGCATTTCCATCAGCCACGGCGATGCCCGAGGAATCACGATCACCTTCTTCTGCGCCCCCGGCTGCCGGTCATCAATGATCACGGTCACTTCAGGCCCGCCCGCTGCAAGCCCCGGTGCCGTCTCCGCAGCACCTGGCGCGGCGATCTCCGGAAAGCCCTCAGCTTCCGATTCCGATCCTGCCGGAGTGTCGACTCTTGCACTGTGTGCTGCCTCGCGAGCCTGCTGAACTCAGCTTCCGATTCCGATCCTGCCGGAGTGTCGACGGCCACTTCCGGCTGCTCACGAAAGGGCTCTTCCAGCAGATCACTGAATGCCTCCGCATCAGCTTTGCCAGTTTCTGCCAGCCCCTCATCAGCCGTGGGTGTCTGCTTCGCCTGCCCGGTTGTCTTAATCAGTTCCCGCAGCCAGCTCAGCCGTTCGTTGCTCAGCAGCTCGGCCACTGCCCCGCGGGACATATACAACCCTTCGGCCAGATTTCGATTGGCACAACTGCAGATTCCGACCAACTGCCCGGCTGCCGTGTAAAGCCCACCGCCCGATCGTCCGCTGGCCGGGGCTTTCGAACAAATCAGATTGCCTGGACCGTCGTAGCGATCCTGATCCACCAGCGTCACGCTGAGCTTTGATGGTTCGGCACCTGCATCACACCCAAAGCTGACCAGCTCTTCGCCAGCAGTCAGTTCCGGAACTTCCTCAGCCAGACTGATGGCCGGAAGAATTCTGCCCGGCTGAATCTTCAGAATCGCCAGATCCAGTCGATGATTGCCCATGATGACCTGTGCCGGAAACTGCTGTGCCTCGCCCCCGGTGAAGGCCTCCACAGTAGTCCGAGTACTTTTCACGTCGAGTCCCTGGAAGAAGTGTGAGCAGGTCAGGATCACAGATTCCCCGGCCGCACTGTGAATAATGGTGCCCGTGCCTGTTTCGCGAACCTTGAGACCTTCATCAGCTGTAGTACCTTCCACAGTCACTCGAACTGTCGCGACAGCCGCCAGTTCCTGCCCCCTGCGATCGCCAGGCAGCTCGGGCGACTGCCCGCGAATAATCGGCTCCTGTGCTGCTTGCCCCCACCGTGGAAACATCAGTCTGAACAGATCACCGAGCGACTTGCCGGAAGATTTTTCAGAGACTTCCGGAACCGGAGCAGCGGGCTCAGCAATCGCCGCGCGCTGGGCTTCGGCAGCGCGATTTTCTTTGTCCACCTGACGCGCCGCATCGTTCAGTGATCGCCGCAACAGCGATTCTTCGGTCAGCCCGACGAACCGCTTTGTTTCCCTGCCACGAACCAGCAGAATCATGGAAGGCACGGCCTCGACGCGGTACTGTCTTGCCAGTTCCGGATTTTCCGTGATATCCACCTGACGCACAGGAAATCCGTCCGACTGCATCCGTTTCAGGATCGGCAGCATCTGCTGGCAGGGTTTGCAGTAGCTGGCCGTGAAGTCCAGCAGCTCAACTTCAGGTGCCGGTTCATCAGCACAGGCTGTGGCTGAAAACAGGGCCAGAAACAGCAACAGAGTTTTCATAGGTGGCTTCCATGCCTGAGTTTTCGATTGTAGCTCTTACAAAAACTGCCCCACGACGATTGTAAAAACTGCAAACGACAGTCACGAAAACCCCGAAAAACATCCCTTTTTTGTGGGTTTTCAGCTTGCTGAGTTTGCTTTGCCTGTGGGTCAGTTCTGCAGTGCAATCGGTGTACCGTTCCGGCAGAATAGGACGGATTCAGGACCCGACCGGCAAATTCTGCCGAAGCGCTGGCGGAAGCATACAGCGCCGGGGTGAATTGAGGAAAGCCCAGTTTTCGAGCGGCAAAAATCGACTGCGGACGATCAGAACGACCACGTCACCTGAGCATAGATCTGCTGAGCATCAGGCCGCACAAGCGCACTTCGGCTGACGGCCGCCCCGTAAAGGAACTCCAGATACCCCAACTGCACACTGAATGCCGGACTGAAATTGTAGTTGGCAATCAGATCCAGTTCCGTACCCACATGGCGATCGCCACTCCCCGCCAGCGCTGTCCCACTGATGGTGTAAATCCGATCTGCGGCTCGAGCCAGATCGAAGTAATGCCACTGGCTGATCAGAGACAGCTTTTCCGTTGGTTTCAGGCTGCCCTGCACTCCATAGTCGATCAGGTTCTGTCCGGAAAAGTTGTCGATCTGCCCCCAATATGCGTGTCCCCACGGATACATGGTGTAGAACGTATTGATGTTTCCCGACCCTGGACTGGCGTCCCCCGTTCCATAGTAAAAAATGCCACCGGCACCCGGTTTCAGCGGCACATCACTCAGTTCATAGCCGGCAGTTGAGGCCAGCATACCAGCGTTGACTCGACGAGCATCTGCGCTCAGGAAATTATCGCGCCCCGTCTGCCACGCAACTTCTGTATCCCAGGACAGCACCCCGGACCATGCGGTACTT
>CAXBSH010000177.1:0-10821 GCA_963977705.1 uncultured Planctomycetaceae bacterium
CGGCATCGTCATCGAGCTGGTGCTCGGTGGTCGTAGCATGGGCTTCAGCCCGTGTCGTCCACCGCGTTCAAGCCCCCACCAATGGCGAGCCGGTCAGCGGAAGCTGACGGGTGTTGTTTTTGGTGCGGCTGGAAGTGTGACTTACCTGCGGCTAATGCCGTTCCGCTCACGGGGGGCGAGCAACCCTTTCAGGGTGTTGCTGAAAGCTCGTCGCGGACGCTGAATTCCAGTTTCCAGCGTCGTCCGGAGGGTGAGTGAACGCACCACAGTTCAAGGATGCCCAGTTCCGTCAGTTGGGTATGGAAGCGGACGGGAACCCAGCCGTCTTCTGAGTCTTCGTCAGCTGGAAGTGTTGCTTCCAGGCTGTCGGTTTCGACAAGTTCGTCGGCTGACCAGCGACTGAGAAGATCACCTGGCTGATCCTGTTTTCTGCCGGCAGCGCCGAAGAAACGGAATCTGGCGGGTTCACCGACGACGAGGCCAACTTCCTCGGACGGTACATCGACGGCAGTGCCTTCTTCCATGCCCTGAGCAGCGACGCAGAGTGCCTTGAGCGGTCGTCCGATTCCGGGCAGAGCCAGTCCGGCGGTTTCAATGCCCACATAACAGCTGCGAGCAGCTCCGCCACGAATCCGGACTCCGCCGTGCTGTCTGGTCCAGCCATAGTAGCAGGCTCCTCGCGCAACAGCGAAATCGAGGTCTTCACCACCGTCCACGGGTACGGGCGGTCGTCCCGGAAACCATTGCTGCAGCTGATCCAGCAGACGTTGTCGAAGCAGTGGGCTGCGAAACACACCGCCGTTGAACAGGACATGGCTGACGGCAGCGTCGGAACCGCTACTGGTGAGGAAGGCGGCAAGATGTCGCGTGATGGCGGTATCAGCTTCCCACGGCAGACCCAGTTCGCGGAAGCCTGAGCTGCGAGGGCGTTGGGGTCGATCTGTGAGTGCGACGGTGGGGAAGAAGCCGGACAGCAGCACTTCAGCAGCCCGACTGCGTTCCAGAACGACAGAGACGAGGCCACCGATCAGTCGTCGGCCTCGACCCGGTACTGAGATTGTCTGCTGCTGCGAGCCTTCGATGGACAGCAGTTGTTCCTTGGCAGTTCGACAGGCGTGCCAGAGTGATACGGACTGCCACGGATCCAGTTGCAGGCCCTGTTCGGCGAACAGGCTGGCGGCATAGTGTGCGAGGGCGAGGTCCATGTTATCGCCGCCAACCAGCAGATGATTGCCCACGGCAGCGCGGTTCAGTGCCAGCTCACCGCCGTCTTCTGCGGCTTCCACCAGAGTCAGGTCCGTGGTGCCTCCGCCAATATCGCAGACGAGCATTCGATCTGCCGGGCGGAGAATTTTGCGCCAGCGTTCACCGCAGCGCTGCAGCCATGAGTAGGTGGCGGCCTGGGGCTCTTCGAGCATGAGGAAGGAATCGGGGAACCCGGCTTCGAGAGCTGCTTCACGAGTCAGTTCGCGTGCACTGGCATCGAATGAGGCAGGGACTGTCAGGACGATCGACTGCTGCTGGAACGGGGCAGCGGGGAAAGCCTGCTGCCAGGCGGCGATCAGGTGCTGCAGGCAGTGGCGTGATGCGGCGACGGGCGAGAGTTTCTGGACAGAGTCGGGGGCCTGCCAGGGCAGGATTGGCTGGCGTCGATCGACGCGGGTATGACAGAGCCACGATTTGGCTGCACTGATTGTGCGTTCCGGAAATTCGGCGGACAGGCTGCGAGCGACGGATCCAGTGGCACACAGGCCGTGGCTGTCCCATGGCAGCTGATACTGACCATCCGCAGCTTCGTGGTCGGTGGCCACGTACAGAAACGAGGGCAGAGATGGGCGAGATTCCACAGTGCGGGCGGCTACCAGCTGCGGAATGGGCAGCAGCTGCACATCTGCAGCTTCGTCCTGCAATGAAGCATAGGCGAGGACACTGTTGGTGGTACCGAGGTCGATGCCGATTACGTATTGAGCGGTCATGGATGCAGGTCTGGGAAACGAGTGTGTGGTTTGGTGATTTGGGAGTGATGGATGCAGGCAGGTGAGCGTGTCACTCACGCAGCAGCAGTCTGTGCAGTCCCAGACGCAGGATAGTCAGGACGGCTGACAGGCTTTCACGAAAGTTGATCTTGGTGACACCGTATCGTCGATCATCAAAGAAAAACGGAACTTCCTGCATCCTCGCACCAGCTCGTCGACAGCGGAACAGGACTTCTTCGGGAATGGCATAGCCGCGAGCGATGGCTTTGGACCAGTCGATCTGTCGCAGCAGTGCGATGCGATAGCAGCGGAAGCTGCCACTGTTATCGCGACATGTCAGGCCCAGCAGCAGGCGGGCCCAGATGTTAATCAGACGACTCATGATCTTTCGTCCGGTGGACCAGCCGAGGACGCCGCCACCCGGAACGTA
Organism: uncultured Planctomycetaceae bacterium; assembly: GCA_963977705.1. Lineage (GTDB taxonomy): Bacteria > Planctomycetota > Planctomycetia > Planctomycetales > Planctomycetaceae > SXXK01. Next base: position 2,407 of record CAXBSH010000177.1, read on the forward strand.
GCGCGAGGCAATAGCGACGTCGCAGGATTCACAGGCGGAGATGAGTGCCGGAATGGTGTCGACCGGGTGACTGAAATCGGCATCCATATTGACGAGCAGGTGGTAGTTGCGATCGATACCGTACTGGAAACCGGCGGTCATAGCAGTGCCGAGGCCCAGTTTGCCGGGTCGATGCAGTACATGCAGGCGCGGTTCGCCGCTGCGGAGCTGTTCGACCAGCTGTCCTGTGCCATCGGGAGAATTGTCGTCGATGACCAGTACGTGGAGGTCTGAGCGCAGAGCCAGCAGCAGTGGCAGCAGTTCGCGCAGATTGTCCACTTCGTTGTAGGTGCAGAGTGTCACAAGAATGCTCACGGACAAACCTCCGCGGCGGATGTTGCGGGGGAATCCGGGAACAGCAGGCGTTCCAGCCTGAGCGGTGGCAGGTTGAGAGTCTGTCGGAGTGCGCGGGCTTTCTGCAGTGCGGCAGCGCGGGAGCTGGATGTGTCGGCCGACATTCGGCGGACACAGCGCAGCAGGACATTTTTGGGAGTGTGTTCCATATCAATGAATTCCAGCAGCTGCACGGTGTAGCCGGCGGCGGTCATCAGTGCGGCTCGCAGAGCATCCGTGGCAAGGGCACAGAAGCGTTCGCGAGTGATGCCGAAGTCGGTCACCGGAGCGAGTGGGCTGTGCTGCAGCAGCATGTGCATTTCATGCTGACAGCAGGGGACGGCAAGCACCACGCTGGCCTGCCACCGGACAGCCTGCGCCAGTGCATCATCCGTGGCCGTATCGCAGGCGTGAAGCGAGACGACCAGATCCGGAGGACATTCCGGGGTAAATCCGGAGATTTCTCCGGTCTGAAAACGAAGTCCGGGAAGCTGCAGATCAGCCACGATTTTCTGGCAGGTCGCCACAACGTCCTCGCGTCGATCCAGTCCGGTGATTCGGCAGTTGCGCTGCAGCAGGTGACTGAGCAAATGCTGAGTGGCGAAGGTGAGGTAACTTTTGCCGCAGCCGAAATCGACAACATTGAGAGTGCGGTCAGTGGGCAGTGCATCGACGACATCGTGAATGAATTCCAGAAAGCGGTTGATCTGGCGGAACTTTCTGGAGTGGCTGTTGCGAACAGTGCCATCGGCTGTCATGACGCCCGTGTGAATCAGGAATGGACAGGGCTGTCCGGCTGGGATCAGATAATTACGACCTCGATCATGCTGTGGCATGGAAGCGGCGAGGTCCGAGGGGTTGTTGTCCGGGCCGGAGTTTTCGGAGGTTGTGGTTGGGAGGGTGCGGGACAAACGCTGGCGATGAATTTTCCAGCGACCATTTTTCCCGGCTGTTGCCTGAGTTTCACCACTGGTGGTGAGGATTCGGATATTGCGGAAGCGTCCGTCGGCCAGCTGCTGCAGCTGTGTCAGGGCCTGATCGGGGTTAAGGTTGGAATGGAATTCCTGGGTCGCAGTGCGGGCAGCAAACTGCAGTACGGTGTTACCGCGGAGCATGACGGGTCTGACGTCAACGCGGATCTGCGGACCTGCTGCCGGTGTGGGACCGCTGAAGACAGCCAGTTTCAGCTGTCCGGTCATGGCGGATTGCAGCAGTTGCAGCAGCTGATTTGCGGGATCTGAAGCGTCTGACATGGGTTCCTGTTTCCAGCAGCCTTTCGGATCACGCTCCGGTTCGCTACTCTGTGTGCATTAACCGCCGTCAGAATACCAAAACAGCGTGGGGAAGCGGACCACCTGAGGTGGTTCGGGCAGAAAGTTCCGCAGAATCCGAGTCAGGTTGTGACATGGCATTGAACAAGAAGCAGCAGAAGCAGATTGAAGCGGCGAAGAACAAGATTCAGCGACTGCAGCAGTTACTGAACGCCGCCAGAAAGCAACCGGATGATCCGCAGGAAATACCCGCACTGGAAAAGCAGATTGCTCAGTTGAATGCTGAGATTGAAAAGATCCGAGCGGAAGGCTGAGGCCTGGGGATGGAAGTGGAGCGACCAGCGGGGCGGTTCTGGCCTCGAACAGTGATTGTGATTCATCCGCGGGAGCGGCGGAGCAAGTGTTCTGTTGAGCCTTTGCGGCAGAATCCTGAATACCTGTTTACAACATTTCCGCAGCCGGTTCCGGTGGACCTGACGGGGTATGTTCGACTGGGCATCGGGGGTCCCTTATTGTCAGAGCAAGACGCGGGTTGTGGGCTGTTGTTGCTGGATGGGACGTGGAAGCGGGCGGCCAGCATGCTGCAGTCTTACCAGCATCTGCCCGTTCGTTCGCTGCCTGCAGTGCAGACTGCGTATCCGCGGAAGTCTGAGATTTATGAGGATCCGGAGGGTGGTCTTGCGACAATTGAAGCACTTTATGCGGCACTGCGAATTCTGGGGCGGCCGACGCACGGTCTTTTGGACTCTTACTACTGGAGACGCCAGTTTCTGGCTCTGAACGGCTGGGAAAACAGTGCCGAATTTCCAGAAACCTGATTTTTCCGATGATCTGCTGGAACTGTGTGTCGGGTGGGGGTAAGGTGGAATGTTTTCGGCAGGCGACATCCGCGCAGGCAGTTCAGCAAAGAATTCTGCAGCATGAAGTTTTATCTGGTCAGTGATGATGAAACGGCAGCTTCGCTGATTCGGTCCGCGATTCTGGATCGTGGTCTTGAGTTTCCGGCGGGCAACCAGTGTCGTCTTGCCGGCGTTCCGGGGTTGATCAGAACGCTCAGCCAGACGGCTGCCACAGAGTCGCGTCAGGGGGCGGGGGCCGAACAGCAGTCGACCATTCTGCTGGTGATGCCTGAGGACGTCGAACGTGGACTTGAGGCGGTTGGACTGATTCACAGTGAGTTGCCATGTCGACTGCTGCTGATTGGAAGTATCGAGGACAGCCGTGTGGTGCTGCGGGCGATGCGTCAGGGTGCCACCGAGTACCTGGATCAATCAGAGCTTTCCAGTGAGCTGAACAACGCACTGGATCGGATTGATCAGCGAAAGACCAGGGCGTGGACGATTGGTGTCTGGTCTGCCTGTGGTGGTGCGGGCTGCAGTGTGGTGGCGGCAAATCTGGCGTGTGAGCTGGCGAAGAAGCCGGGGTCCTGCGGTTTGGTCGATCTGAAGGTTGAGGGTGGTGACCTGGCAACGCTGCTGAATCTGAAGGTCACTCATACGCTGGCAGACGCCAGTCGAAACGTGGATGGCCTGGATGCGACGGTGCTGCGGACCTGTCTGGTGTCTCATGGCAGTGGTGTGCAGCTGTTGTCGGCATGCACCGAGTATCCCAGTTTCGCACCGGTGGATCCGCGAGGTGTGCAGCGAGCGTTGTCTCTGCTGGGCCGGCAGGTGGACTACCTTGTGCTGGATCTGGATCGCGGTCTGAACCCAGCCGCATTTACCATGGCTCAGTCGTGTGATGTGCTGTTGTGTGTGATGCGTCCGGATTTTGTTTCGCTGCGTCGCACCAAGTTGATGCTGGACTGGCAGGCTGATGCAGGACTGGACCGTGGTCGTATCAGGCTGGTGGTCAATCGTACGGGGTGGTCGGGCGAAGTGTCTGTTGCGCAGATCTTTGAAGCCCTGCAGATGAAATCTGCCGTGGATTTACCGGATGAGACGAAGGCGATGCTGCGGGCAGTGAACAGTGGCGAGCCATTGCAGCTGACGGCACCGTCGGCAAAGTTCAGCCGACGTGTGGCAGAGCTGGCGAAAGAGCTGAAAGAGGCGGCTGGCAGACGTCAGGCGTGATTTGATCGCCGTTCCGGCGCGGAACGGGAAACTTGAGCCTTTCCAGCGGGTGGGCCAAAATTTGGCGTGGATTTCTGATGCCTGCTGGTGCCAGGCGGAAAGATCGGCGTTTTGGGATTCTCTGTTATTTCCCGCATGCCAGGACTATTGATTACGCTGGAATCGCCGTTTCGTGTGGGATGCGCCGTGACGGAATACCCGCAGTGACGATTGTAGCTGGTGTAACAGCGATATCGTTGTTTCTGTGTGTGTGTTATTTCGGGGATCTGAGGTTTGTCCGGGCGCTGCCTGCTCGGCCATGATGCTCCGGAATCTGTCCAGATGCTGAGTCTTTTGCCATGCGAATCGCGAATCGAGTGTGTGGATCGCGGTGGTTTCTGGTGTTCGGTTTGGGGGCTATGGCTGTGGCCGGCCTTGGATCCGGGCTGCACGTCATTCTGCGGGCTCAGGACGAGCCTGAGGAGGTGGCCCCGACACCAGAGCTGCCGTCGAAGCTGGAAAATCCGTCTCTTCGTCTGCAGCGAGCTTCCAGTCTGGTGCAGAAGCTGACGGAATCGGATGCGGCGTTCGAGGTGATTCTTGGTCAGAGCCGAACTCTGGTTCTGGAGAAGCCGCTGGAGTTTCAGGAAGATGGTGATGCGGCTGCGCCGTCAGTGGCGATTTCGGATCAGAGTGTGGCGGACGTGCTGCTGGTCGGTGCTCGACAGCTGCGAATTCTTGGGCGTCGTGTGGGCACAACTGATCTGACGATCAACACGGGCAATGGCGAGCTGATAACGTTTGAGATTCGTGTAGGTCTGGATCTGCGTCTGCTGGAAGCGCGGCTGCGACAGGTGTTTCCTGATGCCTCAGTGCAACTGGCACATCTGGGCAATAAGTTGCTGGTGGAGGGTGAGGCCCGGGATGCGCAGCAGCTGGCCCGCATTAACGAGGTGCTGCAGAAGGCGGTACAGTCAGCATCCGCGGCGAATGCCGGGTCTGGTGGGGCCAGTCAGGTCATCGCCGTATTGCCGGATGCAGCTCGGGGAATTCGAGCGGCGGCCAGACCCGAGGAAGATTTACCGGAAGAGCCACTGGAGCCGGGTGAATATGGTGTGCTGCGACAGGTGTCGCGTGGTCGCGTGCAGGAGGGTGACGAGGGGGTTGAACAAGCTGTACCAGTGCCAGGCGAAAAGACCGGAAAGAAATCAGCCGCGGGTAACTCAGCAGCAGGTAATGATGCGTTTGATCTGCCAAACCAGAAGTCGGGTGGTGCTGGTGGTGGGGGAACAGCTGCTGAGATTGAGATCATCAATCTGATGCGGATTCCGGGTCCGCAGCAGGTGATGCTGATGGTGCAGATTGCTGAGTTGAATCGTACGGCCTATCGACAGATTGGTTCGGATCTGTTGTTTGCGGATTCCGGTAATGTGATCGGAACGCGGATGACGGGCGCTACGGGAGTGACGGGAACAGCATCGGGCACGGGCGTCTTTGGCAGTGCCTCGGCCAGTGCCGGAGGTGGTTCTGCTTCAACTACTGCATTCGGGATTTTCGAGGGCATGGGATTTCAGGCATTTATTTCTGCACTGCGTCGGAACAGCGTGCTGAAGGTGCTGGCGGAGCCCAATCTGGTGGCCATGCACGGTCATCGGGCCGACTTTCTGGCGGGTGGTGAATTCCCTGTCCCCGTGCCCCAGTCCGGTGCTGGTGGTGGAACTCCAACGGTTACGATTCAGTACAAGAAATTCGGGGTACAGCTGGCATTTGTGCCTTACGTGCTGGACGGGGATCTGATTCGAATGGAAGTGGATCCGGAGGTCAGTTCGATTGATTATTCTCTGGGTACTCAGGTCAGCGGGGTCAGTGTGCCGGGCCTGAATACTCGGCGATCGCATACGACGGTGGAAATGCGGGAGGGTCAGACGCTGGCGATTGCCGGTCTGATGCAGGTGGACCTGGCGGGACGTACAGACCGTATTCCGGGGATGGGTGACCTGCCGTATATCGGTCCCTTCTTCAGCAATACGACGAATCAGCGTGTGGAGAAGGAACTGATCGTGCTGGTGACTCCCCATCTGGTGGCGGCAGTGAATGCTGAAGAGCTGGGTCCGTTACCCGGTGCAGAAGTTTATGAACCGAATGATCTTGAGTTCTACCTGCTGAATCGGATCGAGGGTCATACGGGGCATGCAGAGTTTCGTTCCACGACCAATGGGGAAGATCCGCTGGGATGTTTCCGGAAGATGCAGGTTGAAAGCAGCTATATTCAGGGTCCACACGGGTTTTCTGAGTGATGTCGAAAACTCAGGGAGAGTTTGTCATGAAACAGCGGAAACGATCAGCGGCGGCAGGCGGATTACTGCTGGCCACTGCGATGTGTGTGCGTCCGGCAGTGGCTCAGGACGATGTGTCGGGTCGGGTGATTCTGACACCGATTGCAGCGACAGAGGTGCCGGCGATACCCGTCGACGCGCAGGTGTCGGAAGTTCCTGCGGTCCCCTATGATGACGGTGTCAGCCCTGCCGCAGTGCCTGCTGTACCGGCAGTTCGTGTGTCGCAGCCGTGTGCTGCGCCCCCCTGTGCGGAAGCCGGGTGTGCGGAAGACGGTGGCAGCGGAATTTCTGCGTGGATGCAGCAGCAGAAGGCGAAATGGCGAGATCGGATGTTCGGTTATCCGGAAGAGTTTCAGCGTCCACCCGTGGGAATGGCCGTCCACGGGCTGCTGGAGCGGCAGCGGCAGCAGGCGCAGGCAGCGCGGATGACTTTGTACCGATATGATTTCAAGGCTGGCAGTTCAGAGCTGAATGCGGCCGGTAAGGGGCGACTGGCTCGCATCAGTCGTCAGTTGCGTGTCGGGCATGGTGCGATTTTTGTGGAAGCGTCAGGGGCAGGTCCGATGCTGGATACGGCACGTCGGGAATCTGTGACTGAGCTGCTGAAATCGCTGCAGCAGGAGGTCTCGGTCGATTCCGTGCAGACCATCGGTGCTCCGGAGTTTTCGCTGGATAGTGAATCAGCACTGCTGATACATGCCAATCGTCTGCAGCAGACAAAATCCCGAGGTGGTTCGTCGGGCATTTCCGGTGGTGGCAGCAGTGCGGGTGGCGGTGGTGGTGCGCAGTCCGGTGGTCTGGTTCAGTGAAAGGGAAGTGGTCATGCACACAACATCGAATCGGATTGGCTTCGCGTTGCTTGTGGGGACCCTGCTGGCCGGTGCGGGCTGTCAGTCGGCTGGTCGCAGTCGGGTGGCAAGCACCGCGTCTGTGCCAGTGCTGGACACAGCAGACGAGAATCTGAGTGACGGTCAGGTGGCCGATATTCAGACCTCGCTGGCTCGTACCATGGAGCAGCGTGGTGATCTGAAGGCAGCGCGAGCGGCCTATGGTCGTGTGCTGGAACGTAATCCGGCAAACGCTGAGGCCGCATGGAGAATGGCAGTTGTGACGGATCGGCAGGGGCACTTTGACCGATCCGAGTCCCTGTACCAGCAGGCGCTGAAGCTGGAGCCGAAGAATGCAGCTGTACTTTGTGACTATGGTTATTCGCTGTATCTGCAGCAGCGCTGGTCGGAGTCTGAGCAGAAGCTGAAGCAGGCCGCTGAAATTGCTCCGGACGACGCCCGTATTCAGAATAATCTGGGTCTGTTGTATGCTCATACCGAGCGTTCTCGCGAGGCCATTCTGGCATTTCAGCGATCCGGTTGTACGCCCGAGCAGACTCGGACCAACCTGGCTGTTGCCGCAGCAATGAGTGGTCGCTCGGATGAGGCCCGCTGGATGTTTGAGCGAATTCTGGAGGAGAATCCGGAGTCAGCGACCGCCAGTGCCGGACTGCAGGCGCTGGCTGCAGCGGACCGACAGCAATCCGATATCCAGCAAGTGCGGTTTGATGACGCAGAGTGATTTCGGGGCAGCAATCAGCGTTCAGGAAGCTGCGGGCTGACGCAGATAATCTGTCGTCATGAAATGCTGCCATTGCCCGTCTGGATTCTGCACCAGCGATGTCATACGACGGTGGTTTTCGTCGATCCATTGAATGATATCGCGAAATGTGGTCAGTGTGCCTGTACCAGAAAAATCCGGGCCTTCTGCTTCCAGGATCAGTTGCTGCCCGTCGGCCGAGAATTGTCCGCGGTACAGCCACAGATGAGTCATCTTTGAGCCCACAAATGTGCCGGTGAAGGCCTGTTGCTGAGGATCATAGCCCAGTGTCATGACCGAGTCGCAGCCGATATCCGGGGTACTGCCAGTGCCTTCTGCGAGAATCCACAGTTCACCCAGTGATCGAACGACCTCGGTACCCGAGAATTGAAAAGGTGGGTCGTCCGGCCTCATTCGGCATTCACTGGAAACAGTCCAGTGACCTGTCATACGCTGCAGCCAGTGGTGTTCGGCGGTGGCTTGTGGGATCTGCATGATGCTGAATTCTGTGGAACGGTTTGGCTGATTGACAGCAGGCCGTGGCAGTGTACCAGTTGGCGCGGAAACGGCCTACGAAAATCAGTAATCAGTGGTCAGTGCAGACGCCGTTCCCTTTGGGCGGGTGAGGCTGCTGCCGAACCGAAGGTGCTGGATTCGCGTCTCGGAAGCGCCGCTCGGTCTTTCCCGAGGCGAGCCGTTAGCGGCAGCTGACGGGTATTGTCGTGTGGCTGTCACCGAGCTGGTGCTCGGTGGTCGTAGCATGGGCTTCAGCCCGTGTCGTCCCCCGCGTTCAAGCCC
>CAXBSH010000178.1:0-10762 GCA_963977705.1 uncultured Planctomycetaceae bacterium
AGGCCTCGTTCGCCGCAGACGGCCAGTCCGATGGCGGCGGTGTGAGCGAGGGCGATCTGGCGGACGTCATGAATCTCGAAGACTTCGCGGAGTCGTTGTCCGCGGGAGGTCATGAGGCACAGTCTGCCGTTTCCGGTCGCGACGACGATGCGACTGGCTTCCCAGGCGAGTGCGACTGCTGCGATCCCGTCCGGGAAGAAATCCTCAAAGATTTCTTCCGGACGGGCACCAACGCAATGCTGGAGCAGCCGGGACACCATGGTGAGTGATGATCAGCCTTCCGGGAAGCTGGAGAGGAATTTGGCCAGTCGATGGAAATCGGAACCGGATTTGATGAAGCGAACGACGGTGACGAGGTTTTCCGGATTGACCAGTTTTTCGAAGGGCACGTAGTGCAGGTCGAACTGTCCGGCGACGGAGATCATGACGCCGTTCATCCCTTTTTCCGCGAGTGCTCGGAAGGCCCCGACACCCAGCTGGCAGCCGAGCATTACGTCGAAGGCATGGGGGCGAGCACAGCGGGATTCGTAACCGAGCTGCAGTCCATTGACTTTCCGAGTGACCCCGGTTTGTTTTTTGAATTCTTCGGCGACTTTCTTCGCGATCATCTTGCCGAGGTCGCAGTTGGCAACGGACAGGTGTCCGTGGTCGTCGCGAGGAACGCCTTCGAGGTCCTTATCGGAGAGGTATTCTGCGAGTCCTTCTGCCAGCACAACGACTCCGTAGTCCTTTCCTTCCTGTTCGCGTCGTTTGCGCATCATGGTGACGATGCGGGCCACGAGTTTCTGGAGGTCCATGACTTTGCGTTTGGGGGTAGATTCGGGGGCGAGGTATTCTTCGGTGATATCTTCGACGCTGAGAACCATGCTGGCTTCGCCGGAGATTGCGGCACCGTAAGCCAACCAGCCGGCACTGCGTCCCATGCATTCGACGACGAAGTAGGCGCGAGCGGCTTCTGCATCGGCGTGAAGGTTGCGGATTTCCGTGCCAAGGGTTTCGACGGCGGTGAAGTAACCGAAGGTGAAGTCGATGCCGGAGTAGTCGTTATCGATGGTTTTGGGGACGTGGACCACGGGGATCCGCGGGACACCGGCTGGCAGCAATTCCTGGAACAGTTTGAATTTATTGGCTGTTTTCAGGGTGTCATCGCCACCGATGGAGACGAGTGCATCCACTCCGATGGAGCGGAGTGCCTCGTTGACGCGCTGCATGGGGGCGACTTTTTCGGGGTCGTGCAGGTCGGCCGGGGACTGAATTTTCTTGCCGGGATTTGCGCGAGCTGTCCCGATCAGGATGCCCTCTTTGCTGCGTGTGCGGCGGAGTGCGGGTTCAGTGAGGCGCAGGTAGTGGACGCCTTCGACGAGTGGCTGAGCGGGGGTGTAGTCGATGAGGTTGGAGTAGCCGTAGCGAATCCCAACGACCTCGATACCGGCTCGGATGAATGAAATGGCACAGGCTGAAATGACGGAATTGGCGCCAGGGGCTGGGCCACCGGAGAACAGCAGGGCAACTCGTTTGATTGCCTGAGACATAACCTGGAAATCCTGAATCATGAATTAGGGACAGAAAGGAAAAGCGAGGGGGCCTGGTGGTTTGTCAGAAGGTGCGTTCGACAAACGTGGTGTCGACATTGAAGTCCACGAAGTCTGCGTGGCAGAACATTCTCTTTGCCAGTGGCAGGGTGGTTTTGATTCCTTCAATAACGAATTCGTGCAGGCAGCGTCGCATACATTCGATGGCTTCCTGACGAGTGGGTTTGTAGACGATGAGTTTACCGATCATGGAGTCGTAGTAGGGGCTGATGGTGTAGCCCTCGTAGACGTGAGAGTCGAAGCGGACTCCGGGACCGCCGGGCAGGCGCAGGCGGGTAATGGTTCCGGGGCTGCCACGGAACCCGTTCTCCGGATCCTCTGCGTTGACTCGCAGTTCGATTGCGCAGCCCGAGTGTTTGACATCGGCCTGGGTGAAGGGCAGTTTTTCACCGGCGGCAACGCGAATCTGTTGTTTGATGAGGTCGATCCCGGTGACCAGTTCGGTGACCGGGTGTTCCACCTGAATTCGGGCATTAACTTCGATGAAGTAGAAGTTGAAGTTTTTGTCGACGATGAATTCGCAGGTTCCGGCGTTGGTGTAGCCGGCGGTTTTGACGAGCTGCACGGCACAATTGCAGATGCGTTCGCGAACTTCGGGGGGCAGTTTGGGGGCGGGGCTTTCTTCGATGAGTTTCTGGTGGCGGCGCTGCATTGAGCAGTCGCGTTCCCAGAGGTGGACGACGTTGCCGTAGTTATCACCGATGATCTGGACTTCGACGTGGCGTGGCTTTTCGATGTACTTTTCGAGGTAGACGCCGGCGTTTTTGAAGGCTTTTTCGGCTTCAGCACTGGCTGCGGCAATGCCGGCGCGGAGGGAGATTTCATTCCCGGCGACTCGCATGCCCTTACCACCGCCACCGGCGGTGGCTTTGATCAGTACGGGGTAGCCGATGCTGTCGGCGATCTTTACGGCATCTTCGATATCCGTGATCAGTCCATCGCTGCCGGGGACACAGGGCACACCGGCTTTGCGGGCGATTTCGCGAGCACTGACTTTGTCACCGAGCTGCTGCATGGCTTCAACGGGTGGGCCGATGAATTCGATGTTGCAGCTGCGGCAGACTTCGGCGAAGTGGGCATTTTCTGCGAGGAAACCGTAGCCGGGATGCACGGCCTGTACGTTTCCGATTTCCGCTGCACTGATGATGCGTTTGATCTGGAGGTAGCTTTCGAGCGCCTGCGGGGGCCCGATGCACCACGCTTCGTCGGCAAGCGACAGGTAGTGAGCGCCGCGGTCGGCTTCGCTGTAGACCGCGACGGTCTCAATTCCCATCTCGCGGCAGGCGCGGATGATTCGCAGGGCAATTTCGCCGCGATTGGCAACCAGAATTCGTTGAAACATGAGTGAGCTCACGCCAGAAGAAACAGGATCGTTGCCCGCAACGAGTGTCACGTCGGGCGGACCGGCAATCAGAAAATTCCCAGGGGCCGTGCGGCACAGTTCACTGCGGAATGATCGCAGGGACGAACGGCGCCGGCACAACGGAAAGTGCGTCTGAATACAGTGAATCAGGGTTCAAGACGGAACAGTGGCTGTCCGAAGCCAACGGCATCACCGCTGTTGACCAGCACTTCAACGACGCGTCCGGCTTTTTCACCCTGAATCTGATTGAAGACTTTCATGGCTTCAATGATGCAGACGACGGTGTCAGCTTTGACAACGGAGCCCACAGTGACGAAGGGCGGGTCGTCCGGGCTGGGTGCGGCGTAGAAGGTGCCGACGGTTGGTGCTGTGATCAGGATTCCAGCTGGTGCCGCGGCTGGTGCCGGGGCGGCCGGAGTGGCTGCTGCGGGAGCAGCTTGAGCTGCGACCGGAGCGGCCGGGGCGGCAATCGGGGCGAATTCCGGCATGGACGGTGCGTAAGCCACCTGTCGCGGGCCCCGACGAACCTTCCACGATTCGTCGTTGTTGGCCATGCTGACTTCGGAAACGCCGTATTTTTCCATCAGCTGCAGCAGCTTACGGAAATCGTCAAGGTCGAATGCTTTGCGTTTTGGTTCAGTTTCCACGGGTTTCGCCATAATAAAAGATGACTCCGACTGCCGCTTTTTCAGGAGACTGCCGGCAGAAAAACTGCGTCAGCATGCCTGTGCGACAGCCAATTGTGTGTTTCTTCCCGATCCGATGAGGGATTGAGTGGGAATCATCGTAAAATCGGGGAATTTATGCAAGGACGCCAACAAACGACTGCTCAAATTCGCGAGGAACCGAAGTCAGGACTTCGCAACCGCCGGCGGTAACCAGCACATCGTCTTCGATGCGCACGCCAAATTTGCCAGGGAGGTAGATTCCCGGCTCCACGGTGACCACCATGCCGGGCTCGAAAACCTGCTGCGATAGCGGGCTCATTCTGAGAGATTCGTGGATTTCAAGGCCGAAACCGTGTCCGAGGCCGTGGCCGAAAAACGGGCCGAAACCGGCATCTGCGATGAGGCCGCGAGCGATCCGGTCGACATCCGCACAACGTGCTCCCGGGCGGATGGCGGCGATCGCGGCCTGTTGGGCAGCCAGAACGGTTTTATAGACTTTTTCGATTTGTTTTGTTGGTTTTTCCGATATGAAGACTCGTGTCAGGTCGCTGCGGTAGCCGTGGGAGCTGACGGCGCCCCAGTCGACGAGCAGGACGGGATGTTCGTTGAGTTTTCGGTGTCCGGCGTGGGCGTGGGGGAGTGCGGCTGTCGGTCCGACTCCGACGATGGGTTCGAAGGCGGTGCCCTGCCCGCCGAAGTCGCGCATGGCGGATTCGAGGAGGAAGCGGACGTCCGATTCGGTTTGAGCGGCGCGGAGGCTGCTTCTGACGACTCCGATTCCGCGTTCAGCGATCTGGATGGCTTCGCGGATCTGTGTCAGTTCGGAGCGATCTTTGACTTCGCGAAACCGTTCGACGATTCCGGAGGTGGGTATGAGGGCTGCTGAGGTGGAGGCGAGGTGTTTGGAGAGGGCCTGCCAGGTGGCGAAGGTGGAGTGTTCCGCTTCGAACCCGGCTCGTTTGGCACCGTGGGCGGAGATGCGAGCGACGGCGAGGTCGAGGACGGTGCGTGCGGCATCGCGAATTTCGACTGCAAGTCCGGGGCATTCGGTCTGCAGCTGGGTTTCGTATCGGGTGTCACTGAGGATGACGTGGTGGTCGGGTGCGAGGAACAGCCACGACGAGTCTCCGGTGAATCCGGTGAGGTAGCGGACATTGGCAACACCTGAGACGAGCAGGCTGTCGATCCCCGCCTCTCGGAATTTTCGAAGGACTCGGTTGCGGCGGGCTTCATAATCCGGGTGCTGCATGGGATGGTGTTCTGCATACGAGGTGGCAGGGATGTGTCTGGTGCAGATGCGAGTGGGCAAATGCGTGTGGGTATTGTAGAGCAGAACTGAGATCGTCATAAAGGCCACAATTGGCTGGCCGGAGAACTGTGGTGGCTTATGTTTGAAGCGTTGAAGAATCTGTTTCCCGGGATGTCGGCTCAGTCGGCGGCAGCGTTATCGGACACCGCCTTGTTATCTCGCTGGCAGCGGCTCCAGGCTGCGGGGCGTGAGTTGGAGTTATTTGTACCAGCGGGGGCAGAGTCTCTGGCGGGTGTCGTGCTGTTTCTGCACGGGCATGGCGAGGTGCTGTTATCGGACAACCCTGTGTTTACTCGACTGTTTCAGCAGCATCGTCTGGCGGTGGTGTGTCCATCGGGGCGTCGCAGCTGGTGGCTGGATGTGGTGTGTAAGGAATTTGATCCCGAGGTGACTCCGCAGCAGTGGCTGGTGCAGTCTCTGGTGCCATGGATTGCTGAGACGCTGCAGGTGGAGCCACCGCGGATCGCACTGCTGGGGGTCAGCATGGGTGGCCAGGGTGTGCTGCAGTTGGCGTATCGTCAGGCGATGAAGTTTCCGGTGGTGGCGGCGATTTCGCCGGCAGTGGATTTTCATCAGTTGTATGGGGCTGGGATTCCACTGGATCAGATGTTTCCGGATGCCGAGGCGGCGCGGCAGGCGACGGTGGTTCTGAACCTGCATCCGCTGCAGTGGCCGAGGTATCAGTATTTCTGCTGTGATCCGGCGGACATGGAGTGGTATGACGGGGTATCGCGTCTGGGGATGAAACTTTCGTCATCGGGGATTCTGCATGAGCGGGATCTGCTGATCACCGGGGGTGGTCATACGTGGGAGTATTTCAATCGGATGGCGGAGCGTGCACTGGAGCACGTGGTGCGTGGGCTGGGGCAGGTTTGAAGCAGTGGTCAGTGGTCAGTAATCAGTAATCAGTAATCAGTAATCAGTGGGCAGTGGGCAGTGGGCTTGAGTTTTTTTGGCGAGGGGTGTGCCTGGGCTGAAGCCCAGACTGCGTGTTGGTGCTGGGTGAGAGGGTTGGCGGGAGCGTTGGAAAACGCTGGGTGGGGGGGATCAGGGCAGGCCGTTGATGCGGCGGACGGCCCATTCGGTCATCAGCAGTGTGCAGAACAGGATGACGAGTGCCCAGTGATCCCAGAGGCTGCGTTCCTGTAGTCTGGTCTGAGTTTGTTCCTGTGGCAGCAGCAGTTGTGTGATGCGTGCGGCGTCCCATGGTTCAATCATTTCGCCGCCGCTTTGTTCGGCCAGCTGTTTCAGCAGAGTGCGATTGCAGCTGACATCGGCCAGTTCCGCTGAGATTTGTTTTCTGACCAGCAGTTCTGTCTGGATGTTGGGGGGAATTTCGACGCTGGTGTTTTCGACTTTGAGCTGCAGGTTCCAGGTCCCTTCGGTGAGTCTGGGTAGTTTTGCGGTGAATCGTTCGGGCATTTCGGGTGAGGGCATGAGTTGTACGGTGACGGGCGGAGCGGCGGTGGTATTCTGCTGCTGCTGCTGTGGTTGCTGTTGCTGGGCGACCACAGAGACAGTGACATCTGAGATCTGTGGGAGCAGGCGGCGATCCCAGCGGACGACGACCTCGGGCGATTCTGTTTCGTCGACGACGACGTCTGAGACCGCCATGCGGAGGGAGCTGTTTCCGGCGGAAGCTTTACTGCGGGCTGCCCAGCGAATGAGTTGTCCCCAGAATTTGTAGTGCCATTCATCTCCGGCCCGTCGTCTCCAGCGCCAGGTGCTGTCGAGTCCGAGCCAGACGATCTGTCCGAAGCCGTAGTCCTGTTGAATGATGACGGGATCAGCGGCATTGGGGAGTCCGGGGATTGCGGCGGTGGCCCAGACGACAGCTCCGGGTTTGGGTGTTCCGGTGGCGATCCAGGGATGTCCGGGCAGTTTTGCGAGCGAGGTGTCTCGGCTGGTGGGATCTTCCTGCAGCTGGAACATGGGCAGTGTCTGAGCAACGGGGCTGAGTGTCAGTCGGAAGGCTGTTTGTTCAGTTGCGGGGGCAGAGGGGAGGAATTGTTCGGCGAGTTTCTGCTGGACATTGTTGAGGGGCAGCATGGCCTGCAGGATTTCGGACTGGTGTGCGAGCGGCATGTAGCGGCGTCCGGGGATGATGACGACGGTGAGTCCATCACGAGTGACGGCTTCTTCCACCATCTGCCAGGTCTGCGGATCGGCTTCTGCGGGATTGAGGTCTCCGATAATGAGCAGATCGGTGGACGCGAGGACTTCGCGAAAGGCTTCAGCGGGTGGGAGTGTATTCTGGAGTGCTGGCTGGTTGAGGATTTCGAGCCATGGTTGTCGGAACAGGACGGTGCTGGCGGTGACCTGTCGATCACGTTCGAGGAGGTTATTGAGGTAGCGAAATTCCCAGCGGGCATCGCCGTCAAGCAGGAGGACGCGGGCTTTATTGTCGACGACTTTGAGGCTGAAGCTGCGTGAATTGTTATCGGTCCGCAGTTCTCCGGGGCGTGCTTCACTGGTGATCAGGTAGTCAAAGCGTCCGGCCTGATCTGCGGGTAGTGAGAACGAGACGACGGCGGAGTCGGTTGCGGGGGTGATCGTCTGCTGCTGCAGGACGGTGCCATCGGCTTCGAGGCGCACGGTGAGTTCTTCGCCTTCAAATCCGGCGGTTCCGAGGACGGTGCGAATGAGGGCTTTATCCTTGAGGAAGACGGTTTCGGGGGCATCGATGGAGGCGATAGAGAGGTCTCGAGGCTGCAGTGCGGAGCCGATTGGGATGCAGTAGACGGGGACATTGATCATGGCGAGCAGTTCTGCGGTGCCGGCGGCATCAGCGGGAGTTGTCTGTCGTCCGTCGGTGAGCAGAACGAATCCGCGGATTTGCCCGGCGGATTCTTCGGCGAGTGTTTTCTGGAGCAGTCCGATGGTGTCGGTGGCAGCGGGGCGCAGTTTCTGTCGATCGGACTGGAGTTGCTGGTTGAGCAGCTGTGGTGTGGTCTGCAGTTGTTCTGCGGCGAACAGTCGGAGATCGGTGGGGAGATTGCGGCGGAGGTTTTCGAGGAGTTCGATGGGTTTTGCGGTGAGCAGTCGGCGGGCGAATTCGGTGCGTGGGAGCAGATCGAATTCCTGCAGTGTGGCCATGACCTGATCTCGTCGTGCTCTGGCGGCGGCCTGTTCTGCGGGGGTTTGCGGTGGTAGATCGGTGAGGTGCCAGTGGGGTTCCTGTCCGGAGTCTGCAGTGGTGGCCCAGCGTTCGATGAGTGGCCGTGTTTCCTGATTTCCGAGCATTCCGAGAGCCTGTGCCCAGCGGAGTTTTTCGGCGAGAGTGGCGTGGCTGTCGCGAGTTTCCATACTGTCGGAGGCATCAACAGCCACGACGATTCGGCTTTGCTGCTGCAGGTCTGATTTTCTGGTGAGAACGGGTTGCAGGAGCGTGAGCAGGAGGAGTGCGAGGATGCTGGTGCGGAGGGCGAGCAGAGTCCAGCCGACGCGGCGTGGCACAAGTCGGCGTTCCAGTCTGAGCAGCCAGCCGCTGAGTATGAGGGCGGCGAGTGTGGCGAGCAGGACGATGGTCGTCCACGTGAATGAGTCGAGTCCGGAGAACAGCAGTCGCCAGCTCATAGGCGATCTCGACTGCTGCTGGAGCGACTGTGTACGGTGAGGGTTTCATCGGGGCGTGGTGTGGCCTGCTGGATTTCGCGATACATGCTGATGTGTTCTTCGAGCATGCGTTCTTCGCGGAATCTGGTATATGCGAGTTCCTGTCCGGCGCGTGCCAGTCGGCGTGCTGTTTCGCGATTCTGCAGCAGTTCGCTGATGCGATCGGCGAGGAGTCGGCTGTCTGAGGGGGGGACGATCAGGCCATTTTCGCGATCCTGGATGACGCTCAGGACACCACCGACTCCGGAGGCGATGACGGGTCTGCCGAGAGCCATGGCTTCGAGCATCAGGACGCCGATACCCTGCTGCAGTGAGGGCAGGCAGAAGATATCGATGGCGGAGAGGTAACCGGTCATGGAGACTCCGCCATCGACGAAGGTGAGGCGGCGGGACAGGTCGAGTGAGGCGGCGAGCTGTCGGAGGCTGTGTTCTTCCGGTCCGCTGCCTGCGATAACGATGCGGATATCGTGACCGGCTTCAACGACGCGGTGGCAGGCGCGGAGAAAGAATGAGGCGCCTTTAACGACTTCGAGAGGTCCGGCCATACCGATCACAGGCGGGCGATCATCGTCAAGTGGTTGATCGATGTGTGCAGAGTCGGGGACTGCGACTCCGGGCAGGATGACGCGTTTTTCGAGGGCATCCATAATGCTGCCGGGAGGCAATCGGGTCTGGACGCTGTCGCTGACTGAGATGACGGCTTTGAGCTGGGGCACAGGTCGACGGAGGATGAGAGATTCGGCTTCATCATGGCCACCGACACTGAGGATGAGCGGTCGTTTGAGTTTTTCAGCGAGTCGGGAGGCGGTGGGCAGCAGGCGGCTGTCGAGGAGGTGGATGACGTCCGGTCGCTGCTCCTTGATATCGCGGTAGATCGTGCGGGCGACGAGGCGTCCCCAGACCGGGATATCGAGTCCCGGGATTTCGTGCAGACGGACATTCTGCAGGAGCGTGGGATCGAGGCCTGAGCAGGAGGTGCAGATCAGGGCCGTTTCAAGTTCTCGTTTTTCCAGCCCGCGAGCGATGCGCAAGGTGAGCAGCGACGAACCTCGAAAGGTGAGTTCGCCGTCCAGCAGCAGGACTCGCAGGGGTTGTTCAGCCATAGTGCTTCAGTTTACACAATGGGCAGGGAATCTCCAGCCCGTTATCAGCTGTCGGGGAAACGGTGGAAAGCGGGGAAATGGTCTGGTGTGCTGGCGGGGCTGCCCGGCAGATCATAGGCTACGGGGAGATTGGGTGCGCGCGGGAGGCTGGGGTCTGGGCCGTTCGAGGGGGGGGGTAAGGGTTTGGGTGAGAGCCGTGTGTTACAGCTGCAGGGTGTATCGATTGCAGATACGTTTGCAGAGGCTTTTCCGATCCGTGCAGCGCGGCTGCTGATCACTGCGGACAGTCTGCGCTGGGCGCGGACTGCGGCCACGGTGTTCTGTGGGAATGCGACCAGCGTGATTGCCTGCGATCTGGAGGCGGCTGTGGAGGCCGAGCTGGGTCTCGCCGAGACGCCGGATGGTCGTCCGGGTGTGTCTGTGCTGGCATTTGGATTCTCGACGCAGGTTCTGGGGCAGGCGTTGCTGAATCGTGTGGGGCAATGTGTGCTGACATGTCCTGGTACGGCCTGTTTTAATGGTTTGCCGGACTGTGCGAAGGATCGGCGAGTGCGGATTGGTGGTGGTCTGCGGTATTTCGGTGACGGTTATCAGCAGTCGAAGCAGATTGACGGCCGGCGTTACTGGCGGATACCGGTGATGGATGGCGAGTTTGTGTGTGAGGATGAGTTTGGCACGGTGACGGGTGTTGCTGGTGGAAATCTGCTGATCTGCGGGACCGACACGGCTCAGACGCTGGCTGCTGCCGAAGTGGCGGTGGATGCGATTCGAGAGTTGCGTGGGGTTGCCCTGCCCTTTCCCGGTGGCGTTGTGCGTTCGGGCAGTAAGGTGGGTTCAAAGTATGCGGGACTGAAGGCCAGTACGAATGAGGTTTGGTGTCCGACGCTGCGAGGTGTGGTGGCAAGTGAATTGCCGGCGGACTGTCATTGTGTGTATGAGATTGTGGTGGACGGACTGACGGTGGAGGATGTGCGGCAGGCGATGCGTGTGGGGCTGCATGCGGCGGCGGGCAGTTGTGGTGTGCGATTGATTTCTGCCGGCAACTACGGTGGTCGTCTTGGCAAGCATCATTTTTATCTGCGGGAGCTGCTGTGACGAGTTCGGTGGAGACA
>CAXBSH010000179.1:0-10749 GCA_963977705.1 uncultured Planctomycetaceae bacterium
CCCTTGGCCGCGCATGAAGGGCTTGGCGGAGGCGTCAGGGAAAGCAATGCGCAAGCGCTCCGGACAGGCCGCGGGCGCCGCCTTTGCAGGCGTTGGTGCCGCGAAGGCCAGCCACACACCCAGCATCATGGCAACGCGGAGTGAGCGTCCAGCAGGCAGGTCGGCGAACACAATGCGGCACAGCAGATTCACGCGCCGAGTATGCGGCGCCCACCCGTTTCTTCACGTCCCGGACCACAGATGACCCCGTCTCGCCGCCAACTTCTTCACCTCGGCGCGGGTGCCGCCAGCCTTTTGGCAGCCTCGTCTGCCGACGCCGCCGCATCACCCGCAGCCCCGGCACCGCTGCTTGCCCCGCGCCTTCGCCCCGGCGACACCCTCGGCCTGGTCAGCCCGGCCAACGCGACCTTCGAGCGCGAACCGCTGAAGATGGCCATCGAGTCGCTGCAGGCGCTGGGCTTCAAGGTCAAGCCGGGTGAGTTCGTGGCCGCGCGGCGCGGGCCGTTCGCGGGCACCGATGCCCAGCGCGCTGCCGACCTCAACGCCATGTTCGCCGACGTGCAGGCGCTCAAGGACGGCAGGTACCTGCAGACGGCCGACCTGCACAAGCGCGTGCAGCGGATCCACCAGCGCTGTCGACAGCCAGCTGGTCGAACGGGCACCCGGAGCATCCACGTGCCACGTCAGACCACAGCCACTCAGATGCTCCCGATAATACTCCGCAATCTCACGACGACGCTGGACAAATCCGTCCAGCTGTTCCAACTGCGCCAGCCCGATCGCTGCCAGCACATTCGTCATTCGATAGTTGAATCCTACCTCGTTATGAATGTATTCGACCGCGTCGTCCTTGGCCTGCGTGGTCAGATAACGAGCCCGATCCGCATCCCGCTTCGAATTCGTCAGCAGCATACCACCACCACCACAGGTGATGGTCTTGTTGCCATTGAAGCTGACACACGCCAGATCACTCGTTGCACCAACCTTCTTCCAGTTCAGTGAAGCCCCCAGTGACTCCGCACCGTCCTCTATCAGACGCAGACCAGACTCTGCCGCCAGCTCGGTGATCGCCACAAGATCCACGGGATGCCCCAGCACATGCACCGGCATGATCGCTCGGACCCGACGACCCGTACCACGATTCCACAACTCACCATTCTCAATTCGACAACGCTGACGCAGAAAATCTCGCAGCAGCTGCGGATCCATCTGCCACCACTGCGACTCCGAATCAATCAGTACCGGATGAGCACCCGCGTAGCGAATCGCATTTGCCGTGGCAATGAACGTCAGTGTCGATACCAGAACCTCATCACCCGGCTGCACGCCCGCTGTCAGCAGCGCTGTATGCAGCGCCGAAGTCCCGTTGACCGTCGCCACCGCATGCTTCACACCAACATATTCCGCCACCCGCTGCTCAAATCGATTGACGAATTCGCCCACCGATGAAATCCAGCCGGAATCCAGACATTCCCGCACATACTGCCACTCATTCCCCTGCAGACAGGGTTCGCTCAATGGCAGAAAACGTTCCCCACTCTGATCAGACGTTGTAGACATCGGCGCGATAACCCTTTGAATTCTCACGGAACCACGCAATCGTTTGCTGCAGACCATCCTCCAGCGAAACCGCCGGACGCCAGCCCACCGTCTCTGCCGCCAGCCGATTGTCAGCCAGCAACCGTTCCACTTCACTGGCCGCCGGACGCAGACGCTGCTCGTCACACTCAATGCGCACGTTCGTACCCACCAGCTTCGCCACCAGCTGAGCCAGATCGCCCACACTGATTTCACGCCCCGAACCAATGTTCAGCGTCTTTCCAACCGCGTCCGGATGAGCCGCACAGGCCATGAAACCAGAAGCCGTGTCCGCCACGTAATTCAGGTCACGAGTCGGTGTCAGACTGCCCAGACGCACTGCCTGACCAGCCAGACACTGAGTAATAATCGTCGGCAGCACCGCTCGCGCTGACTGCCGCGGCCCGTACGTATTGAACGGCCGCACTGTCACCACCGGCAGACTGAAGGATCGATAATACGACTCCGCCAGCTTGTCTGAACCAATCTTGCTGGCCGAGTATGGCGACTGCCCCTGCAGCGGATGAGTCTCTGAGATCGGAACAAACTGTGCCGTCCCGTAAACTTCACTCGTCGATGTCTGCACAATCCGCTCTGTGCCCAGACGCCGTGCAGCCTCCAGAACGTTCAGCGTCCCCACAATATTCGTCTGCACATACGACAATGGCGCCGTATACGAATACGGAATCGCAATCAGTGCCGCAAGGTGAAACACCACCTCACGCCCCTGCATCGCCGCAGCGACTGAACCACTGTCCGTAATGTCGCCCGCAACAATCTCCATCTCACGATGCAGCGGACTTTCATCCAGCCAGCCTCGACGACCCGCCGAATTGTAATGCACCATCGCCCGGACACTGGCACCGGCTCGCACCAGCGCCTCCGTCAGATGACTGCCAATAAAACCGCCAGCACCCGTTACCAGAACACGCTTGCCCGTCCAGCTCATGCTGCCCACCTGACTCGCTCCACGTCTTCCTGTGCCTTCTGAAAATCATCCAGCCGACCGATATCCAGCCAGTACTCCATCACCGGAAATCCAACCACTCGCTCACCCTGAGCCAGCAACCGGTTGATCAGGTCCGTCATGTCATAACGCCCCGCATCCGGAATCTGCTTCAGTACCGTTGGCTCCAGCAGATAAATCCCGGCATTCACAAGGAAAGTAATCCGCGGCTTCTCACGCAGTTCACTCACCAGTCCATCCGTCGCTTCCACCACACCATACGGAACCTGCATCTCATACTGCCGCAGAGCCACCGTCAGCTGTGCCCGGTTTTCTCGATGAAACTTAAGCATCGCCCGATAGTCGACATTCGTCAGAATATCACCGTTCATCACCAGCAGTGGCTCGTCCACTTCGCTGATCAGACGCAGTGCTCCCGCAGTCCCCAGCGGTTGATCTTCTGATACATAGTTCAGATCCACACCGAACTTCTGACCACCACCGAAGTGCTGAATGATCTTCTCCGGCATGTAGTGCGTCGTCACGTTGATTCGTGAAATGCCGGCTCGCTGTAAACCTTCAATCGTACGCTCCATCAGCGGACGTCCACCCACCGGCAGCATGGGCTTCGGAGTATCGTCAGTCAGCGGACGCAGTCGAGTTCCAAAACCGCCCGCCATGATCACAGCCTGCAGCGGCAACACATCCTCATGTACCAGATCCGCACAGGACAACTCGGCCACGGTACCATCAGGCTTCAGCAGCGGCAGATGACGAATCTGCGCCCGCGCCATCATCGACAATTGCTCCTCACGAGACGTACCCACCGGAGCTGTCGTGGATTTTTTACCCTGAATATCAATTGCCACACTTAAAGGCGTACCCAGCGCGTGCCCCTTCAGAATGGCACGACGCAGATCGCCGTCCGTGATCGTGCGCAGAAATCTGTGCTGCTCATCAACCAGCAGTACCACACCACGCGAATTTGCATCGATCGCTGCCATCGCATCCTGCACCGTTGCCGATGCATGAATCAACAGCCGCTCAAGAATCGAGATGGCTTCCCGACCACTCATGGACCCGATCTCCGTATCGCTTTGGCAGGCACGCCCGCCACAACCGCCTCCGGCGGTACATCCCTGATGACCACAGCACCAGCGCCCACGATTGCCCGGTCGCCGATCTGCAGATTCTCGCAGATTGTTGCGCCAACTCCAATATGGACTTGCCGCCCAATCCGAACACCCCCCGCCAGACAGGCCCGCGGTGCAATATGCGAGTCCGCCCCCACCCAACAGTCATGCTCCACAATCGAACCCGTGTTCAGAATCACATTTTCCCCGATTTCTGCACACGCATTCACCACCGCACTCGCCAGAACCTGACTGCCAGCCCCCAGCACCGCGGATCCGGCCACCACACTCGCCGGATGTCTCAATACCGCCGCACGCAAACCCAGCTGCACCGCCCGGTCAAACAGGCGACGACGCAGCCCAAACCCCCGAATCCCCCCAATTGCCACCAGAAACTCACTAAAACCCTCACCACGCAGACTCGCCAGCAACTCGTCACCACCCACTATCGGCAGACCCAGCAGGGCCGTCCCGTGCAGGTCAGCCTGAGCATCCAGCACCACCGCACCCTCGGCGCGACCCAGCAGATGCAACGCATCGGCCAGCACTCGAGCATGCCCGCCAGCACCAATCAGGATCAATCTGTTTGTCCCCACCTCGCCCACCAGTCAACACCTCAAAAAGGACTCGAAAGCTCCGGAAGTCCCCCCTCGCAATCCACAAATCGCTTGATCAGCAATCGCTCATTCAACTCCACCGTCCGCAGCACGTTCACAATGCGGGCTGCCGCATGACCGTCCCCGTAAATATTCTGCACGCCAAGACAGTACTCACGAAACTCGGCCGACAGCGCCCGCTTTAAAGCCGCCTCAATCCCAGCCGCACTGTCATCACAGTCCACTACATTCCCGGAACGCGGACGACCCTCCTGCCGCAGCCCAATATTCACCACCGGCAATTGAAATGAAGCAGCCTCGATGATCCCACTCGACGAATTCCCGACCATCACCGCCGCCTGACTCATCAGACTGAAATAGGCCTGCGTACCCAGATTGCTCACCAGTCGGACGTGCGGACGGTCGGCTGCAAACCGCTCCAGACGCTCGAGGATGTCTGTATTCCGAGTATCAGCGTTCGGGCGAGTCATCACAATCGGATGGCCCGCCACCGTATCCAGGGCCCGCAGCAGGGCATCTGTCTGCTCACCAGCACGTTCCGACTGCAGCGTCACCGGATGCTGCGTCACCAGCACCGGAGACTGCGTCAGAGTCAGGCCTACTCGAGCTGATAACTCGTCACGACTCAGCAGCGGCACTCGACCCGCATGATCCAGACCAGGCGCTCCACTGATCGTGACTCGCCACGGCTCCTCACCCAGTTGCACGATCCGCCGACCATGTTCAGCCGTCGAAGCAAAATGCAGATGCGAATACTTCGTAATCGCATGCCGAAAACAGTCGTCAATCGCGCCTGCCGTCACTTCACCCCCGTGTACATGAGCCGTCGGCAGGCGAAATGGCACCGCTGCTGCCGCTGCAGCATGCATCTCAAACCGATCCCCCAGCACCAGCAGCAGATCCGGTCGCACACGCTCATAGACCTGCGCAAAACCGATCGTTCCCAGACCCATCGACATGGCAATACTGACCGCATCATCCGCTGCCAGCAGCATCGGAACACGATCCTGAATCTCAAAACCATCGCGCAGAATTCCCGCATCCGTACGACCATGACCGGCAGCCAGATGAGCACCGGCAGCCACGAGGTGCAGCCGCATCCCGGGTTCCGCCCGCAGACACTGCAGAATCGGCAGATACAGGCCCCAGTCCGAACGCCCGACCGTGACCACACACACGGTCCTCATCCGACATCCTCCAGCCGCAGCAGAGCGCCGGCAGCCAGCGACACACGCAGCGTTCGCGAGATCAACCACGGCTTCATCGCTGGAGGCAATCCCGTCCCCGGACGACGAATCGCGATCAATTCATCCGTCAGGACCGTACCCGCCGGCAGATCAGCGGCCGCCACCAGACTGCGTCGCGCTGCCTTCGCTGTATCCAGTTCAGCCGCCACCGGTGCCTTCCGCCCCGTACCCAGCGCAGCCTCCACTGTTCGAATCCCGGTAATCAAACGCCGCAGCTCGTCAGGTTCCGCCGATGCCCGATGATCAGGTCCCGGCAGATTACGGTCCAGAGTAAAATGCTTCTCCACCACACAGGCCCCCAGCGCCACCGACGCCAGAGACACTTCAATGCCCAGAGTGTGGTCCGAATAACCCACCGGCAGACCAAACGCCGCACGCATACTGAGCATCGCTCGCAGATTCACATCAGCCGCAGCAGCCGGATAATTGCTGACACAGTGCAGCAGTATGATCTGCCGATTTCCCGTGGATTCCACCGCCGCCACGGCCGCTTCCACGTCACCCAGATTACTCATGCCAGTCGAAATCACCAGCGGCCGACCAAATCCTGCAATCTGCCGCAGCAATGGCAGATTTGTCAACTCACCGGAAGGCACCTTGAAAATGGTCATCCCCAGCGAATTCAGCAGCGTCGCACTGTCCTCATCAAACGGTGTCGACATGAACAGGATGCCCCGCGATCGACAATGCTCCACGATCACCTGATGATCCGACTCACTCAGCTCCAGGGATTTCAACATCTGAAACTGAGTCTGCTGCTTGCCCGTGTTCTCAGCCTGATATCGGGCAGTTGGCGCCGCATGAGTCACCAGTTTCTCTGCGCGAAAGGTCTGAAACTTGACCGCATCAGCGCCCGCGTCCGCCGCCACGTCAATGGAACGCAGCGCCAGGTCCAGACTGCCGTTGTGATTCACTCCCACTTCCGCAATCACAAAACACGGCTGACCAGTTCCCACCACACGCTCGCCAGCCAGCACCGTCTGCAGGGCAGTCTCCATTCCGCACACTCCTTCTGCCGTACCGGTAACCCGCTGACGGCATAACTCCGGGAACTCAGCCTGCCCGCCGCAGAACCTGCGGCTGACCCTCGGATTTCAGTCGTCGCTGCATCAGAAATTCCGCCATGTCGAAATCCAGCGGAGTATCAATATCCACCGCTCGCTCACGCGGTACCAGTACTGCCCGGACGCGACCCGCAAAGATCGAATCCAGATTCATCACACTGTCCCGCCGAGCTGCATACGCCACGGCTGTCAGCTCGAAAACATCCGGAGCATCCTGGCGTCGCACGACATTCCCCGGAGGCTGCACAGCAATCCTTGCACCACCCTCAGCATCCATCGTGATCATATTGAAGTACGGATTCGCCGCCGCCTCCGTCGCCGTCACTACAATGTCGGCATCCGAATTCAGCAGCAGTTCGACACACTGATCAATATCCACCGCGGCACGTAACGGACACGTTGCCGGGACGCTGACAAGTACGTCATATCGCGTCTGCTCCAGCTGCTCCATCGTCGTAATCGCATGTCGCCACGCCAGACGCTCTGCCGCTGTGTCCGTTGCCAGCTCGGCAGGACGCCGAAAAGGAGCCTCTGCGCCCCACGCACAGGCCGTGGTCGCAATCGCCTCATCGTCCGTGGAAACAATATGCCGCGAAATGTAACGACTGCCCAGAGCCGCCTGCACCGCCCACGCAATCAACGGACGACCACACAGCATCCGGATGTTCTTGCCCGGAACGCCCTTGGAACCACCCCGCGCAAACGTGCAACTCAGTATCCGTGTCACTGACCCGCCTCCCTGTCCGGCCAATTCCCCAGCACGCTCTGTGGAAACGTCGTGTTTCCTGCAAGCTGACCTGCCCCCACCGCTTATATTCCACCCTCCCCACAGCGGTCAAGTCCAGCGATTCCCAGACTCCCGAAACCCCCTAAAAACACGAAAAAACGCGAAAAACGCCACCACCAGGCTGGTTGGCAGAAAAACGAGCCGATTTTCCTTGCAAATCAATCGCCACCTGATCTCACCCTCCAGCACCTCCTGCCTTTACTCGCCCACTCCCCTTCCACTATCCTCCACTCCGCAGAAGGATCTCGCAAACGCCCGGCATGGATGCCCATTACTTATGTCCATGGTTCGTGTCATCGCTCGACTGGATATCAAAGGCCCCAGTCTCGTCAAAGGCATTCGCCTCGAAGGGCTTCGTGTCCTCGGGGACCCCGAAGCCTTCGCTCGCCACTACTACGAAGCCGGAGCCGACGAACTGATCTATCAGGATGCTGTCGCCAGTCTCTATGGCCGCAACAGCCTCTGCGAAATCATCTCCCGCACTTCCCGCGAAGTCTTTATCCCCCTCACTGTCGGAGGCGGACTGAGATCACTCGAAGATATTCGCGCTGTTCTCTCGGCCGGAGCTGACAAGGTGGCGATCAATACCGCCGCCATCAGTGACCCCGGCCTCATCCGCGAAGCCTCCCGCCGCTTCGGGTCCTCCACCATCGTCGTCGCAATCGAAGCCGGTCGACAACCCGATGGATCATGGCTGGCCTTCACGGATAACGGACGCGAACATACCGGCGTCGATGCCCTGCAGTGGGCAGTGCAGGCCGAAGAGCTGGGAGCCGGTGAAATCCTTGCCACTTCCATCGATCGCGAAGGCACCGGAGAAGGCTTCGACCTTGAACTCTGCCGCAAAATGACGGCCGCAGTCCGCATTCCCGTGATCGCTCACGGCGGACCCGGAAAAACACAGCACGTCGTGGATGTCGTACAGCAGTGCCACGTCAGTGCCGTCGCTGTCAGCAGTCTGCTGCACTACGAAGCAATCCGATCCATCCAGACCAGCGCCAGCGGTACCGCTGAAGGCAATCGCGAGTTTCTCCATAGCGGACGCTCTGTTTCACACGTGCAGCCCTGCACCATGCAACAGCTGAAACACAGTCTGCTGCAGGCCGGAGCAATCTGTCGCATGGAGCCCTCACCATGACGCAAGCACGCGTTCTGATCGTCGATTACGGACTCGGAAACCTGTTCAGCATCCGACACGCCTGCCGCCACTGCGGTATCGATGCTGAAATCACCAGCAGTCCCGACTCACTCCTGCAGGCCGACGGCATCATCCTCCCCGGTGTCGGTGCATTCGGACACGCGATGGACACCCTCCGCTCACGCGGGTTACTGACTCCTCTGCTTACAGCCGTCCATGCCGGAACTCCACTCCTCGGGATCTGCCTCGGCATGCAGCTGCTGCTCGATGCCAGCGAAGAATTCGGTCTGCACGAAGGACTGGGACTTATTCCCGGAATCGTTCGAAAACTGCCTGAGCTGCGTCCCGATGGCAGCGTTCGCCGAATCCCGGCCGTCGGCTGGAATCGGATTTACCTGAATCCACAACGCTCACAGCCTGACCTCAATTCCGGTCTGCCCGATGGAACATGGATGTATTTCGTGCATTCCTTCGCAGCTGCCCCCGAACAAGCCGGGGATGTGCTGACCTTGACAGATTACGAAGGAATTCGGTATTGCTCAGCCATTCGCCGTGGGCACGTAACGGGCGTACAGTTTCACCCTGAACGCAGTGCGCATCACGGTCTTGCATTCCTCAAACACTGGGCCACCGGGCTGTCTTCAACACGCCTGACCCATCAACAATAACTCCTGATCTGTTCGGAACCTGACTCATGGATGGGAAACTTCCGGCGTATTACGGCCTGCCTGCAGACGTTCGTTTCTGCAAGCGCTGCGTCATGTCCAATCAGCGTCCGGCATCCGCTGTGGAATTTCGCCACACCATCGAATCTCGCAAGAAGACGCTGGCCATCGATGCTGAAGGGATCTGTGACGCCTGTCGCGTGGCCGAACAGAAGCAGACCATTGACTGGCAGGCGCGTGAGGAGCAGTTGCTGGAGCTGCTGAGCCAGTATCGCAGCAAGGGTGGCTCCTACGACTGCCTTGTACCGGGCAGTGGTGGCAAGGACAGTGCCTATCAGGCTCATGTGCTGAAATACAAGTACGGCATGAATCCGCTGACTGTCACATGGCCCCCGATCCTGTACACGGATTATGGCTATCAGAACTGGAAGAACTGGATTGACGTCGGTGGCTTCGACAATCTGTCGTTCACTCGCAACGGGCGAGTCATGAAGCTGCTGACACGCCTGAGCATTGAGAATCTGTTCCATCCCTTCCAGACATTCATCCTTGGCCAGAAGAACCTTGGCCCCAGACTGGCCGCGCAGCTGGGAATTCCGCTGGTATTCTACGGAGAGAACGAAGCCGAGTACGGCAATCCGATTGCCGACACGACATCCAGTCTGCGGGACAAGTCGTTCCACACCTATGACAACCTTGAGGACATGTATCTGGCTGGTGTCTCCGTGCGTGAACTGACGGAGCGTTACGGCGTTAAGCAGGGCGATCTGGCCTGCTTCCTGCCCCCGCGTGAAGCCGAGCTGCAGAAGATCGACGTACAGGTGCACTACCTGGGTTATTACCTGAAGTGGACACCTCAGGAAGTCTACTACTACGCGGTTGAGAACTGTGGCTTCAAGGCGCGCCCCTTCCGCACGCAGGGCACCTACAGCAAGTACAACAGCATCGACGATAAGATCGATGATCTGCACTACTACACGACGTGGATCAAGTTCGGTATTGGCCGAGCCACCTACGATGCGTCCCAGGAAATCCGCAATGGCCACATTTCACGCGACGAAGCAGTGGCTCTTGTGAATCGCTTTGATGGCGAATTCCCGGACCGCTACTTCCGTGAGGTCATGGATTACATCGGCATGTCGCCTGAGCACTTCCACACCATCACAGACCGCTTCCGTTCTCCACATCTCTGGAAACAGGATGACGCGGGACGCTGGCACCTGCGACATCGTGTTGGCGGCAATGGTGCTGATGATCAGGCAACCACACAGGTCGCCGATGCGGCAGCTCGGGCGGCCTGAAGCTGCGGACAGAGCCGTCTGGGCTCAGGAGAAGTCGCATGGAAGGCGAGCACATACTGAAATTCACGCAGGCGTCCCCCACTGAGCCTTCCGGCAGCGGGCCGGTCCTCGTGCACGCCGCCTATCCGCTGTGGCGCAAGCACCTGCTGGTCACCATCCAGATCGACATGCAGGACCAGACCGCGTTGCAGCTGCAGGAAGACCTGGCAACGATGGTCGAGAAAACCGGCGCACATGGCGTGCTGATCGACGTGTCCGCGCTGGAGATGGTGG
>CAXBSH010000180.1:0-10722 GCA_963977705.1 uncultured Planctomycetaceae bacterium
GACAGGCAGACACCAAAAACGAACAGCAGCAGCATGGCAGCGGCGCTGGCGTTCCGCTCTGTCAGCCGAACAGAGGGCAGGGCAGCGAAGGCGGCAAGACACGCGGCTGCCATGATCAGCATACCGGGCATGATGACGGCCATTCGGCGACGGCCCAGCAAGTCAAACAGGCACCCACCGACCAGCACCGAAAGCAGACTGCCAGCGGGGAATGCCGATGCCGTCCTGCCAGCGATCCTGGCAGACATCCCCATCGACTGCTGCAGGTACAGGGGAATCAGCTGCAGGACATCCCACATTACGGCCATGCCCATCAGGCTGCCGCAGATCAGCCAGCACTGCGGACTTCGGCAGAACCGCAGCAGTGCCTGAGATAATGGTTCGGTCGACGTCGGCTGGGGTGCGACAGACACGTTCACCTGAGCCGGGCGAGACTGAATCAGCAGGGCATAAACGGCTGCCAGAGGGAGTGTGACCAGAGCCATCATCCGCACCAGCCCTCGCCAGCCCACGCTGTCCGCTGCAACGTACTCCGCTAAGCCCCACGTCACCAGCAGCACGCCGACTCGCGAACTTGTGGAAAGTATTCCCCACACTCTGCCGGCCTGTACCGGAGTCGCCCACACTGCAACGAGGCGGATCATGGAAGGCCAGCCGGCAGCCTGAGCCAGAAACATCACGAACACGGCAAGACTGACCTGCATCTGATTTTCTGCCAGCGAAAATCCGATGGTTCCCAGCGCCGCAAGCAGCAACCCCAGAGTCATCGTCACACGGCCGCCCAGTACATCGGCCAGCCAACCCCACAGAAACTTGCCTGTCAAACCGCCCCACGTCCCGATCCCCACAACCTGTCCCCATTCCCCCAGCCTGATACCCATCGCGGGATCACCACAGATTTCCGTGGAAGTCATTGCCGGCAGAGTTCTGAGGGCCATGGAAAAACCATAGGCCAGATACAGCAGCCCGAAGACTCGCACCTGAGCTGATAATGACGGCTGAGAAGGCAGAACAACGGATTCGAAACTGTCCACAGCGGGATCGGATTGTTTCAGTACAGAGTCAGACATGGTTGGTATCTCCTGACAGATTTCCGGAACCAGAGACCAGACACACCTGAGAGCTCAGGACACAGCAGGCTGATAGCGTCGACAGTGCACACTGGATCGCTGCAACAGACTCTTCAACTGCTGTTCGATCGACGCCAGCAGCGGATCAGCACCTGCACTGCGATCGCGCTGGGCAGACGCTGCGATGGGTTCACCCACCTCGATAATCGCGCGGCGTGGCCCCAGATGCAGTTCCGTGCCGTTCAAATGTTCGTTAAATCGCTCGATGGTCTCCAGAATCCGATCGACCGTAGGATCACCGGCGACATAGTCCGAGGGATACAGGCTCAGCGACTGAGCCAACTCGGCCTGATTCAGCTGCGCCCAACGACGGTCCATTTCAGCGGCGGGCAGTTGCCCCTCGATCATGTCCGGAAGGATCGCCCGCCGCAGATCCCGCACGCGAGCGATCACTGAGCCCGTTTGCTGCGACTTCAACCATTCCAGTTCTGCAGGGACCAGCAGATGGTCAATCAATCGTTGCTGTCGTGCAGCCAGAGTTCCAGCCTGAGCCGAGCCGAGGTATTCCAGCTCTTTCAACGCCAGCAGCGCGCCACCAACACGCACGATGCGTTCCACGAGGGGGACACCAGTGAGCGGTTTCCACGACAGACGTTGCTCAATGCTGCTGAGCAGCGGTTCTGCCACGGCCTCGAGGTCCCCATCAAACAGGTAACGGATGGCAACAGGAACTGCAAAGATCTGCCGCGCAGACGCTTCTGACTGCCGACGACAACGAACCGCTGCGGTACGGGCGATGAACGACACACCCTCCTGAAGAGCGTTCAGAGAATCGTTCGCCTGACTCAGCGCCCCCTCGGGAAAAATCACGAGTGGTCGGGAAGCGGTCGCCAGAATACTGACCGCCTGATCCACAGCCGCTCGATCAATACCCTCGCGATAAATGCTGAATGCTCCCATGCGACGCAGCAGAAACGACTGCAGCCTGCTGCCACGAAAAAGGTGCGAACTGGCCATCACATGAAACGGCTGATCCAGGTCCGCAGACAAGGCCTGCAGCACCAGTGCATCAGACATCCGACAGTGATTGGGCGTCAGCAGAATGCCATGTCCCGCACGCTGCAGTTCCCGAATTCTTTCCGCACCCTCAACCCGAACTTCCTGCACGCCATAAGTCCGCTGCAAGTGGCCCGGCACCAGCCATGACAGCAAACGCGGCCAAAGCGAACCGGTATGGGGCGGGACAAACTGGTAGCGCGAATCTACTGGCAGCAGTTTGGCCATCTTGAAGTCTCCTGAAACGGGAATTGGTGGTAAAACATCAGATACGTTGCCGCAAAGCAGCATCCATGCCATTCCGCCCAAATAACCGCAAACCCATACAAAGCAACAACTTACACAGCAAAAACAAAACTTTCGGCAGCTTAAGAACCGCAACATTTGCACATTCAACAGACATAAAACGCACAGACAAGCACTGATATCAAGGACGTTTTGCTGATGCTGAGTGCTTGTAAATTGCTGTTTTGGCCCGATTGACTCAGAAATCCAGCGTTGTTTACACTGGCAAATCGTTATGCTTCTGACGTAGTAGTGGCGGTAGATCCCTCCACTGCACCCCGACAACTCTTGTTGGTAACCGTCGTGTTTTCAGCGTTTTCGCAACTTCAGCAGATGTGTCGGATGCTGGCGGTTCTTGCCGTGGCATTCAGCACCTTTGTTGCGCGCCCGCTGCATGAACTTGAGCATGCCACAGTAGATGGCGATAACCGTCCAGCCTGCAGTTGCGGCCATTTGCATAGTTCCTTTTCGGATCGGCACACACAACCCCCTGCAGCAGATCCTGCGAAAAATGGGGGCAAGGGGACTGAGGAAAGCAGTAGCAACGGCCACCAGCACCAGAATTGCAGCATTTGCCTTGCATTTTGGTTTCAGACGCCGGCTACATGGGCGATTTTGCCCATTCACGAATTGGTCGTGCAACCCGCCATTCGCATCTGTGCTCAACCCCAGTGGTTCAGCCTGCCGGCGCCATTGCCGCTGCATCGTGGCCCGCCAATCGCCTGACAGTTTCACCTGGCGTCTGGTCACTAATCATCCGCGGCCCGTTCCTGCCTGTCGCAGTTTTCC
This sequence comes from uncultured Planctomycetaceae bacterium, assembly GCA_963977705.1. Classification (GTDB taxonomy): domain Bacteria; phylum Planctomycetota; class Planctomycetia; order Planctomycetales; family Planctomycetaceae; genus SXXK01. The sequence goes on from CAXBSH010000180.1 coordinate 3,201, forward strand.
GAACGGCCTGACAACCGCTGCATGACGATCCTGACGGATTGCTGCGCAATGCGTTTGTCCCTCTTACAATTCTTTCGGACTTCCCAACCGGGTTGTCCTCACAGAGGACCTTATGTCTGTACACAATTCGGCACGCCGCCGTGCTTTTACTCTGATTGAACTGCTTGTTGTCATTGCGATCATCGCCATTCTGGTTGCTCTGCTGCTACCCGCCGTGCAGCAGGCGCGCGAGGCGGCACGGCGGACGGCCTGCAAGAATAACCTCAAGCAGATCGGCCTTGCACTGCAGAACTACCACGATGTCCACAGTGCATTCCCGCCAGGCTGGATTGCCGTGAATGCCTTCGGGTTCCCTTCTGCCCATGATGGCTACAGTGGCATTGGCTGGGCCGCCATGATTCTGCCACAGATGGAGCAGGATAACGCGTGGCGTCTGTTCAATCCGCGAGCTTCACTGGTAGATCCAGTAAATACGGCTTTCATCCGAGTCCAGATGCCTTCATACAAATGCCCGTCTGATCCCCAGCCCGAGTTCTTCGATCTGGTGGAAGAGGGTGGCAGCGCTGTTCTCGCACGGGCCCCCATTGCCAACTACGTGGGCAGTTTCGGCACAGAGGATCTGCATGGGTGTGAAAATGCGCCTGGTAACTCCCCTGTGACTCGCACAGGGCAGTGCGTCAGCAATGGATACTTCTTTCACAACAGCAAAGTACGAATTGCCGACGTCACAGATGGTGGCAGTAACACGTTCATAGTCGGCGAGCGCCGGACCAATCGACAACTCAGCTGGTACTCCACGTGGCCCGGCATGTTCGCTGAAGCGGAAGAGGCTTTCCAGCGAGTGTTGGGAGTTGCTGACCACACTCCTAACGACCCGCACCTGCATTTTGATGACTTCAGCAGTCACCACACCGGAGGTGCTCAATTCTGTCTCGGCGATGGGTCCGTACGATTCATCTCAAACAGCATCAGTGAAGTTGTTTACAAGAGCCTTGCCACTGTCAGCGGTGGCGAAATCGTGGGGGAATTCTGATGAGCTCTCGCAAGCTGGCCTCCTCGTGAAACAGTTGCTCCGGGGAGCCAGCCTTACGGGGCTGGGCTGCATGTTGACTGCGTGCCGAATACCGGATGCGCAGTCAACACAAGTCAGCCCTGCGAGGTCAAAGTCTGCGCCCGATCACACCCCTCGTAGTGCCTTGATATCAGAACACTCTGTATCCTCAGCAGCTTGTTGAAGGCTCGCAGAGTCCGCACTTCCACTTCGCGTTCGAGGTTCAGCGAGAGTATCGTCTGGATGACGGCGTCGGCCACAAATCCCAGCAGGGCGTTAATCTGCACCAGCGGCACGGACAACGCTGGACTGCCAGCCTTCGGAGTGTGAATCGCGCCAACATGATCAAGGTAATTCACCATCGAGGTGTCGTAGTTCCGCGTCACCAGCGCTGCGAGGTACCCGGCCAGATGCCGCTTGCGAAACTGGATCATCTCGTGACCCGGTTGCAGGGAAGCAAGGTCTGTCGGGATGCTTCCGGTGTAACCCGACTGTCGCGGCAGAAAGTGTCGCTTTGTGTTACCCCAACTGAAAAGTCGCTCATAGACGGCGTCAACAAGCTGTGGCACGAGAGGTGCAATCAGAGGTGCTGTCGCCAGCAGAGCAGCCTGATCAGCAGCATCGAACCCAATGAATGCGGCGACCCATTCAAACCGTGCAACCGGGTCGCGTTCCAGCAGAGCTTCATCGACTGACTTCATGAGATGCCTCCGAAACAGAACCAACAAACACGACTTTGAGATCTTATTCTCCTTTTATTAATTCAGATTTCAATATCCAATTTTTTAGAATGAGGGCAGCCGACCATGTTTTCTCAGACGGTTGAGTATGCGTTGCGGGCGATGATTCACCTTGCCGCCAGTGCCCCACGAGCCTGCACAACCGACCAGATCGCGGCAACAACTCAGGTACCGCGGGCGTATCTTTCGAAAGTCCTGCAGGGACTTTCGCAGGCGGGGCTGGTGCGGTCCCAGCGTGGTCTCCGAGGGGGTATTTCACTCGAAAAAACGCCAGAAACACTGACAATCCTTGAGATTGTGAATGCGATTGAACCGTTACAGCGAATTCGCACATGCCCCTTGAATCTCGAGTCTCATGGAACGCATCTGTGCCCGTTGCATCAACGGATGGACGACGCAATCGCTGCGGTGGAGGACGCATTTCGCGGGACGACACTGGCGGAATTACTGGCCGAGCCATCAGCCAGTGTGCCTTTATGCAACTTCCCGGGGCCATCCGGGTCGACGGCGAGGCTGGATTGACCGACTTCTGAACGAACTGGCAATCACGGTCGCCAGAGATTTCTGTTTTTCAATCCAATCTTACTCACAGAGAATTGACTCGAATTCCGAAAAACAGTAAAGCTACGAGTTGTACAGTGAACACTGTATCGTCGCACAGAAACCGGGCATGACTGCCCATTCAGTGTGCTCATGTTCACCAGAATTCTGTTTTCATAGTGTTTTTCGGGGGTTATCAATGAAACTCAGCTCAATGAAACGCAGTGCGTTCACGTTGATCGAGCTGCTGGTGGTGATTGCGATCATCGCGATTCTGGTGGCGTTATTGCTGCCGGCTGTGCAGCAGGCTCGCGAAGCAGCCCGGCGTACCCAGTGCAAAAACAACCTGAAGCAGATCGGGTTGGCGATGCACAACTACCACGACGTTAACAACCAGTTTCCGCCCAGCATCGGCTGGAACCCGGGCCCGGCATACGCCAACGACATCGTGGCCGCATTTTCTGACAAAGTGTTCATGCTGCCCTACATTGAGCGTTCGAACGAGTTCCAGCGACTGCGATACGACCAGTATCCTTACGCTCACTGGTACCGTGGCAGCAACACCGCACTCAGCGGTCGTCTGCCGGTGTTCAACTGCCCGTCTCAGAACGGCCCCAACCAGAATGGTGCTGACGGGAACTTCACCTACGCGATCAACAACGGTGTGCAGCGACTGTCCACCAACAACGGGACCTCAGCGATCAGTGGCTGGGAAGGCAATCACAACGGCGTAGCCTCTTACCTCGGTAACGGCAGCAATCAGGATGCTCCTGTTGGCTTCCATAATATTAAGGACGGTTCCAGCAACACGGTCGCTTATGCTGAATTTGCGATGGATCTGTTTGTTCCTGAGCCTTATGGTCCTCGAACGAAGCAGATCAAGACATGGGCCAGTGGCAACACTCACGTGCAACTGCGTCAGAACTGCCTTGCGATCACTTCTTCTGCCGACAACGGTGGTGGCCGTCACGCGATGCGTGGTGCTGGCTGGTCATGGTCCTTTGTGGGTGCTGGCAACGTGTACTCACACAACATGAACGTCAACGAAACATCCTGTCACTCCAACGAAGGTGACTGGTACGGCTCAACCATGATGAGTGCCTCCAGCTGGCACACTGGCGGGGCTCAGGTTTGCCTTGCTGACGGTTCTGTGAAGTTCATCAGCGAGAACATCGACTATGCGACCTGGGTTCGCCTTGGTGCTCGTAATGATGGACAGGTGATTGGCGAGTACTAAGATTTCGTCAGTGACCTGTTATTGACTCTGGCCGGAGTGTCGCAGGACATTCCGGCTTTTTTTTTGCACGTTCACCTGTGTTCCAGCTTTGGGTTCCTGCTGGCATGAAGCGATTTCTGATGCTGCGCATCCTCTTGCTCCATTTACTGTTTTTTGCCATTTGCGGTTGTGGCGGTGCAGAGCCTGACTCGGGATCAGCAACTCTGAGTGGCGAGCAATTGGAGACAGCAGCATCGGGCGGCTCACCTCCAACCTCCTCAGGAACCCGTAGTTTTGCACCTGCTCCGCCGGTCATGGTCGAGAATGAAATTCGCGATGGGGTTGAGCCTTTGTTCTCCGATGCAGCCACCGCGCTGGGAATTGAATTCCGTTTTTTCGAAGACCGAGTGCCTGGTCGTTTTCTGCTGCCTGAGGTTATGGGAGGTGGCGTAGCATGGCTTGATGTGGACCTCGATGGCTGGCAGGACCTGTACTTCGCCAACGGTGCTGTGCTGGTGCCCGACGCCGCGTCTGCTGCGGGACCTGCGTCAGGAAACCGCCTGTATCTCAGCCGTCGCGGACTGCGGTTCGCAGACGTTTCCCTCGTCAGTGGATCCAGTGATACCGGCTATGGTCAGGGCGTTGCAGCAGGCGATTTTGACGCTGACGGTTTTCCGGACCTGTTCATTTCAAATTATGGCAGGGACGTTCTGTATCATAACAACGGCGATGGTACGTATTCGGATATCACCCAGTCTGCCTCCATTGGTGACCCGCTCTGGAGCACCAGCGCGGTGTGGCTGGATCTGAATGACGACGGGAGTCTCGACCTTTACTGCGCCAATTATATGGACGTCACACCTGGCAACAGTGAGCCGTGTCTGTATGAAGGTCGTGTTGGTTACTGTGGCCCGGGGAAGTTCAATGGCCTGCGAGATTCTGTCTGGCTGAGTGATGGAGCGGGGGGCTTTCGTGATGGTGCTGCAGAGCTGGGACTGGAGGCTCCGCCATCGAAGGGCCTTGCGATCTGTGCGGTGGACCTGGATCGTGATCTGCGTGCGGAGATTTACATTGCGAACGACATGGAGTCCAATCTGCTGTTCACTCGCACGCCCGCCGTGGGTGCACCGGCCCAGTCTGGTGTGGTGAAATGGCGAGAGCTGGCCGGCCTCGCGGGTGCAGCAGTCGGTGGCGATGGACTGAATGAAGCCAGCATGGGAATTGCCGCTGCCGACTATGACAATGACGGACAGGTGGATCTGTACCTGACTCACTACTATCAGATGAAGAACACACTGTATCGCAATCTTGGTGGACTGTTGTTTGAGGACAACAGTCTGCGCAGCGGAGTCGCAGCGACCAGTCTGGCATTTCTTGGCTTCGGTACAGTCCCACTGGACTACAATCGCGACGGCTGGCAGGACATTTTTGTGGCCAATGGACACGTGCTGGGTCCAGCGATTGAGCCCAACGCGATGACTCCGCAGCTGCTGATGAACGATGGGCGTCGTTTCCGCGATGTCTCCTCCCGAGCGGGTCCATATTTTGTGGATGCGTGGATTGGGCGTGGAGTTTCCGCGGGGGATTTTGACAACAATGGTTCAACGGACGTGGCCGTCAGTCACATTGATCGCCCGGTGTCTGTACTGCGAAATGAAACTTCGGTTGATGCTGCCTGGCTGGGGCTGCGTCTGGCCCGCATCGATCGCCGTTCCTGCTGTGGAGCTCGAGTCAAAGTGAAGATTGGCGACAGAACGAGCGAGCAGTCCCTGTCGGCTGGTGGCAGCTATCTTTCAACGAACGATGACCGTCTGTTGTTTTACGGACCGCCTGCAGCTGAATTAGCTGAAGTGGAAGTCCTTTGGCCGGACGGCCTGAGCTCGACGTACTCCCTACCGGTCAACCAGCATTATCAAGTGCTGCAGGGACGTGAACCATCAGGGGCAATCCGATGAGTACAGCTCGCAGCCGACGCTGGCGTCAGTTGGTCCTGTGGCTGGTGCTGCCAGTCGTGTTGCTGCTCTCAGTCTGGCTGTGGCAGCGTTATCAAAACGGTGTGGTTGCAGCATTGCGTGAGACTGGTCGTCAGTATCTGCGTGAGCGGCGAGATGACCTTGCAGAAGCGGCGTTTGAACGTTGCCTGCAGCGGTTTCCGGAGGATGCCGAATTGATTCTGCTGTGGGCACAGGCAGTGATCAGTGGTCGAGGACGGACGGCTCGGGAGGCCGCTGAACTGGCTCTTGGTCGCCTGCAGCAAATCCCCGATACGTCAACCTTCGCGGCCGAAGCCCGCATGCGTGAAGGCCGACTGGGCCTGCTTGTTCTGCTGCGTCCTGAATTCGCGGAATCCCGTCTGAAGAAATCGCTTGAGCTGGGCCCACCAACACTCGACGCCAACTATCTGCTCTGGAAGCTCTGTGATCTGACCGAGCGATTTGGTGAAGCGGAACCGTGGTTCTGGGCTGCATACAGTCTGACTCCGGAGGATCAGCAGTTGGCGCGATTGCGTGAGTGGTATACCAGCCAGTTCAGTCCTCAGTCAGCGAACGCGGAGCTTGATCGTCTGCTGGGGTTTCTGGAGCCGGACCGGTTCAGTGATGATACCGTGACGCTGGCGCGGCTGGCAGCTTTCCGCAGTAACGAACCCGATTCTGCACTGGCGCGGGCTGCCGAAGCCAGCTTTATGATTCATCTGCGTGACCGTGAGCCGGCGATTGCCCTGCTGCGTGACCAGTGGCAGCGTCCGGGAGTTTCCAGCAATGACTTTCTGATGTCGACGCTGATTGACGTCCTGCTGGAAACAGGTCGTCTGGACGAAGCTCAGGTGATTTTTGAACGCTGGCCGGCTGGCAGCAGTTTCCTGTGGCTGCGAACAGCAGGAAGAATGCAGCAGATTGTTTACCAGCAGGATGCTGAAGCGGTGGAGCTGTTTGATCGTGCATTACCGGTCTGGCCCGGTCCGATTGACTGGTCACTGCTGCATTTCAAAGCTCAATCGCTTGCCAAACTTGGCCGTCGCGAGGAGTCTGAAGCGGTGCGTCTGAGGGCTCGTGAGATTGAGCTGCTGATGGAATTACCCGTGCATCAGGAACTGCGGCAGGCACTGGCGGATCTGAATCGACCTGAAAACCTGCGGAAAATGGCGGACTTTTACCGGAAGATCGGGCGAGAACGTGAAGCCAGTGAGTGGGACCGGCATCGGGAACGATTGTTCTGACCCATTTTTTTGATATGCTCGGGGCTTGGGGAATCATCAACAACCACCAGTGAGATCAAACATGAAATCCGCGCGATCATTCACATCGTTTGTTCTGCTTTCAGTAATTTCTCTGACTGTCACCGGCTGTGGTGGCGGAACTCCAGAGATCCCGGCTGGCTCGGGTGGCACATCAACTGCCAGCCCGGACCAGATTCAGAAGCAGATGGAAGAAGCCATGAAGAAGGCCGGGGGCAAGTACAAAGGCCAGATTCCCAGTGGTCAGCCCGCAGCGAAGTGAACCGTCAGCTCTGCACCGGGAAGTGAAAGCAGGTGCGGCCGATGTGTCTGTACAGACCGTACCGATCGTCGCAAATGACTGGCTCCGGCGGTATGTTGTGTGTCAAGCTGCCGCGGTTGCTTTCGTGGCTGCCGTCTGCTCCGGTGTTTGTCCTGTTCTGCTGTGTCTTTGCTGCAGCTCTGAATGCGGCTGAGCCTGCTGGTTTCCAGCAGCAGGCTCAGCCTGACTCTGAGGTCCAGGCGAACGTCGAGCGATTGTTTGCTGCCCTGGTTCGCAACCCACGATTCGGCACATCGTTTGATCGTGTTGTTCGCTGGCACAATCAGCAGGGCAGTCTGGCTGCGATGCAGGCCCGGCTGGCGGCGCATGGTCAGGGGATGCCTCTGCCGGGCGATGCTGACGCATCCGCAACGCTGGGAATCCCTGCTACGTGTACTCCGGAAGCAGCCCTGCTGCTATCCGGCATGATTGCTCTGCA
>CAXBSH010000181.1:0-10693 GCA_963977705.1 uncultured Planctomycetaceae bacterium
TAGAGCGGGTGCGGGTGGTGATTCTGGGTCAGGATCCGTATCACGACACCGGACAGGCTCATGGGTTAAGTTTCTCGGTACCGTCTGGGCAGCGGATTCCGCCATCGTTGCGGAATATTTATCGGGAGTTGGCAGCGGATCTTGGCTGTAGTGAGCCGCGGACGGGCTGTTTAGCGGGTTGGGCTGAGCAGGGTGTGTTGTTGTTGAATTCCGTGTTGACCGTGAGGGCTCATGAGGCGAATTCGCACCGGGGATTGGGTTGGGAGCGGGTGACGGGTGCGATTCTGGAGGCCGTGAAGTCGGGGCGTGGGAGCGGGGGCGCGGGCGGGAGTGGGAGTGAGCGTGGGTGTGTATTTATGGCGTGGGGTGGTTCGGCCGAGCGGGTGTTGGGTGAGATTCCTGCGCGGCATCTGGTGATTCGCAGTCCGCATCCGTCGCCTTTATCGGCGTATCGGGGATTTTTTGGCAGTCGGCCATTTTCGCGGGCGAATGCATTTTTGGTGAGTGGTGGTGGAGTGCCGATTGATTGGACTCGAGTGGACTGACAGGTGTGCAATCCTGCGATTGCGACCGTCTGAACGTCTGCTCAGGACACTGTTTGCTCGTTCAATTCCGCCCCCTTGAATCCTCAAAAATGGTAAATCCTGCCGAAATTACTGGTCATTGACGGGGGTTCTCCCCTGTGGGAAACTGTTTTTCGAAGAACTCCCCGCGAACATATTTCCCCACTTTCGACGTAGATTCTTGACAAAGCACCGCAACCTTCAGACAATCCAAGGACCTCGGGATCCACTTCCCGACCCGCCTGACATCCCACCATAAGCGGCCAGACTGTCTCACAGCAGTCGCGTTTAGCATTCGGAACTGGACGATCTGACTGGGTGCTCGGCTTGGGTGCTCTGGTGATTTCTCTGGTTTTCTGCTTTGCGAACCTGTTCCTGATCTGTCCTTGGTCTGTTGTTGTGCTGCTGTGTTCCTGCTGCTGTTTCCACGATTTCAATTTGAAGTTGTGTTGTGTTGAAGTTGTGCTGTGTTTCTGTGTTCCTGCCGTACGGTGGGGGCTTTGCGTGCTGTGCCGTGTGGGTGGGTAACCTGCTGGCGTTTTCATTTCTGGAGAGAGATGGATGTTTTCTGGTCAGTCTCGCAGAAGCTTTCTGCACGTCGGTTTTTGTGGCGGCGTTGGTCTCAGTCTGGCTCAGTATTTCCAGCTGAAGTCTGCTCAGGCGGACATCAAGCAGTACGAGAGCAAGGAAGGCTCAGCGAAGTCTGTGATTTTCATCTTCCTGCCAGGCGGGATGGCTCATCAGGAAAGTTTTGACCCCAAGCCGTATGCTCCGATTGAGTATCGTGGGCCGATGTCGTCGATTCAGACGAACGTTCCGGGTGTGTTCATCAACGAGCGTTGGGTCCAGACTGCTCAGGTATCGGACAAGCTGGCGATCTGCCGCAGCATGACTCACGGCGAGGCGGCTCACGAGCGTGGTACTCACAACATGTTCACGGGTTACCGTCCCAGCCCGGCGTTGCAGTATCCCAGCATGGGCAGTGTTGTCAGCCATGAGTTTGGGCCGAAGAACAACATTCCTCAGTACATCTGCATTCCCAGCCAGCCGAATGAATTTGCGGGCACGGGCTATCTGAGCAGCTCGTTTGCTCCGTTCAGCCTTGGGTCTGACCCGGCTGCGGGTGGTTTTTCGGTTCAGGACCTGCAGTTGCCGGGTGGTGTGACGGACGAGCGATTTACTCGACGTCGTCGTGCTCTGGATGCGGTGAATGAATACTTTGTCAGCAAAGAGAAGGCGGATTCTCTGGATGCGGTGGATACGTTCTACCAGCGTGCTTATGGTCTGATCAGTTCCCCGCAGGCTCGCGAGGCATTTGACCTGAGCAAGGAAACTGATGCGATGCGTGACGCTTACGGTCGCAACACCGCAGGTGCTCGCATGTTGATGGCTCGTCGTCTGATCGAAGCGGGTGCTCGCTTTGTGACCTTGACGTACGGTGGCTGGGACATGCATGACAACATTGCGGCTGGCATGAATGGCCAGGTTCCTCCGCTGGACCAGGCATTTGCTCAGCTGATCCGCGACCTTGAGGCTCGTGGTCGTCTGCAGGACACGATGGTTTGCATCGCCAGCGAATTCGGACGAACTCCGAAGATCAACGGTACCTCTGGCCGTGACCATTGGCCGAAGGTGTTCAGCGTGGTGATGGCTGGTGGCGGTATCAAGGGTGGTCAGGTGTATGGAACGTCGAATTCGACGGCCAGCGAGCCTGAGGACAATCCATTGAACGTCGAGGACTGGGCGACGACGATTTATCATTGTCTGGGGATTGTTGCTGACAAGGAGTTGATGGCTCCTGGCGACCGTCCGATTGAGATTGTTGACGGCGGCAAGGTGCGAAGCGAGCTGCTGGTCTGAGAGTCTGACAGAACGACGCTGCGGGGGCTCGTGCGCCCGCAGCGTTTTTTTTCGGTCCTTCCGGAATCTGCTCGACCATGGATGGTTGGGTCATTGTGCCAATGGAGTGTGCCCGAGTTTGCTCAGGGGATGAGAACAACACGATGAATTCAGCGCATATCAAGTCAGCTGTGCGGTATCTGCCTGGGTGGATTCTGATGTTGTCGGCGGCGTTGGTGCCGACGGCATTTGTGTTGACGGAGGTGCGTGCGGCGGATCCGTCGTTGTCCGTCATTCTTCCTCGTGGTGCTCAGCGGGGCACTGAGCAGGTGTTTCGGTTTGCGGGTGCGCGACTGGACGATGCGGAACAGATCTTCTTTTACGAGCCGGGATTTGAGGTTCTGGAGATCAAGGCGGTTGATGCGAACAACATTGACGTGAAGGTGAAGATTGCTGCGGACTGTGCGCTGGGCGAGCACACGGCGCAGGTTCGAACGAAGAGTGGGATTTCGGATTACCGAACATTTTTTGTTGGTGCATTGCCAACGGTTGAGGAGGCAGAGCCGAACACGGATTTCGCAGCGCCTCAGGCGATTGCGTTGAACGTGACGGTTTCGGGAGTGGTGCAGAACGAGGACGTTGACTATTTCGTGGTGGAAGCGAAGAAGGGTCAGCGGTTATCGGTGGAAGTGGAAGGGATGCGATTTGGTCAGACGTTGTTTGACCCTTATGTGGCGATTCTGAACGAGCGTCGTTTTGAGCTGGCTGCAGTGGATGACAGTCCGCTTTTGAAGCAGGACGCGGCGGCATCCATTGTTGTTCCGGACGACGGTCGGTATATCGTGGAGATGCGAGACAGTGGTTATGGTGGTAATGGCGAGTGTCGTTATCGTCTGCACATCGGCACATTTCCTCGCCCTGTGATCACCTATCCGGCGGGTGGTCAGGCCGGACAGACTCAGGAGATTGCATTCATCGGGGATGCTCGTGGCCCGATCATGAAGTCGGTGGCATTTCCGGCGGAGGGTCAGGAGACGACGGTGATGATCGAGGACGCCGACGGGGTGACTCCTTCGGCGCATCTGTTGCGAGTGTCTGCGCATCCGAACGCGTTGGAAGCGGAGCCGAATCAGGGATTTGACACAGCGACGGTGGTGGGAACTTTTCCGTCGGCGTTCAACGGGATCCTGCAGGAGCCTGGCGACGTGGACATTTTCAAGTTCACGGCGAAGGCGGGTCAGGTCTTTGAGGTGGAGTGTTTTGGTCGTCGGATTCGGTCACCGATTGACCCGGTGATGAATTTGTACAAGGGGAACGGCGAGGGTTTGACGGGCAACGATGATTCGCGAGGTCCGGACAGTTATTTCCGCTGGCAGGTTCCGGCGGACGGCGAGTATGCGGTGCGCGTGGCGGACCATTTGAATCGTGGTGGTCCTGAGTATGTGTATCGCATTGAGTTCCAGGAAGTGAAGCCGGCGTTGACTGTCGGGATTCCTCGAGTGGCGCGTTACAGTCAGTCGCGTCAGCAGATTTACGTGCCGCGTGGCAACCGCTATGCGACTCTGATTTCGGCTGAGCGTGCGAATTTTGGTGGCGAGCTGGTGCTGGATGATCTGCAGTTACCGGCGGGTGTGAAGGTTGTGGCTCAGCCGATGCCGGCCAATCTGAATGTGATGCCGGTGGTGTTTGAGGCGGCTGCTGACGCACCTCTGGCTGGTGCTCTGGTGGACTTCCGGATGAAGCCGGTGGATGCGAATCTGAATCTGCTGGGTCATTTTTCGAACCGAGCGGACTTCGTGATTGCTGGTCCTGGTCAGTCGTTGTATGTGTGGAAGGACGTGGATCGTCTGCCGATGGCGGTGACTGAGGAGTTGCCGTTCAGTCTGGAGATAGTGCAGCCGAACGTACCGATTGTGCGTGACGGCCAGATGATGTTGAAGGTGGTGGCGAAGAAGAAGGAGGGCTGGGACGAGGCCATTCAGGTGCAGTTCCCCTTCCGTCCTCCGGGGATTGGCGCGAACAGTGAAATCGCGATTCCGAAGGGTCAGACAGAAGCGTTGTATCAGTTGAATGCTGATGGCAATGCGGCTTTGGGCAAGTGGCCGGTGTATGTGCTGGGTTACGCGAACATCAACGGGGCAGCGTGGGGATCGTCTCAGATGGCGACTCTGGAAGTGGCTGAACCGTGGGTGGGTCTGACGCTGCAGCGTGGTTCTGTGGAGCAGGGTCAGGAGACGGAGTTGGCAGTGGAGGTGCAGATTCTGAAGGAGCTGAAGGCTCCTGCGGAAGTGACTCTGGTGGGTTTGCCGCACAAGGTGACCGCTGAGCCTCTGAAGATTGCTCCGGATACGAAAGAGCTGGTGTTCAAGATCAAGACGGCGGCTGACAGTCCTGAGGGGAACCACAAGAATGTGTTCTGTCAGGTGACGGTGGTAGAGAACAACGAGCCCATCGTGCATGCTCGAGTGGGCAGTTCTGAGTTGCGGATTGACAAGCCTTTGCCGGCCCCTGTGGCTGCTCCGATGCCGGCTCCGATGCCAGTGGCCGCGGCAGCTCCGGCACCGATGCCGGCACCTCCGGCAGAGAAACGATTGACTCGTCTGGAGAAGCTGCGTCTGGAGGCTCAGCAGAAAGCTGCGGGGGGCGGGAAGCAGTAAGTTAGCAGTGGTCAGTAATCAGTAATCAGTAATCAGTAATCAGTAGTCAGTGGTCAGTAGTCAGTGGTCAGTTATCAGTGGTCAGTGGTCAGTTATCAGTGGTCAGTGGTTGAGGATTTGAACGTTGCTTGGGAGGGTGAGGCTGCGGCCGAACTGAAGGTGAATGGGGATGCGTTACCGAGCTGGTGCTTGGTGGTCCCGGGGGTCGGCAGTTATCGGTGATTGGTTGGTCGTGTGCAGTGTTGGTCGTGGTTTTCTGAACAGAAGAACTGGGAAGAATCATGAAGACGTTGATTCGTTTTGCGTTGCTGGCGGTGCTGGTTGTGCTGCCGGCTGGGGTGCGTGGTGAGGATCCGGCCCCGGCATCGCTGAACGTATTTCCTGCGGACATTCATTTGTCAGCGGTGCGAGACCGTCAGTTGTTGATCGTGCAGGCGGTGTTGCCGAACGGTCTGACGGTGGACGTGACTGAGCGTGCTGAGCTGAAGATTGAGAACGAGTCATTGCTCCGTCGCGAGGGTACGACATTTTTCCCGGTGGCTGACGGTACAACGAAGCTGACGGTCAGTTTTGGCGGGTTGTCGACTGAGGTGCCTGTGGTGGTGCAGAACTGCCAGGTGGATCCGCCGATCAGTTTCCGTCTGGACGTGATGCCTGTGTTTATGAAGACCAGCTGCAACAACGGCAGCTGCCACGGGGCGGCTCGCGGTAAGGACGGATTTCGTCTGTCATTGTTTGGCTTTGACCCTGAGGGCGATCATTTCCGGTTGACTCGAGAGATTCCCGGCCGGCGTATCAATCTGGCGTTGGCGGCAGAGAGTCTGTTGATGGAGAAGGGGGCTGGTCAGGTTCCGCACACTGGTGGCAAGCGATATGAGGTGGGCAGTGAGCACTACAACACGCTGTTGCGTTGGCTGGAAGCCGGGGCTCCTAATGACCCCGGTCCGACGCCTGCGGTAGTGTCGGTTGAGTTGTATCCGAAGGAGGCAGTGCTGGACGGCGAAGGGGCGACTCAGAAGCTGACAGTGCGGGCGAAGTATGCGGACGGGACAGACCGTGACGTAACGAATCTGGCGTATTTCAGCTCGAACAACGAGAACAGCGCCGAGATTGCTCAGGCTGGTCTGGTCACCGCTCATGCTCGTGGCGAGGCCTTCATTATGGCTCGCTTTGAGACTCACACGGTTGGTTCACATTTCATCGTGCTGCCGAAGGGATTGCAGTATCAGGACCCGCAGACTCCGGCGAACAACTATGTTGATACTCTGGTGAATGCGAAGTTGCGGAAGCTGCGAATTGTGGCTTCTGATCTGTGTTCGGACGAGGAGTTTCTGCGACGTGTTTCGCTGGACATTACGGGTACGATGCCGACGATGTCTGAGTATGACGCGTTCATGGCGGACACGGATCCGGCGAAGCGTGACAAGCTGGTCGATGCTCTGCTGGGTCGCAAAGAGTTTGTGGACATGTGGGTGATGAAGTGGGCCGAGCTGTTGCAGGTGCGGACGATTGCGAATCGTGTTGAGAAGAAGCCGATGCTGGCTTACTACAACTGGCTGAAGGATCGGATTGCCAGCAATACTCCGACGGACAAGATGGTGCAGGAGCTGTTGGGGGCTCGTGGTGGTTCCTTCTCAAGCCCGGCAACGAACTACTATCAGACTGAGACAGAGACGTTGAAGGTGGCGGAGAACGTGGCTCAGGTGTTTATGGGCATGCGGATGCAGTGTGCTCAGTGCCACAACCATCCGTTTGACCGCTGGACGATGGACGACTACTACGGGTTTGCGGCCTTCTTTTCGCAGATTGGCCGGAAGCAGGGCGAGGATCCTCGCGAGACGATCATTTTCAACTCGGGTGGCGGCGAGGTGCGTCATCTGGTGGGTGGTCGTGTGATGGCTCCGAAGTTCCTTGGCGGAGCGACTCCGGATCTGGCTGGTCGGGACCGTCGTCAGGTGATGGCGGAGTGGCTGGCTTCTCCTGAGAACCCGTATTTCGCGAAGAACCTGGCGAACATTGTGTGGGCGCATTTCTTTGGTCGCGGGATTATTCACGAGGTGGATGACGTGCGAGTGAGCAATCCGCCGGTGAATGCGGAGCTGCTGGACGAGCTGGGTCGTAAGTTTACTGAGTACAACTATGACTTCCGCAAGCTGGTGCGGGACATCTGCACATCGCGGACCTATCAGTTGTCCACGAAGACGAATGAGAGCAATGCATCGGACCACAAGAACTTTGCGCATGCTGAGCTGCGTCGAATTCGTGCCGAGGTGCTGCTGGACTGCATCAGTTCCGTCACCACGACTCAGGACAAGTTCCCGGGTCTGCCTGTGGGGGCTCGAGCCGTGCAGATTGCGGACGGCAACACAGCGACTTACTTCCTGACGACATTTGGTCGCGCGAAGCGAGAGTCTGTGTGTTCGTGTGAGGTGAAGATGGAGCCGAATCTGTCGCAGGCGCTGCATCTGATCAACGGTGACACATCGAACGCGAAGATTCGGCAGGGGGGATTGATTCCGACGCGTCTGAAAGAGGGCAAGTCGGTGGGTGACATTGTGACTGAGATGTATCTGCGATGTTTTTCGCGTCGTCCGAGTGAGAAGGAGCTGGCATCTTTGACGGCCCTGGTTGCTGAGCAGCAGAATACTCCTGAAGCCCTGGAAGACGTGTTCTGGTCGTTGCTGAATTCCCGCGAGTTTCTGTTTAATCACTGACATTGGAATGCGGTTGACTGGCGGGTGTGGTGTGTTGACCGGGTTGTGAATGGGATTGGAACTTACCCCCTTACTCCTGTGCCATCGGCTTCTGTTGTGGAGCTACGGTGGTGGGATGAGGGGTTTTTGTTCGGCGGACTGGGCCGGTTATAACGATTTTTCCGGGATTGCCGTTGCAACTGGGGAGACTCGCGAGAATTTGCCGGTGAGGAAGACTGCGGGGGCTGTGGAAAGCGGGCATGTTTGTCCGAAGATGAGTTGTGGATTCTGCATTGGCTGGATGTTGATCAGTCGGGACGATCAGTGGTGCTGGAGGTCGTTATGGGTCGTTGGATTTCTGTGGCGGGTGGTGTGCTGGCGGCTGCATTCTGTGTGGCGTCTTCCGGCGTGCAGGCTCAGGACAAGGTGACCTTTGACGACCACATCAAGCCGATTTTCCGTGACCGCTGTCTGACGTGTCACAACACGAACAAGAAGAGTTCGGACCTGGATCTGTCGTCATACACGACATTGATGCAGGGTGGTGCTTCGGGCAAGTCGATTGAGCCTGGTGATTCGGGTGCCAGTTATCTGTTTGGTCTGGTGGCTCACACCAGCGAACCCTATATGCCTCCGAATGCGGACAAGATTCCGGATGCGGAAGTTGAGTTGTTGAAGAAGTGGATTGATGCGGGGGCACCTGAGACATCATCCAGCAAGGTTGTGATCAAGAAGAACAATGCGGCGATGTCGGTGAACGTCTCCGCTGGTGCTCGACCTGACGGCCCTGCTCCGCTGCCGGACGTACTGAATCTGCAACCGGTGGTGAAGACGACGGCGAACAACGCGGTTTCTGCAATTGCGACGAACCCGTGGTCGAAGCTGGTGGCGGTAGCCGGTCAGAAGCAGGTGGTGTTGTATCATTCGGGTACGATGGAAGCGCTGGGAGTGCTGCCATTTCCTGAGGGTCGTCCGCGGGTTTTGAAGTTCAGCCGTAACGGCAGTCTGTTGCTGGCCGGTGGTGGTCGTGGTGCAGCGAAGGGTTTGTGCGTTGTGTGGGACGTGCGCACGGGCGAGCGGATCATGTCGGTTGGGGACGAGCTGGACGAGGTGCTGGCTGCTGACATCAGTGCTGACCAGACCCTGATTGCTCTGGGGGGGCCGCAGAAGATTGTGCGTGTTTACAGTACGGCGACGGGCGAGCTGGCCTATGAGTGCAAGAAGCACACGGACTGGATTTATTCGCTGGAGTTCAGTCCGGACGGTGTGTTGCTGGGGACTGGTGACCGCAGTGGTGGTCTGCTGGTCTGGGAAGCTCACACGGGCCGCGAGTATCTGACATTGAACGGGCATACGGGTCCGGTGTATTCGGTTTCGTGGCGAATTGACGGTAACGTGCTGGGTTCAGGCAGTGAGGACGGGACGATTCGGCTGTGGGAGATGGAGAACGGCGGTCAGATCAAGCAGTGGGCTGCTCATGGTGGCGGCGTGTTTTCGATTGAGTTCTGCCGTGACGGTCGGGTGGTGTCATCTGGTCGGGACCGTGTAGCGAAGTTGTGGGATGCCGCTGGGAATGCGGTTCGCAGTTTTGAGGCTTTCAACGATCTGGCGTTGCAGGTCAGTCATTGTGACGAGACGGACCGTGTGATCGCGGGTGACTGGACTGGTGAGATTCGGGTGTGGGCAGCCGCCGACGGGGCTCGTGCTGGCAATCTGACTGCGAATCCTCCGACGCTGGAAGAGCGCATTGCTGCTGCGGAGCAGCTGGGTGCTCCGGCTGCCGAGAAGGTGAAAGTGGCAACAGCTGACCGTGATGCTGCTGTGGTTGCTCAGAAGGCTCAGCAGGCCAAGGTTGACGGGGCAGCGGCGGTGTATGCGGCTGCAGAGAAGAAGAAGACGGATCAGGCCGCTGTGGTGACTGCTGAAGAGCAGAAGCTGGTGGCTCAGCAGGCCGTTGAGAAGGATCTGACGGCGAAGGTTACGGCTTTGCAGAAGGCGGTTCCGGAGTTGAAGGCAGCTGCGGCGAAGACAGCCGAGGCGCTGGCACTGACTCCAGCGGACGAAGAGCTGAAGAAGGTCTCGGAGCAGTTGAACGTGCAGTCGGCGGCTCGCGAAGAAGAGCTGAAGGCGAAGGACGGTGAGTTGGCGACGGCGAAGGCCGAGGTGGTGAAGTTGACGGCCGGCGTGGAGGCTCAGAAGAAGCAGTTCGCGGCGGACGAGCAGGCTGTGGTTGCAGCAAAGGGTGTTGTGGATGCCGAGACGAAGGCACTGGAGCCGGTGGTGAAGGCTGCTGGTGAGAAGGAGCAGGCTTTGGCGGTGGCGCAGGCCGAGGTGACTCGAGTTGCGGGTCTGGTGGATCGCTGGAAGAACTATGTCGCTTTGCGTGATGAGCTGGCGGCACTGGACGCGGTCCGCAAGGCTCGTGATGCAGCCCAGCTGGCATCGTTGGAGGCACAGGCCGAGTTGGAGGGAATGCAGCAGCAGATGGCAGCGGCGACAAAGCTGGTTGAGGAATCGAAGGCTGCGATGGCTGCGATGGAAAAGAAGGTGGCCGACACGACCGCGCAGATGGTGGCAGTGGACGGCCAGCTGGTGGCTCAGAAGGATCTGATGACGAAGACTCAGAACGCCGTTCCGTCTTTGAAGGCTGCACTGCAGCAGGCTCAGGCGGCACTGGCTGCCTTGCCGGGCAATGTGGAGATCAAGGCATCGGTTGATAATCTGGCGGCGGTGGCAGATCGGCAGGAGAAGTCTTTGCCGGGGATGGCAGAGAAGATTGCCGAGATGTCGAAGCAGATGGAAGGGATGAAGGCGGAGATTGATGCGGCGGGCAAGTCGGCTGCTGAGTCGAAGGTGGCGATGACAGCGGCTGCCGAGAAGGTGCAGGCGGTTGTGGCTGGGATGGCACCAGTGGAAGGCCGTGTGAAGACGATGCAGGAGC
>CAXBSH010000182.1:0-10629 GCA_963977705.1 uncultured Planctomycetaceae bacterium
GGCCAGAATTAGTTCATCCGGCGAGTATTTGTTCCGCGTGGCATCATTTCCTGATGGTGAGTCGCGTACAAATACCTTTCAGTTTGCAACTTCGGGCACGCTGAACAGTGGTTATGCACCAGGTTCAGACCCAGCATGGGTTTATGATGCGAGCACGCCAGGTGGTGGTCGCTATCTGGCGACAAACTTTGCGTTGGGGACGGAAATCACCGCTGCCAGTTTCGGTGCTGCGACAGATCAGGCAGTGCTGATGTATACGAACACGGGCAGCCATGTGGAGCAGGGTAACTTTTCTCCCTCGATCAACGGTGGGGAAGGATATGTGGGCTTCTATCTGGATGATCCCGTCGCCTCCATGGAGTACTACGGTTGGTTGCATCTGACCGACATTATACTTGACAGTACGAACAACAACTACAGTTTCAGGCTGCTGGAATTTGCGATGCGAGGAACGGGTGCCGGCGAAACCCCGGGGATTGTGGTCGGTTCCAGCACGCCTGGGCAGTTTTCTGCAGTACCGGAGCCTGGAGTGATCTGGCTGATGGGAGGGTGTGTTGCAGTCTGTGCTGTCAGGCGGTACAGACTGCGTCGCCGGGCCGTCTGATTTCGGCGATCGGTTGAAGAGCAACGTCTTTGGTACGTAAGATCCCGCGCAGTTGGACTGCAGCGGGATTTTTCCTTTGTATGGTAGTGTCGGGCATGTCACTTGAGCGAGTGTTTCTGGGGACTGATCGACCGGCACTGGCTGAGTCTGCGGACTTTCTGGTCAGTCGATTTGGCGTTGGAGACGAGCTGGATTTATCGGGTGTGGTTGTGGTTGTGCCCGGCCAGCGTGCTCGCAGGCGTCTGCTGGAGCTGTTGGTGCAGCGTCATGGGGAGCGGTTTCCGGGGCTGCGTCCACCGGTGATTGAGACGTTCGAGCAGTTTCCTGAGCGGCTGTATCCGGTGCAGCGTCCGCCGGCTCCAGAGTTGACTCAGCTGCTGGTCTGGATGTCGGCCTTGTACGCGGTACCGGCCGAGCGTCTGCGTGCTGCGATACCTCATCGTCCCTCGATGCAGTCTGTCCCGGCGTGGCTGGCGTTATGTCAGTCGCTGCGACGTCAGCATGCGGATCTGGCGGCGGAACTGCATTCGTTTGCTGGTGTTGCGCAGCATCTGCAGGGTGCGGGTGAGATTGAGGAGGCAGCGCGGTGGCGAGCGCTGGCGGAGGTGCAGGACGAGTATCATCGTCAGCTGGACGGTCTGCAGTTATGGGATGTCCAGACAGCTCGGCGGGTGGCGGTGGAGCGGGGTGAATGTCGCTCTGAGCGAGCGATCGTGCTGGTGGGTATTGCGGAGATGTCGACGGTCATTCGTCAGATGCTGGCGCAGTGCAGGACTCAGTGTCTGGCCCTGATTCCGGCTGACAATTCCCTGTCGGACGACTATGACGACTATGGATGTGTGCTGGCGGATCGCTGGGATTCACGACTCCTGAATATTCCGGCGGGGGCATCTCGGATTACGGGCAGTCCGGCAGAGCTGTCGCAGGCGGTCGTTGCTGAGGTGCGTGCTGTGGCCGCTCATCTGCGTGCAGACGACATCACGATTGGTGTGGCGGACGAGGCTCTGGTGCCGTTGCTGCAGCAGGCGCTGGCGGATGCTGGTTTGCGGGGCAATCCGGCGACCGGGCGTCCTCTGAAAAGAACGCGACCGTGGCGGCTGCTGGAATCCGTATCTCTGCACCTTGCATCGGCTCGCGATCAGCTGCCTCCCGATTTTCCTTCTTTGCGGGATCTGATTCGGCATCCGGATCTGGCGGCGTGGCTGGACGTGCGGATTGCAGACCGAGCGAGTGTTGACGGTGGCTGGCTGGAGGCGGTGGACAGTTACACGAGTGAGCATCTGCAGATGACTCCGGGAGTGATGCTGGGCAGTGGTCTGGTGCCGACGGTGACAGCGGAGGTGTGTCGTGGTGTGGAAGAGCTGCTGCGGTGTCTGCTGCCGTCTGGCGAGCAGTCCGAGTCGGCGATTTCCGCGGTGGGCAGGATCCATCCGGACGGTTCGATTCCGGCGCGTCAGAAGACACTGGACGAACTCTTCAGTGCAGCGGAATCGATGTTGTGGTATCAGCTGTTGCAGCCGCGTCCCATGACGGTCTGGGCAGAGGGGCTGGTGCGTCTGCTGGCGCAGGTGTATGGCGGTCGCCAGTATTCGGCTCAGAGTGACGCCGATGTGGGGATCTGTCGTTGTGTGGAGGCTCTGCAGGATGTGTGTGATGAGCTGCGTCGTCTGCCGGCAGTGGCGGTTCCGACCTGTTCAGCGGCGATGGCACTGGACTTCTTTCTGGCGCGGGTTGCAGATGAGCGTTTATCGGCGGTCTGGCATGAAGACGGCATCGATCTGCCGGGCTGGCTGGATCTGGCTCTGGATGATGCTCCGTTTCTGGTTGTGGCCGGGTTCAATGAGGGGAATGTTCCTGCGGCGAGGAGTCAGGACGGTTTTCTGCCGGACAGTCTGCGTGCGGTCCTGAATCTGAGTGACAGTCGTCGGCGTTGTGCGCGGGATGCAAGTTTTGTCTGGCAGCTGCTGCACAGTCGACGACGGGTAATTTTTGTGCTGGGGCGACGCGATCAGGACGGAAATCCGCTGATCCCGTCTCGTCTGTGGTTTGCCTGTGATGCCGAAGAGATCCCGCTCAGGGTGCGCCAGTTTTTTGCGGAGTCTGATGAAGGCGGGGATTCGGCGGAGCTGCTGCGAGACGGTGCAGCGACGGGTGGCTTCGTCATTCCGGCACCGGTGAATGTGCCGGAGGTTCCGGATGTGATCGGGGTGTCGTCGTTCCGGGATTACCTGAACTGTCCTTATCGTTACTTTCTGCAGCGGGAACTGTTTCTGGGGAATGTGGCGGACGATGTTCGTGAGCTGGATGCGGCGGCTTTCGGCAGGTTGATGCATGAAGTCTTGAATGGGTTTGGCACATCGCCGCTGAAGGATTCGCCGGATGCTGCGGCCATCGCCGAGCTATTGCGGCATGAGCTGCAGCGTCAGGCTCTGACTCGTTTCGGGCGTTCCAGGTCGGCTACAGTCAGCGTGCAGCTGAAGATTCTGGAAACTCGCCTGGAAGTCTTTGCTGAGCGGCAGGCGGAAACGGTGCGTGAGGGCTGGCGCATTCTGTACACAGAGCAGGAGCTGGTGGATACAGAGTTCACGGATGTGCGGGGTCGAAAAGTGGCGATTAAGGGCCGAGTGGACCGGATTGATCGCCACATCCAGACGGGCGTGGTGCGGATTCTGGACTACAAGACCAGCGAGCAGGCGAATAAGCCGGATCAGACGCATCGTTCGCAGGATGAGTGGATTGATCTGCAGTTGCCGTTGTATCGCAGACTGGTCCGCGGGTTGGGTCTGACGGGAACGGTTCAGCTGGGCTATGTGCAGTTGCCCGGCGACACGAAGAAGATTGGTTTTGAGCTGGCGGAGTGGAGCGATGCTGAGTTGGAGTCTGCTGAGCAGCTGGCGTCAGTTGTGGCGGCCGATCTGCTGGACCTGAAGATTGCAGCTGTGGAAAGTGACGGAA
Organism: uncultured Planctomycetaceae bacterium; assembly: GCA_963977705.1. Taxonomy (GTDB): domain Bacteria; phylum Planctomycetota; class Planctomycetia; order Planctomycetales; family Planctomycetaceae; genus SXXK01. Next base: position 3,560 of record CAXBSH010000182.1, read on the forward strand.
ATTACGGGGCGACAGCGTTGAGTGGGATCTGTCAGGATTCGGTCATTGACCGTCGGGCACCGTGGCTGAAGACGTGGCGGGGCCGACCGCAGTCCGGCCAGCCCCGTAACGAAGCGACTTCAGGCTTGTGACGCCACTGTGGCGGCGAGTGCATCGGGACCTCCGGCGGGCAGCAGGGTGACCCTGCTGGCAGCCCCGGGGGCCTGCAGCAGTGTGCCGAGGGTCTCTTTCGATTCACCGGCAACGGCGGTTCGCAGCGGCAGGCAGAGTGTGAGCAGGCTGGGCAGGTCGCCGTATTTGACGGCGCCTGGCAGCAGATTGACGTCACGGATCTGAGTAATGGAGCCGAAGCGGAATCCCTGCGTATCAACGGCAAGGCTGGCCAGTTTGTCGTGGGCCAGTGCGGCGGCGCAGATGGCATGCGGGGCGGCACCGTTGAGTGCTACCAGATGCACTTTGGCTGGCTGGCGTTCGTGGAAGACCGCCGAGGAGATGAGGGTCAGCAGATCATGAACTCGCTGGCTGAACAGCGGGTGATTGTAACCCAGTGTGTAGCCGGCAAATTCCCGCGGATTATTGACTCGCGGCTGTTCACTGACAGGTTTGCCATCCGGGGTGAAGTCGCCGGTGAGATACAGATCAACGGCGCCGACGGCGTATCCGGCGGCGACAAGTTTGCGAATGGCGGCCAGCGGTGTGGAGCCATCAGCGGCGAACAGTCCACGTTTGCCCTGCCCGTCTGCCCACAGCACGGCTTCGCGATTCCAGTTGGCAGGCAGCAGCCAGACACAGGGCAGCTCTTCACCACGAGCAGTCAGTTTAAGCAGTCCGCGGAAGAGCGTCCACGAGTCATTATCGTGGGCGGTCTGATCCTGTTTTTCGAAGGTCGTACTGCCGGCGGACGGCAGCGAGCGCCCGATCATCACTTCAAGGGCTCCGCCGATGACGCGACGGAATTCGGGCAGATCGGCAGCGTTGCGAGGCAGCAGTTTTTCAAGCTGCTGGCGGGACGCTGCATCGAGCCCCTGCAGCATGGCCACTTCGGAGTCTGCTGTTTTCGGTGGTGCCGGATGGTCGGCAGTGAAGACCGTGGCTTCGTCGCGGGTGAGTGGCTGGTAGGACCGTTCACGAATCTCGCTGATCCCCAGTTTCAGATGCTGGTTGAACCATTCGTACATCATCATGCGACTGGGCAGATTATAATTGTGTGGGAACTTGCGGTAGCGGGCCTGCACGTTGTCGGGAGCGCCGAGAAGTGTGTAGAGCTGTCGCAGTTCGGGAAAGCCTTTGGTTTCGATATCAACCGTCCAGTCATCAGCGCCGGTCATGGCGACGGGACGCGGTGCGGCGAGTGCAGCGAATTCAATATTGCCCGTTTCGACCCGCAGATACGATGCATTTTCGCAGGTGCAGCCACCCTGCATCGCGGTGGACACCATCACTGCCGGGAAGGCTGCGGTGACTCGTTCATCGAGTGCTGTGAGGATGAACGTCTGTGTGCCACCGCCACTGGCTCCCGTGCAACCGATGCGGGTGGTGTCACAGTCAGGTCGGGACATGATCCAGTCGAGTGCGCGGAGCGAATTCCAGGTCTGCAGGCCCATCGCGTTCAGGCAGCGCAGTTCGGACTGGGCGCTGAACAGTCCCCAGCGTTCCGGGCTGCTGAGATCCGGTCGCTGTTTGGCGAAGCCATGAGCAAGCTCCTGAGTGAGTGAGCCACCGTCGGCGTATCCCAGCATGTCGTAGATGAAGACCATACATCCCATGCGTGCGAGCTGCACACAGCGGGACTGCAGAGGATGGCGACCGCAGACGGGATCTGTTTCACCGCCGGAAGCCAGCTCCTGCTCGATGGTTTTGTCACCGTGATCGTGAAATCGTCCGTTCGCCCAGTGACCGTGTGGGCAGAGCACTGTGGGCAGTTTTCCGGTAGCATTTTTCGGCAGATACAGGCTGCCGGTGACAAGCAACCCGGGAGCACTTTCAAAGATGACTCGATCGACCGTGTAGTCGTCGCGTTCGACCCGCCCGTGGACTGTGGCCTGAATGGCCGGGCGAGCGGGCATGGGCCAGAGTCCGAGTGCCACCTGGATCTGCCGAATGACCTGTTGCTTCCGCTGATTCCATGCTGCCTCTGTTGCAGGTGGCGTGAAGGGGAAGTAGCCATTGAGATCTTTCAGACCCTGCAGTCGTGAATCGTTGGGCTGGACGAAGGGGCCGGCTGTGCTGACTGTGGCAGCAAACAGGGCTTCGGCAGGCAGTACTGAACCTGCAGCGACAGCGGCGGACAACTGCAGCAGAGCACGACGATTAAGTGCAGACGATTTCATCTGAGAGAGCTCCTTTGATTGAGGCGGGAAGACAGTGGCGGACAGCCAGCAGGCGGGAATTGAAGCGTATTGTGCACGAATTACTGTGCGGACTTCTGCAGGGACGGGTCTTTACGAGCATCTTCCTGATAGTACAGCGCGGACGGAATCAGGATTTCGGGTGCGAGGTCATCACCGCGGAAGTACTTGTCGATCATCACGACGGTTTCGCTGCCCATGCGTTCCGGAAACTGAATGGGGTCGCAGACAATGCGTCCATCGAGGATGGCCTGTTTGCCTTCCGGGGCACCGTCGAAGCCGATGATTCGGACGGCGTCAGCTTTGCCGGCGTCTTCGAGGGCGACTCGCGCGCCCAGTGCGGACGGATCGTTGATGGCGAACATGGCGACAAGGTCCGGGTGAGCCTGAATGGCATCACGAGCACAGCTGTGACCGGCTTCTCGAGCACCGCGACCGTTGAGTGTGGTGGCAATTTCAATCTTTGCCCCGTCAGTAGTCCCGTTGTGGGTTTCGATGACTTCCCGGAACCCTTTGACACGCAGCTGGCAGGATTCCACATCGGGGTAGTCGATAATGGCGATTTTGCCACCTGTTTCGCCGATCAGTTTCACCATGGCTTCGCCGGCCAGTCGTCCGCCCTGCAGATTGTCGGTTGCAATATGGCAGACGACAGTGCCGTCAGTGCCATCATACTTAATATCGTTGGTGAAGACGGGGATGCCGGCTTCGTTGGCTTTCCGAATAGCCGTGCCGATGCCTTTGGAATCGCAGGGATTCAGAACGATGGCGGCGACGCCCTGAGTAATGAAGTCTTCGACCTGAGCGGTCTGTTTGTTGACATCCTGTTCGCCGTCCACGAGGACCACTTCGTATCCCATGCGAGTGGCTTCAGCGGTCATTGAATCGGCGATGATGCGGAAGAATGGGTTACCGAGTGTCAGGGTGGAGAAGCCGATTTTCTTTTTCGCGGCAGCAGGTGCAGTGGCGACGGTGCCGGAGGGGCCCGGTGCTGGGACGTCAGCGCCGGCGGGCGGATTGCTGTTACTGCCACTGCAGCCGGCTGCGGCGAGGCTGACGAGAGCAAGGAAGTGTCGGCGGGTATTCATGGGGTTTCCTTCAGGCTGATGTGGGAGCCATTTTGCTGCTGGAGTGTATCGGGACGGCACTTTTCACGCGAGCAACCTGGCCCGGGAATGCTGCAAACCTCGGGAATCAGCCGGTGTGCAACTGACGGATACTTGTTGTGCCGACTATACTATCAGTGGCGTACTGGGGGTATCTGCATGCGGTGTTTTTCCAGCGTGTCTTTGTCGGGTGGCGCGATTTCATGAATCTGTTGTCAGAGATCAAAGGGCGATTTCTTCCGGCGTTAGCTGGCCTGTCCGGCGACGTGGCTGCCTTGCTGGACATGATCCGTCCTGCTCAGGACGCGAAATTCGGGGACTTCCAGGCGAATTTTGCGATGCCGCTGGCAAAGCAACTGGGTCGTTCCCCACGCGACGTGGCTGCGGAAGTGATTGGGCGGCTGCAGATCGCGGATCTGTGCGAGGTTCCGGAGATTGCCGGGCCCGGTTTTATCAATCTGCGGGTGCGGACGGACGTTCTGGCGTCGCGGCTGTCGCAGATCGCCTTTGACGATCGGCTGGGCGTTGCAGCGGTGGCTCAGCCACGCAACGTTGTCGTGGACTTCTCGTCGCCGAACGTGGCCAAACCCATGCACGTGGGGCATTTGCGCAGCACTGTGATTGGTGACAGTATCTGTCGCACGCTGAGGTTCGCCGGACACTCGGTGACCAGCGACAATCACATCGGTGACTGGGGGACTCAGTTTGGCATGATCATCTACGGATATCGTCATTTTCGTGACGAGTCATCGTGGCAGGCCAGCGCAGTGGGTGAGCTGGCGCGACTGTATAAACTGGTGAATCAATTGTCGGACTATCACGCGTCCGTCGCGCTGCTGCCGACGATGCAGCAGAATCTGGAAGACAGTCGGCAGAAGCTGAAGCAGCTGCAGGACGGGCCGGACGACGAGCGGAAGAAGAAACTACTGACCACGATGCGGAAGGGCCTTGCCGCGGCCGAGTCTGAGCTGCAGTCGGCTCAGGAGAAGGTCGACAGGATCCGTCAGTCCCCTGCTCTGCTGGCTGCTGCCGAAGCTCATCCGGACATTGCGCGAAGGGCGCGGGAAGAGACGGCGAAGCTGCATGCGGGTGACGCTGAGAATACTGCCTTGTGGAACCAGTTCATGCCGGTCTGTCTGGCTGCTTTGCAGCAGATCTATACTCGTCTGAAGATCGGGTTTGATCTGACGCTGGGCGAAAGCTGGTTTAATCCATTTCTGGCTGGTGTGGTGGAGAGCCTGCAGCAGCAGGGGCTGGCAACTTTGTCTGAGGGGGCACTGTGTGTGTTTCTTGAAGGCAGTACGGCTCCGTTTATTGTGCGAAAGACGGACGGGGCGTACACGTATGCCACGACAGATCTTGCGACGATCCAGTATCGTCGGGATCAGCTGGCCGCGCAGGAGGTCCTGTACGTTGTGGACAGTCGGCAGTCCGAGCATTTTCAGCAGTTGTTTGCAACGGCCCGGCTGTGGGGCTGTGGTGATATGTCGCTGAAGCACGTGTCTTTCGGGACGGTGATGGGCAGTGATGGCCGCCCCTATAAGACTCGGGCTGGTGACACGGTTGGTCTGGAGAGTCTGCTGGACGAAGCGATTCTGCGAGCGCGGCGGATTGTGGATGAGAATGACGATCGCCGTGAGCAGCCGTTGCTGTCGGCCGAGGAGCGCGGGCGAGTGGCGGAGATTGTGGGGCTGGGTGCTGTGAAGTACGCGGATCTGCATCACAGTCGGGACAGCGACTATGTCTTCGACTATGACAAGATGCTGGCGACGACCGGCGATACGGCGACCTACATGCAGTACGCGTATGCTCGAGTTTGCGGCATTTTCCGTCGTCTGCAGATCAGCCGTGAATCGCTGCAGGGGCAGGCCGTATCGATTGAACTGGGAACACCGGAAGAGCGTCGACTGGCGCTGCAGCTGCTGATGTTCGGCTATGCCATCGACAGTGTGCTCAGTGATCACCGTCCTCATCTGCTGACCCAGTGGCTGTTCGAGACGGCGAATGCCTTCAGTCAGTTCTTTGATAAGTGTTCGGTACAGAACGCCGAGTCAGAGTCTTTGAAACGCAGTCGGCTGGTGTTGTGTGATCTGATGGCTCGGGCCATTCGAACCGGGCTGTCTCTGCTGGGGATTGACGTGGCGGAAGTGCTGTAGCAGGTGCTGCGTATAACGGTGATTTCAGGGGAATTCCGGAGACGCTCTGATGCGACTGGGAGTGCTGTCGATTCGTGGCTGCCTGCTGTGCCTGTTTGTGGGCGGATCGTTCATTTGCGAGGGTGTCGTGTGCGATCCGGTGCGAGCAGACGAGGATGCGGTTGTGCGGCCGGTGGCATCAGGTGCGGTGCGAGTGGCGACATTCAACTGCAGCCTGAATCGCGAGACTGCGGGGCAGTTGGAGCGGGATCTGAGTACTGACGGTGACCTGCAGGCTCGTCGAGTTGCGCGGGTGCTGCGGACCGTCCGTCCGGATCTTGTGCTGCTGAACGAGTTTGATTTCAGCGAATCAGGCCAGGCAGCTCAGTTGTTTCTGAAGAACTATCTGGCGGCTGATGTGTCGTGGTCTGCGGAGCCGGCGTTGAAATATGAGTACTGGTGGAGTGATCCGGTGAACACGGGGGTGCCCACGGGACTGGATCTGGATCATGACGGAAAGACGGATGGGCCAGGCGACGCATTCGGATTCGGGCGCTTTCCGGGTCAGTATGGGATGCTGTTGCTGTCGAAGTATCCGATCGATACGGCGCGTGTGCGGACGTTTCAGAAGCTGCTTTGGCAGCAGATGCCCGGGGCATTATTGCCGGTGGATCCGGGAACTCAGCAGGGCTGGTATTCGGCTGGGGATCTGCAGCAGTTTCGTCTGTCGTCAAAAAGCCACTGGGACATCCCGGTGAGGATTGAGGGGCGCGAGCTGCATGTGCTGGCAAGTCATCCGACGCCGCCGGCATTTGATGGTGCTGAGGATCGAAATGGCCGCCGGAATCATGATGAGATTCGGCTGTGGAAGGATTACCTGACAGCGGGTGCTGACAGTTGGATCCGGGACGATGCGGGCGTCTCTGGTGGTCTGGCAGCTGATGCTGCCTTTGTGATTCTTGGGGACTTGAATGCTGATCCGGTGGACGGTGGCAGTGTCAGCGGTGCGATCCAGCAGCTGCTGGGGCACGCACGCGTGCAGGCGGTTCCGGTGCCCACAAGTGCTGGAGGTGTGCAGGCGGCAGCGTCGCAGAAGGGTGCGAATCTGCAGCATCGCGGCATTCCGGCTGAGGACACAGCGGATTTCTCGGATCGGAGTGTGGGCAACCTGCGAGCGGATTATGTGTTGCCTTCGGTGGGAGTGAAGATTGAAGCTGCGCGGGTTTATTGGCCCGCAGCTGGTGAGTCCGCGGAGCTGGTGGAATGTTCGGACCATCGCCTCGTGTTTCTTGATCTGCGATTGAAGTAGAACTTTGGTTCTGTGCATGGCAGCAGGCGTTGTGATCAAGTGACGTTAGCTGGCAGGTTGTTGGCAGTGGTTGATGTGGTGGCTGTTGCCAGCTGTCAAATGAAGACTTTTTTCGGTACGGCAGGAGCGTGACGCTTCCGAGTGGGGGGGCGTACGCTGACCAGTGACGATT
>CAXBSH010000183.1:0-10614 GCA_963977705.1 uncultured Planctomycetaceae bacterium
CAGCGGAAGCTGACGGGTGTTGTCGTTTGCGTCTGAGCGGTTGTGTTTTTCCTGGCAGTGAAACAGTATCCTGTGTGTTTTTCGCCAACCCCATCAAACTGCAACCTGCCGGTGCGCACATCATTCTTCGTTGATCCGAAAGTTGCGTATGCTGATTCCCCTCAGTACCGACGCCCCGATTTATTACTACCCCTACGCAACGATTGGCCTGATCGTCGCCAATGTGCTGTGTTTCGCCGCCACCGGTTTCGGGATGAATCCCGCGGCACTGGAAAACTGGGTGCTGTACCATGGTCAGGGACTCGACCCACTGGGGTGGTTTTCCAGTGCGTTTGCTCACGCAGGCTGGATCCATCTGATCGGGAACATGATGTTCCTGTGGACGTTTGGCCTGGTGGTGGAAGGTAAGCTGGGCTGGCGTCGCTATCTGCCCTTGTATCTGGCACTGACTGCCGGCTGCGGTTTGGTTGAGAACCTTGTGACGCTGCATCACACCAAAGCCTGGCAGGTTCAGCAGCTGCTGGCAGCGGACGGCGTGCCGGTGTCGGCAGAGGAGGCGGCCGAACTGGCGGCGGACCTGCCGAAATCCCGGATGTCGTGCAGCCTCGGAGCATCGGCAGTCATCATGGGACTTGTTTCCACGAGCCTTGTCTGGGCTCCGAAGAACGAAGTGCAGGTGCTGCTGCTGCTGTTCCGCGGGTTCCTGTTTGACCTGTCGATTCTGAAGATGGCGATGATCTGCGGAGTGCTGGATCTGGCGAATTGGCTGTGGGATCCTCGAATCAGTGGACCGGCAACGCATCTGATGGGGTTTGTGCTGGGAACAGTGGTGGGTAGCCTGTACCTGAAACGGGGCTGGGTGGAGTGTGAGAATTGGGATCTGTTCGCGGTGCTTAGTGGAAAATACGGGGCCCATGCGGACTCAGGCCCTGGCGTTGGGCTGCACGCTGCGGAAATCCGCACGTATGCTCAACCGACTGTGCCGGACAGCCTGGAGGAGGAGGGTCGTGGTCGCTCGCCCCGCAGCAAGCTGCTGAAACCGATCAACGATCTGATTGATCAGGGCGATGTTCTGACGGCGGCCGATGAACTTCTGACGCTGCGACTGGAACATTCCTCGCTGCGTCCCAACGAAGAGCGTACAAGGAAGCTGGCGCTGGGATTGCTGCGGGCCGACGCATGGGATCAGGCAGAAATCTGGCTGCAGGAGTTCATCGACCATTACCCTCAGGAAAATCGCTGGGCACGGATCCGCCTGGCACAGCTGCTGCTGCAGAACGGACGACCACGGGCCGCGCTGCTGCAGCTGAAGGGCTTGTCGACAGAGGGGCTGGCAGAGGGACTGCTGAAGGTGGCCCGCAAGGTACTGCAGGATGCTCAGGAGCAAAGGCGGCAGGGGATCGAAGACGCCGAACCGTTCGACTAGTTGAATTCAGGTCTGTGCCAGATGTGCGCGGATGCGACTGGCAGCGGTGGAGACTGTCTGCAGGCAGTCCTGAATCTGCTGGGTCTGCTGGACGAGCTCTTCCAGAAGTTCGGGCGAATGACTGCGGGCACTGGTTTCCAGAATAATCCGCTGCAGTCTGTGCAGATTCTGCTGCAGGGATTCGGTCAGCAGGGGAGCCAGATCGCGAGCAGCCTGGCGGGCGGGCTTTGTCAGATTCTGCAGCATTTCTCGTTCGGCATCCCGCGTGGCGGCGGACAGTGACCTGGGAGTTGTATTGGCGGTCTGCTGCAGGGCATCGAGATTTACGAGGCGTCCGAAAGGTGACGCGGCCCCCCGTGCCGTCTTCTGAGATTCCTGAATTTCCGTCAGCATGGCTTTGGCCCGAGCCAGATCAGGCTGGATCCGTAATGCCTCGTGCAGACATTTCTGCGCCAGCCCGTAGTTTTTCATGTCACTGTAGGTGCGAGCCAGCTGCAACTGAGCATCCACAAGGTCCGGATTGATCTTCAGGGCCTCTTTCCATGCGGAGATGGCCATGGTAGGCATTTTCATGGAACGCTGGGCGATGCCCATGTTATACCATGCGTCCGCACAACGACGATCTTTCTGCACGGCACGGCGGAAAACTTCGATCGCCTTTCTGTGATCACCCAATTTGTTATGGGTTGCACCCAGGTTGACCCACGCGGCTATGCACTGTGGGAAATCCCTGGTCAGAGTTTCGAAGGCAGTGCGAGCGGCTTCCAGTTGACCAGCCCGAAAACTGACCATCCCCAGCAGCAACAGACCATCTTCGTTTTTATGAATTTCCGGCAGATTCTGCAGCAGGTCTATGGCCTGCTGAAGTTGACCGGCACGCAGCAGACGCCGCGCCTGCAGCAGTTCATCAGCCAGTGGATTGGGCGTTGTCATTTCCGGTCCCTTCAGGTGGGTGGAAATTCAGGAAAGCCTGAAAAAAAGCCAGAACCGCTGCGTGAGGGATCTGCAGCGACAGGCAGGCACCTGCAGTGTCTGCAGGAGTTACTGGGCTGCGGCAGGGGTTGCCGCTGTTGTTAATGCAGGGTGGGCACGAGAGGCAATGACGCCTGCGTGAGGTCTGTATTCTACACGTTCAGGCTGAGTCAAAGGAATTGCGGTTTTCCAAAAAAGCCTGAAAAGCTGTCAGAAGATCTTTCCCGGATTGCCAATGGTAAACGGGGAAAGACAGCACGACAGGAGATTTCATGTTTCAAGCAGGAAAACCGACTCCGCCGATCGTCACATGCGGAGGTGCAACCCGCTGTGGGAGCATTTCCGGTACGTCGCTCGAATTACGGAATGTGCAGGTACAGGATGTCCGGAATGACGCTGCGAAAGCTTCTGGCTGTCGTACTGACGGCTGCTGGAGTGTTTTCTGCTGCCAGTGCCGAAGACGGAGGCCGGCGAGAAACTCCGCTGGTCCGTGCCGTCCAGCAGTCCCGCCGCTCTGTCGTCAATATTCATACCGAGAAAACCACACCGGAAGACAAGGATTCGCGGTTCTTTAACAACCGCCCCCGTAAGGTCACCGGTATGGGCACCGGTATCGTGCTGGACGAACGTGGCTACATCGTTACGAACTACCACGTCATTCAGGACGTTGATGTGGTGACTGTCACTCTGGATAACGGCAGCAGTCACGATGCTCAGGTCATCTCCTATGATCGACGACAGGACCTGGCCATCATTCTGATCGAGCCCGACGAACCCATGGTTGTTATGCCGATCGGAACCTCCAGTGACCTGATGCTGGCTGAAACGGTCTATGCCGTGGGCAACGCCTTTGGTTACGAACACACTGTGACGTCGGGTATCATCAGTGCCCTGCACCGCGATGTGGAAGTTGATGAAGTGCAGTCCTACGAAAACCTGATCCAGACAGATGCCAGCATCAACCCGGGCAACAGCGGTGGTCCACTGCTGAACCTTGATGGCAAGGTCATCGGTATCAACGTAGCTATCCGTTCGGGAGCACAGCGCATCGGGTTCGCCATTCCCATCGATGATGCACGTCGCACCATCGCCAGACTGCTCAGCGCGGAAAAACTCAGCGGGGTCAGTCATGGAGTGGTCGCAGAGGATGTGAAGACGCCCACCGAGTCTCGACTGGTGATCAAAACCGTGCTGGCCGAAAGCCCGGCTCAGACAGCCGGCCTGCAGGCTGGCGACGTGATCACGAAAGTGCAGGATGTGGCTGTGGCGGATGGAGTGGACTTCGAGCGGGCATTACTGGGAACTCCACGCGGTCGCAGTATCGATGTGGTGGTCCAGCGTGAAGGTCGCCCGCTGACTCGCCAGCTGCAGCTGGGCACCGCCGCTGCCACCGGAACAGACATCGCCAGTGTGCAGCCGCGGGAGAAAGCGGAAACTCGGCGAGTCGCTGCTCGGCCGGTTTCGAACCCAGCCGCCTCCAGCACAGAGCTCACCCCACCAGCCACCGCGACCACCGATGCCGGCCTCGACCGCGCATGGGCCGTTCTGGGAGTCCGCCTGAGACCGCTTTCAGAAGCTGAACGACTGGAAGTCATCGGTCGCTCGTTCCCCGGTGCTCGCGGCCCCGTCCGCTACAACGGTGGCATGAAAATCACCTCCATCCGCAACGACAGTGTGGGCGCGGCCCTGCTGCGTGAAGGCGATGTCCTGCTGGGACTGGATGGCTACGAAACTGTCAGCTCAGGAAACCTGGGTTTCATTCTGGGAGAAGGACGTGTCGCGTCACTGACCGGAATGAAGTGTCAATACTACCGCAAAGGCAGTAGTCCGCTGGAAGGAACACTGCACCTGAAACGTTGAGGAAAAATGAGAGGTGGATCGTACCTGTTCCACAAGATGATCCGTTCCCCTTGTACCTGCCGATTATTGGATTGAAAACGACCTGCAGTGCGTTAGAAACCGCAAAAAAGGATACATCCGTACAGATTACCACACGAATCTTCGTGAAAGCGATCTCAGGACGGGATTCCGTTCTTTCAAACGCGGGTTCTGTGGAGTAAGTAGGGGTATCAAAAACTGCGCTGTTTCGGCCGTCCTGGGGTTTCTCTGCGCCTGCAGTGGGTCTCCGGGTCGGTCAGCGTCAGGCGGTGCAGGGTTTCCAGAAAACTACCAACGGGGCTTGCTGCGGGCCTGACAGTGCCCTGCAGTGGCGGCGCAAGTGACATGTCTCAGACGTTCAGAAACTGCCCGGGTTGCCAGTCGATGATCCTTTCGGACACCGATGAGTGTCCGCAGTGTGGTCACGCATTTTTCCAGCGTCGTGGTACCGATGCGCAGCCGGCCAGCGCTGTTGCTCGCAGGACCACGAATGAAGTCCGCATCGGCTGTCCTCACTGTGGCGAGATGGTGCGAGCGGGGCTGGTGCGCTGCTGGAACTGTAATGGTTTCATGAAGCAGGAGATTGCTGCGCGTTACGCTGACCTGACGACGAACCCGCAGAAGATCATTTACAGTACGATTCCTCTTGAGGAGCGTACAGACTACCTGCCGGCTCGATCGGGTCAGGCGGGCGACGACAGTGATGGCTTTACGCTCGCGGATGACGTGCTGTCAGACTCGGCGATGGGCAGTGGATTTGCCACCCCCACCACGACGACAGGTGCAGCGGCTGAATTCACGATGTCACCGGACAAACCTCAGTCCACAACTCCGGGCGGGCGTCCGATCATCGCCGATGCCATCGAAGGCGATGCGCCGGCAGGCGAAAAATCTGCAACTGCGGACGCGAAGACAGGGACACCTTCAGACAAGCCAGCGGATGCCGGACCAGCGAAGTCGTCAGCTAACGCAACTGATGACCTGTTTTCCATTGCCTTACAAGAGCAGCGTGAGGATCGGAAGCGGCGCAACGAGCGTCAGGCTGAGCGTGCGAAACGCCAGATGCTGCTGCCCTGCAAGTGTGGTGCGTGGGTACGTGTCACCGATGAGATGGCGGGTAAAGTTGTGCGCTGTCGCCAGTGTCGCCAGCCGGTACAGGTCCCCGAAATTCGTCGTCGGCAGACTGAGAAGAAGGAAGAGTCGACCGTTCCGAAGCTGGAAATTACGTGGGTCAATGACGTCTGGTTCCACGTTCTGACGCCTACCAGTGTGGTATTGAAGCCAGGCAGCGCAGCAGCCCAGCACACTGAGGCAGACATTGCGATCACTGACAGTGGTTTGCACGTCATTGCATTCGAAAGCGGTGACAAGAAGAAGAAATCTCTGCTCAGCTTTGGTTCTTCAGACAAGAAGCAGGATCGTACGGCACATCGCAAGCAGGTGCGTGATGAAATCGCCGCGAAGGGCAGTCTGACTGGTCTGACGGGCTGTGATGTTCGCAGCATCAGTTCAGAAGATGTGCGTTCGCTGAAGCTGGTGCAGCCGATTGTGAAAGTTCAGGAATCGATGTTTGCCGGCGTCCCGATTTTCGGTGAAGGTCGCATCGCGGTCTTCCTGCCGATTGCTCGCGAGCAGGGGCAGCAGGCCTACTGCTCGTTCACAATCACTGCCTGGAGAACTCTGGCGGCCCGGTTGAAGGAGCAGTTCTCTGTGGAACTGCCCACCACTGACAACGGAGTACCGGAAGGCGAAAAATCGGATACTCACAGCTGCTTTATCAATCAGTCGCGAGTCGAGTCGATTCGTAACCTTGTCTACTACCAGCAGGACTCGGGGTTCGAGCTGGAATTGTCCGGTTATCGCTGCACGGCCTGCGGGGCTGTCGTCAGCGAGGAAGGCCGGAAGAAAAATAAGCTGGGCGGAGCAAATGGAAGTGGCATTGCCAAAGCCAAATGCCCCAAATGCAGTGGCAAGATGGGCGAAGACAAACTGTTCCGGCTGAAAAAGGCCGGTGAAAAACCCGCCGCCGAATGATTACTCGGCGGCCGCGGTCAGTGGTTGCTCCATAACCGCGTATCCCGCATCTCGAAACCCAAGGCTTTGATAGCAGGCCTGAGCAGCTTCGTTGTGTCGCTCCACGTACAGCCTCAGACACACCGGACGGTCCTCGGCCTGCACAATCGTTATCGCATAGGCCAGGAGTCGCTGGAATACCTTCTGGCGCCGACAGCCCTCCTGCACATAGACGCTCTGCAGCCAGATCATCCAGCCGTTCCGCCAGTCGCTCCACTCGCGAGTCAGCATCAGCTGACCGATCACGGCCCCGGATGACTCAGCGACAAAGTACCGCACCTCCGGACAGCGTGCCAGGCCTCCACGCACACCGGCCAGCACCAGCTCCCGATCCAGCTGCCGCTCCTCGGTTTCCCATGCCAGACGGCAATTGAATTCTGTCAGAATCCCGGCATCCCGTTCTTCTGCTCTGCGAAATTGAAGCTCCACTGCTGCACTTCCCCCCTGCACTCTCCGTGCTCGTTTTCTGTTGGTTGCCAGCACTGCAGAACAAAAACCGCAGCCGGGGCTTCAGCCCGGCCCGATCCTGCAAATATGTGTCCTGACCACTGTCCTGCCACAGTCACCAGGCGAAACACTCAGTTACCGTGACACCACACACACTACGGGCCAGAACACAATTCAATCACATGATGATCCGGATCCAGCACAAACACCTGGACCGCACCATCCGGCCTGAGCTTTGCATCATCCAGCAGTGCAATCCCCGCAGCTTTCAACTGCGCTGCGGCAGCACGAGCGTCATCGACTGCAAAGGCAATGTGGTGATTGCGAGTACTGCGCTGCAGCACTTCCACAGGATATCCCGCCGGACCACTGAGATCATGCTGCAGAATCAGGTGCACCAGAGTCGCCCCGGCCTGAAACCAGGCACCACCAAAACTGAAAGCAGGACGTGGTACCTCACGCATGCCCAGCACACCCACATAAAAGCGACGACTCGCCTCCACATCACGAACGACGAACGTCACATGATCCAGCTGCCGGACCTGCACAACAGAAACTGACATCGCTGACTCCGGGTCTGATCAGTAATTCACGGGTTGAGTAGAACGCAGATAGGCAAACAGATCTCGCAACTGCTGATCGGCCAGCGTCTTCAGGGTGCCCTCAGGCATCACGGACTGCGGCAGCACTCGCAGGTCCTCAATCTCATCCTGACGCAGAATCACATTCTGGCCGTCCACTCCACGCAGAATCACGACCTGAGAATCCTTCTGCACAAGGAATCCATTCAGCACTCGACCATCAGCAGCGACTGCCACATAGTTTTCAAATCCCTCACGAATCTCCACGCTGGGATTCACGATGCTGGACAGCATACGTTCAACATTGTCACGAGCAAACGGAGTCAGATCCGGTCCGACTCGACCACCTTCCTCCCACAAGAGATGACAGCGTCCACAGTTCTGCATGAACAGCTGCTTGCCGACCTTCGGATTGCCACTACCCGCGCCCAGTGCCGCCAGAACACGAGCCGTTTCGGCCTGCGCATCAGCAGCAGAGATCCCACCGGCATCCGGCCAGTGCTTCGTCAGCAGTACCTGCAGCTCCGCGTCATTCTGCATCGCCATCCGCCGCACAGCGGCATGGGAAATCAGACTGGCACGGATCTGCCCGGCTTCCACCGCCGCCAGCAGCATGCGAGACCAGCTGCTGCGACTGGCCAGCAGCGATTCGGCCGCCAGCAAGGCATCCCCCTGAAACTGCGAAAATCTCTGCAGTACAAAACCACCAACCTCCGGACTGCTGTAATTCATCAGCGCCGCCAGAGCGCCCGCCTGAATCTGTTGCGATGCATCTCCCGTGGCCTGCTGCAGTACCGGCAATAATTCCGGCCGATGTAACTGACCGGCAATTTCCAGTAATGGCAGTCGCACACTGGCCGCCGCCTTTGCATCCGCGATCTGCCCGATCGCCTGCGTTACGGCATCTGCCTGCCCCTGGCGAAACCGCAGGGCCAGAGAACCACCACCGCTGGCCGACAAAGCCTCCACAAGCTCAGCCGGTATGCCCGCCATGCTGCGGCCCTGAAACGCCTCCTCAAAACCCTGCAACAGTTTCTCACTGACAGCTTTATCCGGAGCCGCTTTCAGCAGCACCGCTGCCTGCAGCAGATCCTGCGGAGTCCCGGCCAGCGCGTATCGCTTCATCAATCGCTCCGTCAGATGCTGCGAAACCAGAGGCCGCTGCCAGTCCATGGCTGTCGGCAGCAGAGTCCCCAGCAGAGTGCCACCATCCGTGCGTCCCATCTGAGTTTCAATGGCCCACCACAGCAGCAAAGGCTGATGAATGTCGCCAGCGTCCTCATCATACTTCAGCAATGCATGCAGAATCGGCAAGGCAGCCTGCGACGGCAGACGCCGAGCTGAACTGGCCAGCTGCTTGCGGACCACCACATAAGGCTCACGCCCCGCCATGTCGGCCAGGGCGGAACTGACCGCCAACGAAACCTGCCGCGGATCACACAATAAACGCACGACCCACGCACGCACCCACTCGTCCGCATGACTCAACAGCACAATCCCTCGCTCGTCCGTCAGGCCACCCACAGCATGCAGCGCCCACAGACGCTCCAGAGCCCCCTGACCGGTACTGCTGACCAGCTGCTGCTGCAGCAGTGGAGCCAGTGACTCATCATGACGATCTCCCAACAGACGAATGGCCGTCTGACGATGCCATTTCGATGGGTGATCCAGCAACGCCACAAGCTGCTCACCCGACAGACTGTCATAACCCAGCCCGCCAGGTCCGGACACAGTTCGCTTTCGATTCGCATCCGTCAGACGATAAACCCGACCACTGCTGCGATGAATGCGTCCCGCATAATGACTGCTGTGATCAATTCGCTGCTCATACAGATCAGCCACATAAATGTCACCGTCGGGACCAGACTTGATATCAACAGGCCGAAACCAGGGATCATCAGTTTTCAGTACACGCTCTACGTCGGTGGTCTGGAAAGAGGACTGCAGCGGCTGAAACTCACTCAGGACAACCTGCCCCTGTAATGGCTCCACCCCGAACAGTCGACCCTGAAACCGCTCAGGCAGACGCCGCTCCTCGTAAATCACAAAGTTGTGCGTGAAACGAGCCACCGCTGGATGCTTCATATGCTCGAAGAAACCAAACGCCCACGGATTGGACAGCGGTCCATGCTTCCCGAACCCCTTGCGATAATAGCCCCCCTGCACATAGTGAAAACCACGAGTATCACCACCGTTGTGACCGGAAAAGATTTCACCGTGAGCATCCAGCTCGCAGCCAAACGTGTTGCCACCACCCTCAGCGAAGACCTCGTAAATCCGTCGTTCAGGATGATACCTCCAGATAATCTGCCCCAGTGAACGCACCGGCTCATCACGACTGCCAGGACGCCGCACAACCCCCGTCACAGTGCTGCCCTGCCCCCCATACAACCAGCCGTCCGGACCAAATCGCAGACTGTTGATTACCGAATGCGAATCCTCCAGACCAAATCCCTCCAGCAGTACCTCCGGATCACCATCAGGCACGTCATCCTGATTACGGTCCGGATAAAACAGCAGGTACGGAGGATTGGTGACAAATACACCACCGCGACCAATGGCAAACGATGAAGCAATATTCAGACCGTCAACGAACACCGAATGCTTCTCATAGGTGCCGTCCCCGTCCACGTCCTCATGAATACTGATCCGGTCCGCACCTCGTTCGTGATTCGGCGGAGCAGCCGGGACCTTGTCATACACCGTTCGCAGAAACGTGTCGCGACTGACCATCTTCAGCCCCGCAGGATCCGGATACTGACGGTACTCCATCACCCACAGTCGTCCGCGAGCATCCCACGAGAGAAACAGCGGCTGAGCAATATCCGGGTCACCCACAGCCAATTGCACCTGCAGATCAGCCGGAGTTCGAAAATGCTGCAACGCCTCGGCCGGAGACAACGGGTCAGTGTCGCCGTTCCGCCGCGACACATACTTCTCAATATCATCCACCCGATCAATCTTCTGATAGACACCTTTCGCTGCTGCCTCAGCGTCCGTCAGTACCATGCCCGGCTGCACACCAAAATCCTGCGGCACAGCACTGGACCACTCAGCCTTGTCACCCGGATGATACTGCCAGATACCCTCCAGTCGCACCGCCTCACGTCGCGTTTCATTCATCAGCACCGGCGGTGCCACACTGAAATTGGGACGCGGATCATACTGATACACGCGAATAGCAACCGTCAGAAATTCTTCAGCCACAGATCGGAAGAGCGTCGTGTAGGGAAAGAG
>CAXBSH010000184.1:0-10576 GCA_963977705.1 uncultured Planctomycetaceae bacterium
AGACTGCCATCCGGACCAACTTCCATATCTGTCGGCGCAAACCCGAATTGATTCTCACCAGCCGCAAATTCCTGCGGCTGACTTACCCAGCCAGCACCACGACGCTGCAGAGGCACACACAGAATTCGCCCCAAAGTCCAGTCCTGCACAAACAACGCGCCCGCATACTGCTCTGGAAACTGCCGATGCCGGTAACAAAGCACACCCGTTGGTGAACCGCGACCAAATGCTGCCGGTACCGGTGGCATGTCGGCAAACGTCGGAGGACGCTTCAGACCAGCCGAAACATAACCGGCATTGCCAGCCGGAAGAATCTGAAACACCTGCGTCGGCAGGTACCACGGCAGCGAAATGTCCCGCTCGTCATCACTGTCGTATGTAAAAAAATCACCAGCACCTGTAAACGCAAAGTCATAAGCATTGCGAAAACCGTCGGCCACAATCTCACCGCCACGCAACGCTGGTGTCAGACGCAGCAACGTCCCCGACACAGGCTCAGCAATCGGTGATGTCTTTGCCGTCGCGTACGCCGAGGTCACTCCGGAAAAATTTCCGGCCATGACGTACCACCAGCCATCCGGCCCGCGCTGAATGGAATGCACATGATGCTCGCCACCCGCCGCAATCTTCAGAAAGACCTGAGGCGGTCCGTCAGCTCGGTCATCTCCGTTTTCGTCACGAAACAACAGCAGCCCACCATCGCCTGCACACAACAGGGTGCCACCATGAAAGTACATTCCCTGAGAACCAGTGGCAGGACCGTCCGCAAACTGCTGATAGCCATCAGCACGCCCATCACTGTCCCTGTCCAGCAGGATCCGCACATATCCCGGCCCCGATACAACCACTCGCCCACGCGAATCCAGCGTGAGCGAGTGAATGTCATGAGCCAGATCATCGTCAGCATACAACTCAACCCGGAATCCCTCCGGAACCCGGATCCCGCGAAAATCCTCAGCAACACCACTTACGGTCGTCAGCACAAGGCAGACGAACAGCCACACCGCACGCCCTTGACAGCGCAGCAGCAGCAGCAGCATCTCACAACCCAAATCCCGAATCGTCCCTGATTCCATTTCCCATTCCCTTCAGTCACAGTCGACGAATCCGAATCTTGCGCCAGGAAACATCAAATGGTCCGGTGCCGGCCGCTATTCCATGCACCTGCAGACCAATATGCCCCCGCGGATGCGTCTTGTAGATCTCTTCGTGAGTCAGGTCACCCACTGGCTGATCATTAATCCACGTCTGAATCCGCGGGCCCCTGGCCAGAATTCGAAAACGATTCCATTCACCACTTTTCATCAGCTCATGTGGCTTGCCACCCGACTTCGGCTCGGCAGACAGCCAGCCATACTGCGTGGCTTCACCGTAGATGTATCCGGCAAATCCCGGCGACTTCTCAATTTCCACCTGCGGACCATGAAATCGCCCGAGCCCACCTTCACCCTGCGGACGCCGACCAGTCCGCGTCTCCTCCGCAGCAACATCCGCCTCTGTCTTCCCTCGCGAACGAATCTGACAACCGGAATTCAGACTGTCATGCACCCGCACCTCGAACGTCAGCTCAAAATCACCATATTCCTGTTCTGACATCAGAAAAGTATTCGGACTGCCTTCCACTGTCACACCATGAATGGCACCGTCCACAACCTCATAAACCGCCTTACCATGCTCAGCCTTCTTCCAACCCTTCAGCGTCCTGCCGTCAAAAAGGTCTTCCCACTTCTCATCAGCCCGCACACCACCACCAACAGCAACAGTGCACACAACAACAGCCAGCACACACAGCCAGCGACCGGTTTTCAGGTTTTTCACAGGACCCTCCCCAACTACAAATCTGGATTCACGCTCTGCATGACTATGGCAGAGCCTTCAGAATATCCGATTTCTGACAGCGACGCGAGCATTCAGGACGACACCGGAACATCCGTTTGCTCAACGACTCCCGCTCCCCCACGCTTCAGAAATCCGCGAGCCAGCACTCGCCCCACGGGGCTCGCCAGCAGTGCCGGCTGCAGCACAAGATTCCCCACAAGACTGACTGTCAGCATGGCCGTCATCATCATTCCGAACTGCCGAATCGATGCAAAGTCATTGACAAACTGCGTCGCCATCCCCAGCCCCAGCAGCATCCAGCTCTGATAGATCGGACGCACACAGGCCCGCCATGCCAGCAACACCGATCGCTCCGGCCCCAAACCACGCCAGATTCCGCTGCGGAACCACACCATGAAGTGTATCGAATCATCAACCGTCACGCCCAGAGCGACACAGGGGGCCATCACCGCACCCACATTAATCGCGATTCCCAGCCAGCCCAGTATTCCCAGCAGAATCACAGTCGGAAACAGACTGGCCAGCCCCAGCAGAATCCCACTGGATGCCGTCCGCATCGCCAACACAATGGCTGCCACGATCAGCAGCACATCCGTTCCCAGACCAAGCACCAGCCCGTCCACCAGCGAACGCCGCGCTCGATAAATCACCGGGGCCACTCCCGTACACAACACCTCCACACCATCAGCCCGATCACCCTGCAGCAACTCCCCAGCCGTCGTACGAATTCGCTGCACCAACTGGTTATAGTCCAGCTGATCGGCCTTCCGCAGTCGCAGACTGATCCGCCAGAACTCATCACCCCCGTCAACCCCCAGAAATCCCGACTCCCGTAACTGCTCACGCTGCTGCTGCAATCGGCGATTCATTGCCGCTCTTTGCATCGCACCGCCAGCAGAAGACTCCAATGGCGGAGCAAAACTGGCGATCGACAAAGCACCCGAAATACTCTCCAGTTTCTGACACTCAGCCTGCAGTCGGCGGGTCAGCTGCAGACGTTCAAATGCACTCAATCGACTGCCTTCAGGAAACCTGAGGGCCACCTCACAGGTCGTCAGATCCGCCAGATGCTCCTCAATCCACGTCCCCATGCGCAGTATCTCAGCATCTTCACGGAACTCTTCCAGCAGACTCATGGAGATCTGCAGTCGCATCGCCCCCGGAATTGATACCAGCATGGCCAGCAGACAACCCACCGTTATCCAGCCGGCTCGCCGCACAATGAACTCACCAAAACGCACCCAGAATAAAGGCAGCGGAGCATCACCCGCTTCAATATCGCCCGCCGGTGTCGACTCACCCCCCGACCGACCACGCACCGCAGCGCCCGACAATGCAGCCGGCAGCCAGAACACCAGCAACAGCCAGCTCAGACCAATCCCCACCGCAGAAAACAGACCGAACTGCTGTACCGGCTTCAGGTCATTCAAACAGATTGAAAGCAGTCCGGCTGCTGTGGTTGCCGCTGCAAGGGCCAACGGCAGCCACGCGCACTCCACCGCCCGGATAGCAGCATCCAGTGGCCCGCGAGTCCGCAATGCCTCCGTGTAGTAGTTGCACATGTGAATCGCACCCGAGATCCCGGCGGTGTACACCATCGGAATCATCGAAATCAGCAACGAATTCATCGGCACACCACAGACTCGCAGCACCGACAGACTCAGCACCGAACTGTAGAAACCGGCCGTCAGTACCATCAACACCACACGCCACTCACGCAGCGCTGCCCATGCAATCCCCAGAGCAGCCACACAACTGAACACAATCGCGCGGGACATCGAGCGAGCACTGGCTGCATCCAGCTCCGCATTGACAACAGGAGCCCCCGCCCAGCACACATCGGCAAACGGAACCCCGCTGGCCTCCAGCTCAGCTCGCACCACAGCCAGAGTTCCATGAACGTCACTGCGAGCCTCAGGAGTCAGCCACAGCAGGACACATGTCAAACGACCATCACGACCAATCAGAGTACCCTGCAGTCGCCGCAACGCCTCATCACGCTCCAGACTTAACGGAGCCTGCTGCATCTGTTCAAGAACCGTACGCCCCGAGGACACCTTTCGCACCAGCCTAGCAGTCCCTGCTGCGCCACCAACACGAGCCTCAGAAAGTTTTTCAGCAAACACCACCAACCGCTCGTCGTCAGCGTCGCACCCCTTCCAGGTCACGAGCACAAATTCATCATTTCCAAACAGCTGCTGAAACCGCTCATACTCAAACGTCTCGGGATATCCACGCGGAAGCCAGTCCCGCACCTCGTTCTCATTATTCCCCAGCGTCGACAGCCCCAGCACCGACACCAGCGGCAGCAGCAGCCAGCCAGCTCGACTCAACAACACCCGATATCGACTGAAAATCAGCTGCCACACGCCTGCCGGCCCCCAAACAGTTCCACTCCGCAAAAAAACCGCGGCTGCACCCAGCCGCGGTTCCCTTCACTCCAACAGCAGACTGCTGACCGATTGGACTGCACCAATCGCACAGTCAGCTTTTTTCACTGCTCGGCAGGCTTGCTCTGCGCACCTTCCCGAATCGCAAACACTCGATTCCGGTTGGCGATAAACAGCGTGTCGTTTGCAACTACCGGAGTAGTGTACACAGAAGATCCCATGTTCACTTCCCCCAGAATCTCCTGCTCCTTCGACAGACGGAATACAGTGATGTCACCGTCTTCGTCTCCCAGATACACCTTGTCCTCGACAATCAGCGGCGATGCCCAGCTGGCCGCAAACATGTCGTAGGTCCAGTAAGGCTTCCCGGTCTTTGGATCCAGACAGTGCACAAGGCCGCTGAAGTCCGAGACAAACAGCAGGTCGTTCTTAATCGCTACGGTTCCACAGGTGCGATGCATCGTGGTTTCGAAATTCGCAGGATCAGCACCCACATAGTGCCACACCGCTGCCGAATTTGGATTCTCACGCTCAAAGTCACCCTCCTTCTCAACCAACGCCTGCAGACGCTTGTGGGAAATCGGAGTCTTCGGGTCCTTCGAATTGTAAACCAGAGTCGGACTCACATCACCACGCTTCGTCGGATCAATGCACCACAAATGCCCCTGACCCTCGCCATGCTCAGGATCCTCACCCACTCCCACATACACCAGACCCTCTGACACAACCGGAGTCGCAATCAGGTGATTGCGCGTCGCTCGGCCACCCAGCAGATAAATCGAATCCTTCGGGTTACAGTCAAACTTCCACAACAACTCGGCCTTGCCGTCACGTCCCTCAGCCAGAAAGCTGTAAACGTAACCGTCACCACCACCCATGATCACCTGTGCAACACCGTCAAACTCTCCGTAAGCCGGCGATGACCACTGACCATGCAGCACATTGGCCCCCGGTGAACTGTCACGCCACAGCAGCTTGCCGGAATTCTTGTCGAGACAGATGAAGCTGGGAGCACGCTCTTCGGGAATGGTGATATGACTTTCATCCACACCATTTCCAGTGATCACAAACAGCAGATTGCCCACCACCGTCACCGAGCAACTGCACATATTGTGCTGGGAAACACCAAGATCCTTCATCATGTCGACCAGCCAGATCACGTCAGCCTCGGTCTCAGCAGTCTCCTTCTCATCAACATACGGACTGTCGTTCTGTCCGTCACGGAAACCTTCCGTATCCAGACACACAACGGTCCCGCGGCTGGTCACATACCACGCCCGCTCACCGTCCACGTAGGGCGAACAGCAGATCCCCTGATGCGGCCAGTCATGCACTCGGCCCGTCGGCAGCTTCTCATTGCTGTGCTGCCACAGAAACTCACCGGACTTCTCGTCGAAACACACCAGACAGCCAAGATCCACACTGCTGGGGTAACGCTTGATGTAGCCGTTCCCGTTGTTGGTGCCAATATACACCTTGCCATTCGCTACTACCGGGTTCCCGTAAGTCTCTGAACCCAGCGGCATCGACCACAGCACGTTCTCGCCCGTCTCTACATTCCACTTCAGGGGGATGTTTTTTCCCTCCGGAGTGTTGTTGCGGCCGTAGCTGCCTCCCCACTGCGGCCAGTCCTTCTTACCAACTTCCATTTTCGAAATACGCTCAAGCGCCAGTTTCGTCGGATCCTCCGCTGAAACGGCCCCCGCTGCAGACAGCAGACACCCACCAGCCAGCAGGCCGGCAAGGATTGTTCTGAAGTTCAGACTCATCGTTGATTGATCCTTCTCACTTCTGATTCGAATTCACAGCCACATTATCCACGAAGAATTCCGCGTCCGTCGCATTACCAAACAACCCCGGACTGCCCTGCAGATTCGGCACGTCATCCGTCGCCTCAATCTGCCACTCGGCCGGCTCAGACTCACCACGCTTCCAGACCTTGCCCCGCAGAGTCACCTTGCCACCCTGAGTCTCACTGCGGAACTTCATCGTATACCACGTATCAGCCTGCCACTTGAAATCCAGTGTCTTTGCGAAACGGAGTTCCAGTCGAGCAGTCCAGGATCGAATCTGCAGCCGCTGAGCTCCCTGCAGGTCCAGTGTATATCGCTGATTAATCAGCCCCATGTCTGGCAGACGATCACCCTTCTGCGTCGCCTTGAAGTCCGCCTGGATCGTGTAGTCGTGCAGGCTTGTCCAGCCCAGCCACGCCTGACTGCGAGTTCCCTTGGGGATGGTACTGACCTTCACAAGGCCCTTCTCACCATCCAGTGGCGCTGGCTTGTGACGATAATCCGCCCCAATCCACACCGGCGGCACCTTCTCATCCGCAAAATCAAACTTCCACGGCAACTGCGGAATCACTCGCAAACGAGCCTTTGCTGAAAACTCACCAGCCTTTGCCGTCAGTACAACTGCCGCAACACCCGCTGCAGGAGCCGTATAGACCAGATCAGCAGCCACCGAACCACCACCTTCGGCAGTCACTGCAGCACCCTTCACCGGCCCCAGTAACTGCCCCGCCTTATTGAACCCCAAAACCCGCAGCTGCAGCTTGTCACCAGGCTTCAGAATCTGCTCCGTGG
Organism: uncultured Planctomycetaceae bacterium; assembly: GCA_963977705.1. Classification (GTDB taxonomy): domain Bacteria; phylum Planctomycetota; class Planctomycetia; order Planctomycetales; family Planctomycetaceae; genus SXXK01. The sequence goes on from CAXBSH010000184.1 coordinate 6,815, forward strand.
GAGTCAACAGCAGTTGAGCCACACTGCGGTCCGTCAACGCTGCTTCACGAGATACTGCTGTTGCTGTTGGCTTCGATGACGCTGAGGTCGCACTGCCAATGCAGTACAAAGCCTCAATCGTGGGCAGGAAAATTCGGCCGTTGGACGCCGCCGGAGATCCAAAGACCTCCTCACCCTGCGCCAGTCGAGCCTCACTAACGATGTCCACACCCTTCTCTGAAGGCTTCAGAACGTAGAAACGTCCGGTGTTCTCCGCCACATACAACTTACCCCCGGCCGCCATCGGACTGCCGAACATAATTCGCCCCAGTTTCTTCGTGCCGACAGTCTCACCCGTCTTTGCATCCAGAATCACCAGAGCAGCACCGTCCTCAATGAAATAAATCCGATTCTCGAGCTTCACCAGAGAACTACGGCCCAAAGCACGCTTCGGCGCCTTCCACAACAGCTTGTCCTCTGTAATGTCACCCTCAACATTACCGTCAAATGCAAAGACCGCACCCAGCACGTTAGTGTCACTGGAGTTCTGTTCGGCGTGACCGGCATACACAATGCCGTCGGAATCCACCACCGGAGTCGAATTGATGCCGCGAGTTGATGCCTGGTACTTCCAGATCACCTTACCCGTTCGCGGCTGTACTGCATAAATTGCTCCGTCCGCAGCACTGAACACCATCGCTGCCTGACCACGAAACGTGGTGAAGACGGGAGTCGTATAGGTGGTGTCCTCAGGACGAACACGAGTGCTGATCAACCAGCGAGCCACGCCGGTCTGCTTGTCAAATGCAATCATCCGATGCGCCGGGACCGCCGTCTCACCCCAACCCGTCATCACCCCACTGATAATCACAAGATCCTCAAACACCACCGGGAAATTCGTTCGACCACCATAGGTCGACAACATCCCGTACTCCTCACTCATCGAGTGTTCCCAGATCGTCTTGCCGGTCTTGCCGTCCAGACACTGAAATACACAACCCAGACCCAGCACAAATACCGTGTCCGTCTTCGGATCAGCAACCACACTCGACCAGCCGACACGCTCTGCAGGAGCATCAGACAGGTAGATGTTGTGAACGCTCTCCCAGATCAGTTCACCTGTTTTCGCATCCACACAGACCGTCTTCTCGCCTTCCTGATTCGTCTCAGGAAAAGCACGGCACACAACGTAGACGCGGTCATTCATCACCACCGGAGTCGCTCGGGAGGCGTATTCAGGACGACGCCACAGCAGATTTTCACCCTTCGGTGACCACTTCTCAGGCAGCCCCATCTCGAAGGAATGTCCGTCGTTGTTCGGCCCACGCCAATGCGGCCAGTCTTCCGCTGACACTGCGCCACAAAGCAACAGCGCTGTCACCAATACCATTCTGCTCATGATTCCCCCCAATGCCTGTCGGTCCGCCGACAAAGCCAGCCTTCAATCATTCAGCCAGTGTCCATCTGCAGCCTCGTGCGGCTGCCGAATTCGCTTCAATAAATCCACCAGTTGTACCAGCTCTTCCGGAGACAAATGCCCCAGTTGTGCCCGGTGCATCTGCACCACTCGATCACCCATCTCATCCAGCAACCGAATACCGGGTTCCGTGATTGCTGTTTCAACCACCCGCCTATTCTCGCTGCGCCGCACGCGAATGACAAGATGCCGGTCCTCCAGACGGTCCAGCATACGAGTCGTGTCCGGACTGCGAGAAATCAGACGACGCCCCAAAGCCAGAGTCGGCATCGATCCAGGAAACACAGCCCGCAGCAAACGCAGCGCATTATACTGCTGCCCCGACAGCTGATACTCACCAAAAACCGCCTCCTCCAACCCCTTCAGACAGTCATACGTTCGCCACAGATTCAGGAATGCTTCCTGCTCTGCCGAGTCAAAACGCCCCGCCCGCTTGTCTGTGGAGACCGTCATACACCCAGCATCGACGTTCCCACGAGTATTGTCAAGACAACCAACACCCGCAGCCACTCCACACGCACAAAAGAAAACCGGTAACAGGCACTCGTGCCCACCACCGGTCTCAGGCCACACGGAAAATCCCATCAGAAAAACACCAATTTACTGAGCAGAAACACAGTATAAATGGCGATTTGAACGGAAAATCAACTGCCCACCACTGATCGCCGGCGTCGCACTGAAATCCTCCTGCTCAGCTGTCAGACGATTCTGCGCTAAAACCTCCAGCTTCTCGCCAGGCTTCAGGACGTAGATGTCGCCACCACGAGTCACATAGTAGATGCGGCCGTCACCCAGCACCGGAGAAGCATAGTCCGAGCCACCGCGACCACCACCGAATCCGCCACGGCCACCACGACCGCCACCGCCACCACCGGGAGCACCACCGCCACCCGGAGCACCCGGGGCCGCAGCACCACCACCCGACAAACGGCCCTGGAAAATTTCCTTGCCATCCACCGCGTTCACACACTTCACCAGGCCACCCGAAATCAAATACATGCGCCCCTCATACAGCAGCGGAGTCGAGAAACGATTACTGTCGTTGCCACTCCAGATCACACTGCTGCTGGTCACGTCACCACGGCCACCCGCTCGAATGGCGATCGACCCACCCCCACGCCCCTCAACTGCATAAATTGTTCCGCCGTCAATCAGCACACTCGAATTGAACTGATCCGTCTCCATCGCAGTACAATACCAGCGCAGCTTACCCGTCGCCGGATTGAGCCCCCAGATCTCATACGGAGCACCAATCACCACGTCCGTCCGCTGATCATCAACCACGCTTAAAGCCGGAGTCCCCCAGACGTTGCCAAGGGAATCCCCTTCCGCCTTCCACAACTCCCGACCAGTTTCCACATCGAATCCGATCAGCGCGCGAGCTTCCGGACCGGCAGGCACAACCAGCACCTGACCAGCCAGAATCGGACTGGATGAGGACCCCCAGGCACGGTCATCAGAACCCGTTCCCGCAGATGCCTTCCACAGTTCCTTGCCGTCCAGATCCCAGCAATACACACCCGACTTACCAAAAAATGCATAGACTCGCTTTCCGTCTGACACAGGGGTATGCGAGGCATAGCCGTGCTCGGGCACGCCCATCCCACTGAACTCATCCTCCGGAAGCACAGCGTCGATTGTCTGCTGCCACAGAATCTTTCCATCGGCACGATTCACACACACCATGTGCCGCTTCAGTGCCTGCATCTCACCCAGTTCCTGCCGGCTCAATCCATAGCCGGAATAACAGGTCACAAAAATCCGCTCGCCAACCACAATCGGACAGGAAACACCAGCACCCGGCAGTGCGATCTTCCACTTCAGATTTTTGCCCTCGCCGAATTCCACCGGCAGTGGCTCCGGGTCTGTACTGACACCCGTTCCATTCGGACCTCGAAATCGAGCCCAGTCAGATGCGGATGCAACTGTCGCAGACACCACAACCCCCAGTCCCGCAGCCACCAACAATCGCTTCCACTGCTTTCGAGCCAGCATCACACCAGACCCCCCTGCAAAAAAACAACACAACGAAAATGGACATGCCAAAGACTCAATGTCTCGGCATGTCACCCAAAACTGTCCGCCAATCGTACACAGTCACCGTCACCGCGGAGGAACAGGACGGAGCATCACGCCCCCACGAGCACCGTCGAAGGAATGCCGAGGCGGAATCGGACGTACCGTTCGGCCACCATGACGATCACTCGAACCAAACCCGGGACGCCCACCAACCCGCGGTCCACCGCCCGCAAATCCTCGGCCAAATGGAGGCCCATGAAATTCTCGCGGACCAGCACTGTCAACAT
>CAXBSH010000185.1:0-10524 GCA_963977705.1 uncultured Planctomycetaceae bacterium
CTTCCGATCTCCACAGGCGTCAACTGCCAGCACGAAGAAGCCGAGTGTAGCGAGTCCGGCGCAGCGTGCCTGCACGTGTGGATCCTGTTTGGCTCCGGCCCAGTGACCGTGAACACAGAGCACAGCGGGTAACCGACCGGGAACCTTCGGGACCCACGCATTGGCTGTCATTGTCAGGCCGGGCAGAGTCTGGAAGACAATTTTTTCGATCCGGTAGGCGGGGCGTTCCAGCGTTTCAAGGATTCGCGGTTCCAGCGGCGCGTGTTCTTTGGGAAAGCCACCCCATGCCAGCTCCAGTTGCTGTCTAAGCAGTGCGCGTTGTGCCTGCCACGTTGTCAGATCTCCCGGAGGTGTATCCTGTCGACGCAGTTCGAGCGCAGTCTGTCGCACATAATTCAGAAAGGTCTGATCGGCTGGCGACTGAGCCTGTCCGGCAGTCAGCGAAAGGCCCCACGCAAGGGCCAGTGTCAGCAGACCTGAGATGTTGGCAGCGATGGTCTGACGAAACAGTGCTGGAATTCGGGCGAGCATCACGTGTCAATCCTTCTGGTGTGGGCGGGAGTGATTTGGCGGATGCGTAGTGTGACAACCGGACAGGCGATCGAAAAGCGAAGGGGTTGCGTGGGGTTTATGTAGGGTGGGCTTCAGCCCGCCGCCGATTGTTTGTGGGCGCGTTGGTTGGGGGGGCACCCGGGCACCTCCGTAGCCGGCTCGCCTGGGGTGTGCGCTTGGGCGGAGCTGTGGGTTGCTGCAGGGTTAGCGGGGAGGCCAGAGGGTCAGGCGGCCGGTGGTGTCGGCGGAGGCGAGGTGGCCGTCCGGGTGCAGACATAACGCGATGATGCGGCCGTCGTGGGCCGGAACGCCGGGGGCTTCCAACTGCACGCCCCACCAGATCTTCAGTCGCTCAAGGCGAGTGTCGCCAGCGTCGGCGTTGCCGTCCACTGGGGCGTCCAGTGGGGGTAGTAGCCACGTGTTGATGCGCGCGTCTACGCCGCCAGTCAATAGCCGTCCACCGGCTGCGTCCAGAGCGATGGCTGTGATGCCGCCCGGCTGCTCGCCAGACCCTGTCGCCGGGATTCGCTCGTTCTCAGGATCGTCCTGAAGTACGGCCACCAGCCGGGCACCGTCCGCCGTCACTCGCCACACGCAGGCCGCACTGAACAGTACCGCGTCAGCTTCCCGGAAGGCGACTCCGCCGGCGGCCAGAGTCGTGCCGTCCACGGACCACGTCAGATCGTTGAATCGACAGTCCAACCCTGCTGGCAGTGGCAGCGTTATTGCCGTCAGTGGATCGGTTCCGGCAACGGTGCTCTGCTGCAGGCCGATCGACCAGCAGTGCAGGACACCCCGCTGCAACCCGGCAAAGACCTGTCCATCCGGTCGCCACGCCACCTGACTGACAAAGTTCACGATACCGGAATCGGCCGCCCATGTCGGTACCGACTGTTCACCAGCGGGAATGCGCTGCAGCAGCTGCGGCAGGACTCCGTCACGATACTGCCACAGTCCCAGTTCGCCCGCCTGATCACAGCTCAGAAATCGCAGATCGCCGTGCGCTGGACTGAAGCGTGCGTCAGACAACGGCGTCTGATGCAGATCCGTCGAGGCCACGCGGAGCAGTGTTCGTCCGCGCGTGCCGGAGCCTTCCCGGACATCAAACGCTCGCAGGGCATCGCTGACCGTCAGTACAACGTTCTGGTCGCTGGACAGACTGGCGGTGAGGCGACCACTGGAATGCGAGCGAAACTGCGTCAATGCCCGGCCGGTCTGCAGATCCCATAAGATGGCTTCGCGGCCACCCACTGTGGCAACCTGCAGGGGTTGCCCTGCCCCACCTCGAATTGCTGCACGAACCGGGATTCGCTGCTCACTGGCAACCTGCATGGCCTGGAGTGGCTGCCACTGTGGTCCACCGAACAGGGTCAAGCGTCCGCTCTGCAACAGCAGCAGTCGTTCACCATCAGAGCTCCAGCTCAAGCCAGTCTGCAGGGGCAAAACACTTTCTGTGTCAGCAAGTAATCGATCCTGCAGCAGCAACTGCAGTTGACCATTGCTGTTGTGCAGAGAAATTCGCAGTCGCGCACCGACAGTCTGCTCGCCCTCCGACTGCAGAGCAGAAGTCCCTTCCGAATTTTCCGCCGTTGCTGATTCATCCCTGCGCGGTGCGTCCGGCTGCAGATCAATAATCGCGAATCGACGTCCGTCGGCGGTGGCCTCGAGGCTTAGAATCTGGGAGCCACGCACCAGAATCGCTGCGGCTGCAAGTCGTCCGTTTTCAATCGTCCAGCTGCGCACGGTTCCATCATAACCGGCGGTCAACAGAGTGCTGTCATTCAGGAAACAGACGGCAGTAATCTGATCTTCGCGGTGCGAACGCTGCAGATCCAGCAGAGTACTGTCCTGCAGCGACCACAGCAGAATCTGTCCGTTTCGACAGCCGGCAGCGACCAGTGTTCCTGCCGGAGATACGGCAACGGACGAAATCTGAACAGCGCTGGCTTCCGTATCGGCTGAACCTGCTTCAACCTGTAGCTGGCGAAACGCTGCGGGGGCTGCTGACTTGTCGAAGTCTGAACTCTGCCACACCAGTACACGAGCTGATAATCCGGAATCCGGTTTCGCACGATCCTGAAGCTCTGCTCCGCCGGCGACCACAAATCGGCCATCCGGCGAGACGGCAAATCCGCCTCCCCCCGAACCGGTCAGCAGACGACATTTTTCCTGACCCATCCCGTCAGCATCCGGCTGCGCATCCCAGACACAGATCACGCCAAGGTTCTCTGCGGTCAGCAGTGAACCATCCGGCAGAAAACGAGTCGCGACAATATTGGAATTATGGCCCTCAGTCAGATATCCGCCCGACTCTGTTCCAGAGCCGGCAGTCAGCTGTTCCCGCAGAGGATCCGGCCGACTGCTGACAGACAGCACCGGCTTGCCATTCCTGTCCAGCAGATGGGCGGCAAGATCGTCTGCACCGACAAGGAGTCTGCCATTCACCGGATTGAACTGCAGTGAGTACACGCTGGTCCAGCGCTGCAGAAACTTTGGCCTGAATTCGTCCTGGAGGACGGAGGGTGGGCTGACTTCTGAATCTTCGAATGGCAGTGAAACGGGAGTCGCGATTCCGGCTGCGGGCAGTCTTCGGCCCGCATTGCCTTTTGCAGGCGGGGCGGCGGCAGGAGTCTTCAGTCGGCGAAATTCGTCCACCAGCTGCTGACGTTCACGAACAAAATCGCCGTAACCCGGCAGGTTCCAGTGCGTGACAGCGCGGCTGTCCACACTGGTCAGTAAACCGGCCGCGCCATCCGTGAAGGCTGCATCGACAACAGCTTCCGACTGCCCGGAGACAATTGCTGAAACTCGCCCACCACCCTGGTACTGGTGCAGCTGGAATTCGCTGGCAGGCTGGATGCGACCATTCTGTACCGTCCAGACCTCGAGGTTGTCACGCCGTCGCAGGTGTCCGGCAACGATCCGTCGACCGTCGAGTGAAACTTTCAGGAACGCCGGCAGCTGGTCATCTGCTGAGGCAAAGGCCTCCAGCAGTGCGTCATCACGACCCACGGCGAACGGGAATTCGGTCTCATTCGCGGCGGTGTCGCGGGGCAGCCATGCCCATGCTCGGCGATCTGAGCGGCTGTTGAGTCCAAGAATCAGGGCTGAGCCGTCCGGTGTGAGAGATAAAGTCAGCAGAGTTTCAGGCAGAAACTGTCCTGCTCCGTCACCGGCAGGCTGACGGATTCGCAACTGCCCGATGTTCATGCGCGTGACCGCTTCCGGTCGAGTATCCGGTTGCAGACTGCCGGTTGTTGTGCCGGTCACCATTGGAAAGGCGCGGATAAAGCGATCGCGACCTTCAGCAGAATAATGCAGCAGAAATCTTTCATCCGGTGAGACGGCAAAATGTGTGCAGCGATGATCCACTGCGGGATCTGCAAACAAGGCGGTCTCCTGCAGCAGCGGTTGCGTTTGTGCAGCGGTCAGATCAAGGATCTGCAGGGACGTCCGGCGATCACTGGCGGCCAGATACAGTCGCTGTTCATTTCCGGAGAATGTCAGAAAGGCGGTCCGAAATGGTCGCCCGCCAATCGTCAGGGGCACTTCGGCTCGCTGCTCAAACTGCTGCTGCTGACTGCGACTGAAGATCAGGACCTTGCCGGTTTTCAGCAGCACAGCGACGTGGGCGCCGTGTTTTGAGACCAGCAGACGATCAACAGAACTCTGTTCATTGAAGGGCAGTCGCTGAGTGGCCTTGTCCGGAGCATGCGGTGCAGCTGGGTTCAGGAATTCCAGATGTCGGGGCGCTGTGGGCTGGTCAGCCTGACGCAGGATGCGGACGAGCGTCCGGCCGTCATCACTGAGAGCAGCCAGAGTTGTGCGTTCCGGGAATTCGAGACGAGCGGAGCTTGCGGGGGCATTAGCCTGTCGGGTCGCCTGTTGCAGTTTTTCACGAATACTGTTGCGAACCGCATCGGTGAACCATGGATTCGGTCGGCCCGCTGCAGCGCGTTCTTCCAGTTCCTGCAGGGCTTTGGTGGCCAGCGGGATCAATGCCTGCCATTCCCGCAGATCCTGCTGTGCTTCCAGCTGCTGAATCAGACTATCCAGAGCGACTCGATCCGCCAGTGACTGCTGGCTGCGGACTTCGGCCTCGGCTGCCGCCACATCGGCTCTTGCCTGTTTCGTGATAGCCTCACTTTCCGCAATGACTCGCTGCTTTTCTTCGTTGGCTTTGGTAAGCTCCTGAACGGCTTTGCGTTGATTGAGCATGGCAGTGGCGGCCGCCTCATCAGCGGATTTGCGGGCCAGATTGGCTGCATCGGCCAGCATCACGGCCTGTTTACGCGCATCATTGGCGTCTCGTTCGGCCTTTTGTGCGGTCTGTTTGTCCTGTTCAGCCTGTTGCCGGGCCGACTCGGCAGCCTGCTGTCCTGCCACGGCCTGTTTTGCCGCGGCATCTGCAGCCTGCTTACGCGACTCAGCCTCAGCCACGAGTGCTTCGGCTGCCTTCGCTTCCTTCTCAGCCGCCTGACGTTTGGCATCAGCACGTTTGAAGTCATCGCTGGCAGAAGCGAGATCCCGGCGAGCAGACTGCAGGTCCAGCTGGAAAATCAGCGTCAGTCCCAGCAGCAGCATGGCGAGGCCACTGGACACCAGCCATGTGGTGCGAATGATGGTCCGTCGTCGGCGCCCGGCTGTCAGCTGTGTGGCAAGTGCCTGCAGCTCGCTTTCTGAGCGATCGGCGACCACTTCCAGTCCGAGGTCAAAGTCACTGCGACGCAGGGCCAGTTCGGCAAATCCGCGTCGCGCTGCACGGTCCCCGGCAATGGCTCGCTGATCGCTCGGCCACAATCGCAGTGCTTCGGTGAACAGCGCGACGGACTGCTGATACTGGTCATAGCTGGTGGTTTTTTCCGTTGAGCTGCGGACTTCCGCGAGCAGCTCTTCGGCTCGTCCCGTGGTGCGGTACTGACGAATCGCTTTCTGCAGCTCTTCGACGCTGGGAAATCGCTCAGACGGACTGGTGGCCATTGCCTGGCGGGCAATCTGCATCAGTTCGCCGCTGTTCCGGACATCCTGTTCGATCTGATTATTCCGTACAGCGGCAAAGACGGCATCCCGGCGCTTGCGCGGTCCTGCCAGCTGGCTGAAGGATTTCAGAATATGGGGTGGGAAGCCTTCCAGAATCTCAAACAGAATGGCGCCCAGCAGATACACGTCGGTTTGCGGGCAGATGCGGCGAGTATCTGTGTCGAACAGTTCGGGGGCGGCATAGGCCAGTGTACCGGCACACCCGCGGGTGCTGATCAGCACGCTGTCACGTCGCGAAAAGCGATCGTTGACGACCGCCAGTCCCCAGTCCAGTACAATCACTTCACCATAAGAGCCGACAAACACGTTTTCCGGTTTCAGGTCGCGATTAATGACTCCCTGTGAATGCGCATAGGCTACGGCATCGCAGACTTTCAGCAGGATATCGAGGTTTTCTTCGCGGCTGAGTTCCGGCATGGCCTTGCGCCAGTCACGACCGGAGACCTGTTTCATTGAATAGAACAGTTTGCCTTCGGCGTTGCGGCCGAGGTCATGTACGGGGACGATATTCGGATGAACCAGATTGGCGGTAATGACTGCTTCGGAAACGAACATTTCCTGAGCCGCGATGGGGTCATCCTGACCGGGCTTCAGAGTTTTGATGGCCATTTCGCGATTCAGTGAAGTCTGTCGCGCGCGGTACACGATTCCCATTCCGCCCTGAGCGAGCATTCCCAGAATCTGATACTCAGGGGCGGATGCTGACTGGGCGATCGCGGCAGCCACGGTAGACGCCTGCAGTGCCGCATCATTGGTTCGATTGACGATCCCGGACAGCTGACCTTCCACGTTGTGCGAATGGATTCGCAGATTCCACGTGCTGCGTGATGGCCCATCAGTCCCGTTGCCTGGCTGCGACGCCATTTCTGTGGCGGTTTCTGAGCGAAGCTGCTGATCAGCAGCGATCACCAGGGTGGCGGCATCGTCAGCAGGAGACGGTGAGCGTGGTGGTGGTGGGGCAGTTGAGGAAAGTCGAGCTTCGTCGTCCGGTGCCGATGCGATCGTGGCATCTGCATCGCTGAACAAGGCGGGCGACTGTGATTCGCGAATGGTGGCAAGCGGATCCAGCTGGATTTCCAGAGGCTGGTTTCCGCTGCCACTGCTGCCCTGCTCGGTCGCCAGTGCGTCGGCGTCCGAGAACGGTGTCGGGTTTGTTGACAGTTCGTCCGGCTCAAATGGCCGCTGATTCTGCGGCTGATTCTGATCCTGTCCGGCCATGTCTGATCTACCTTGGGATAACGGAAAAAACTTCAGTGTTTCAGGACCTTGGAGCTGCTGGCTGGGCCTGTTCCTGCGGTGCCGGTTGGGGCGGCAGATCTTCAGGAGCCACGGGCTGCAGCTGAGAACCGGTTGCGGACTGCTCGGTCGATTGATCGTCGCGTGCCGGGAACGGCTGTCCTTCGATCACATCAAACATCAGCAGCTGGCGTTCGATCCGGACCACAGCTCCGCTGGCCGTGCGTTTCTTAGTCACCAGCCACAATTCATAATCTTCACCATCCAGCAGTGGTTTTTTAGTCTGCTGTGCCTGTTTTTGAACCCATGCCTTCAAGGCCTGCGGGTTCAAAAGCTCCTCTCCCTCGTCAAAACGATCCAGCTGTCGCAGGACAGTGAATCGTCCCTGTTCTGACTGTCGCACCTCATAGGTGTCCTCGGTGACTGCCAGACTGTCTTCTGCTGTTGTCTCCTGTGCCTGTGGATTCGTGTTGACTACGATTGAGGCGGAGATCGGTTCAAAGTCGGCTCGCGGCCGCAGTTGAGCTCGGATTGGTGTCTGCTGGACCACCAGCGGAATAAAGGCGCGTCGACGTGGTCGCTGAGCGGGCGGTCCGTCGAGATCATTGTTACCGCGATTCCCATTGCCTGGCCCGTTGCCATTCCCATTGAACGGCCCACTACCGAACGGACTGACGGGCACCTGAATTCGAACCACAGCACCATCGAAATGGAAGTCTGCATCGGAATTCGGATCGCTGAAGATATCGCGAGGCCCGCCGGACTGTCCTGGCTGCAGACTACCGGTAGCGGCACTGTCCGACGACGAGATCAGTCCGGTAACAATGTCAGTTCCGGTGACTGGGTTTGTCACCCTGCCGACGGGAATTGCGGCAAACGCAGCGCCCTGCCGCACCTCCGCACCAAAGACGCGGATTGAGTTATGGTGGGAAACGCTGAAATCGACCAGGAACTGACTTTTTCCGGTCTCCAGAAACTTGAGCAGCTCAGCCACCGAATAGGAGTGTGCCAGCAGCCGCGAACCGGGATCGACGTACAGGGTTGTCGGGGCTGTGTCTGAAGGATCGCGCCAGTCGATGTCCAGTCGCAGGTTCTCTTCTGCCGGCTGACCCTGCGACGAGTTTGCCGAAACCTGCAGCTCGAAGACCAGCTGCAGACTGGCATCGCCTGTTCCTGCTCCTTGCGGCCCACCATTCGGGTCCGGTCTCAGCTTGCCGGGGTAAATTAATTGGCCCTGTGCGGTGGTCTGGGCCCTGCTGCTGTCAAAGAACGCGATGGTACCCATAGCGTTGGCTGAAGGACGGCCGAGAAACGTCGTGGCCACTCCGCCGTCAGTTCGCAGTACAACTCGCCCATCAAATTCCACTTTTCCTACGGCGGTATCCGGCGGCAGATTGCTGCCGGCAGTGCGTCCTCGAGCAATCAGTACCAGACGATCGGCAGTCTGCTGAACAGAAGCACCGGGAGTCGGATCGTCATCCGTTGAGATGACCGTGCCATCAGCGATGCGAATATTGCCGGCGGCGTCCAGCAGGATCTGTTCGGCGTTGCTGGCCACGCCATCAGCAGCACGCAGCAGAACACCGGCTGAATCACCAATCCGCAGATTGCCAGCAGACTGCACGGTGAGTTTCCGGCCACTTGTGATCAGGTTCTGCACAAGAATGTCACCGCCGGTCTGTTGATCGTTACTGACCAGCAGCTCGCCACCCGACGAACTGATCAGTGAACCGGTCTGCATTGTCACGTCGTTGCCGGCCAGCAGAGAGATGTTGTGTGACAGCTCGGTAGTGATCTGTGAATTGACGGCCAACTCGATGCTGCCACCTGCGGTGAGCCGGATTTCAGGCTGGGGACCAGTGATCGAACCACCGCCACCCGCCAGCACTCGAATTTGATCCTGTATCAGCAGATCTGCACCAGTGGCAATCTGCACATCACCCGGCCCTGACAGCTGGACTCGCTGCACTGTCAGATGATCTGACTCGTTAATCCGCAGAGCACCGGAGTTGGTCACAAGGGCATGCAGTGTGCCCAGACGCGTTTCCAGTGGATTGTTGCTGCCGATCCCATCGCGTGCGGTAAGGTTGGCGGTACCTGCCTGCAGGTTCAGTCGAGCGAGCCCACCATGATCGTTGCCGTCCGTCAGGGCGCCGGAGACCACTGCGAGATTGACCGTTCGGTCGGCGTTGTCCACCAGATCGAGCGCCAGATCGCCTCCGACATCTGACTGAACGAGGCTGATGGCTCCGATTGAGCTGTTGATCGCACCCAGCAGTGCAGTGCTGATTTCGAGCGGATTCAGCGAACCAATGCCTGCGGTGGCTGCCAGGCGTATTTCGCCGGCTTGCAGATTGAGCAGGGCTTTCGGAGCAGTGTAAGTACCAATAGTATCATTGCCGTCGAGCAGTGCGCCGTCGGTCGAAGCGACTTGAAGCAGTCCTGCCGTTTCAAGGTACGCCATTCTGATGTCTGAGGCGGCGTCTATCTGAATCAAGCCGGCATGTGTGCGTACCTCGGTAGCGGCCGACATCGTAATTTTCTCGGTACCCGCCTGAAGGAGGATGTCGCCTTCCAGTGCCAGTAATTGCACCTGACCTTCTGTGGTGATCCCGGCAGCGGAAATCTGCAGATTTCCGCTATCGGCCCGTAGCGATTGATCGGCCCGCAGGTGTCCGCTGACGTTCAGCTGAATCGTCGCGTTGCTGCCTGCGGAAACGAGGCCCTGACGTGTGATGTAGAGATTTCCCGCGGCTGTCAGCCAGATTCCGCCACTGCTGCTGACGGCATCGAGTCGACCAGCCTGCAGATTCAGATCCTGCCCCGGACTACTGCCGCCGATACCAGCACCCGCACGCAGCCAGATCGCGGAATCTGTCAGCAGATTCAGGAGTTCCGTGCTGCTGTTGTCTCTGATCTGTCCGGCAATGGCGTTCAGGTTCAGGACCCCGGTCTGGCTGCTGACGCGAGTAATCTGCAGATCCTGACCGGCCGTCAGATCAATATCACCGCTGACGGAAGTGATCTGGCTACCGGACTGCATCTGCAGACTACCGTCACCTGCGTTCAACGTGATCGTACCCTGTCCAACGGTCGCGATGCGACCCTCTGACAGCAGAGTGATGTGACCGGCTGACTGCAGATTGACAGGTCCTCCGGACGACTGTACTTCCGCATTGATGCTCAGATCGATGTCTGCGTAAAGACTGACAGCACCGCCAGACAGGCTGGCCAGCCGACTGTTGATATTGAGGTTGCCGTCTTCCGTCACCACGAGAATATCGCCATTGGCGCCAGTAGTAGTGAGTCCCCTTCCAGTAATCGTCAGGTCGCCGAACGAGCGAATCATGACATTGCCCCGCTGCCATGTTCCCTCCAGCCCACCGACATCGACTTTCAGTGACGTCCACTGGTCAGGACTTTCCGCCCCTGACTTCAGAGAGACAAAACCGGCTGTTCTGATGTGGGCGTCATTGCGTGCTGGGTCCGCGGTCAGCCGTCCTGTCGGATTTGCAGCACCGGCGGTGATGAAAATGTTGCCGTCGACGCTGACAATCTGATCGATCGAAACATCATCAGCTGCCGTCAGGGTGATGTTGCCGTGTTGGGATGAGATCGTCGACTGGCTGCTTTGTGTGATCGAACCAAAGGGCGTGCGCTGATAGATCGGAAGAGCGTCGTGTAGGGAAAGAGTGT
>CAXBSH010000186.1:0-10454 GCA_963977705.1 uncultured Planctomycetaceae bacterium
GTGTCCCTGCGGTGCGTGGTGTGTCCCTGCGGTGCGTGGTGTGTCCCTGCGGTTTGTGGTGTGTCCCCGTGGTTTGTGGTGTGTCCCCGTGGTTTGTGGTGTGTCCCCGTGGTGTGTGGGGTGCTAGATCTGAGGTTGTGTTGGCTTTTTGCCACGTTGTCTTGTTGGCTGGGGGGATGGTGTGATTGTCGGAGGAAAGTTGGGTGGGGTGGGCGTTTTCTGTGCTTTTCCCGGCCGTATTTGGGGGCTGGGCTGGGGCTGGCGGTAATCCCGAAAATCGATCTGGTCCTGATTGAGGCTGTCGGGGTAGACTTTTGCAGTCAGGGATCGTGACGGTGTCCAGGTGAGTGGATGGGTGTTGAGGGAAGGGAAGCCATGCGCAGCATCGCGGTGATGAATCAGAAGGGCGGGGTGGGTAAGACAACTTCCAGTGTGAATCTGGCAGCAGCTCTCGCTCGTCACGGTCGTCGCGTGTGCCTGATCGATCTGGATCCTCAGGCGCATGCTTCGCTGCATCTGGGTGTTGAGGCTGGGCCGGAGATGCCGTCGGCCTACAACGTGTTCACTGGTCAGTGCACCATCGATGATACTCGGCAACTGGTGATCGATAATTTGTCATTGGTTCCTGCGAATATTGATCTGGCGGCGACCGAACTGGAACTGGCCGGTCAGGCTGGTCGTGAGTTTCTGCTGCGGAATGCTCTACGGCACTGGAAGGAGCAGCAGCGATTTGATTATGTGGTGATTGACTGTCCGCCGTCGCTGGGAGTTCTGACGGTGAATGCTCTGACGGCTGTGAACGAGGTCTTTATTCCTCTGCAGCCGCACTTTTTTGCATTGCAGGGCCTGTCGAAGTTGTTTGAAACCACTGCACTCGTGACGCGCCGCCTGAACCGTGACCTGCGTGTGACGGGGATTATGTTGTGTCTCTATGAGTCAGGAACTCGGCTGGCGGCTGATGTGGTGGAAGACCTGAAACTGTTTCTGCGCAGCAGTGATCCAGATTCTCCGTGGGCACGCGCTCGGATTTTCAACACAAAAATCCGTCGCAACATCAAGCTCGCTGAGGCTCCGGGTTTTGGGCAATCAGTGCTTGATTATGCTCCGGGTTCCGCAGGCGCTGTGGACTATGAGATGATGGCTGCCGAGGTGCTGGCGATGGAAGCTGTGGCCGCCGGTCCGCAGCTGGCCGCAGCTTAAGTTGAGACTGTGTAAAAGCAGGTTGATTGAGACGCGGACCGATTGAAACTCGTGCTGCGAGAGCGGTGTGCCGGGCAGTGTGGCTCGTCATGATGCAGGCTTGCAAGCTGCGCAGACTTCGCTGTTCGTTGCCCCTGTTTGCACGGGCTGCCTTGTGGTGCCACGCGTAAGTGCTGCGCGGACAACCCTTTGTTCCTGCCCTGATTTCTATGAGTGGTGGGCATGTTGGGGGCTCTGGTGTCCAGCCGCGTTGTCCCGCGGGAATGCTGTGATTTGGCGAGGGATCCGGGCGGGGGTGCTTTCCCGAATAACGCCTTGGGGGTAGACTTGCGGCGTGTTTTTGTGGGACGCGACCTCGCGGCGGGGCACCGTTGCAGGCTGCAGTTTAATGGGTTCTGGCGGGGTGTGCTGACGATGCGGAAATCCGTGCGTGTGCTGCTGGCTGCTGTCGTTTGTTGGGGCGTGCTGGTTTCGGTGTCTGTCGGGGATGATCCGCCCACGGCTGCCGAGCGTGCGCGGCAGGACTTCGAGTTGATGCGACTGCTGGCTGAGGCCTATGAGCAGGTGGATACTCAATACGTCCGTGAAGTTGACCGTCGGAAGCTGGTGGATGCGGCCATTCGGGGCATGTTGAAGGAGCTGGATCCGTATTCCACCTGGATTGCTCCTGAGGAGCTGGGGCGATTTGAGCAGTATCTTGAGCAGGAGTTTGTGGGTGTCGGGATTCAGGTGCAGTCTGCGGGCGGTCGTCTGGAAATCGTCACAGTGCTGCGGGAGTCTCCGGCGTGGCGTGCGGGTGTCCGACAGTCTGATCTGCTGATCGAAGTCAACGGGACTCAGGTTTCGATGCTCAGTCCGGCCGAAGTTTCCAAACTGATCACCGGTCCGCTCGGTCGTTCGGTGACGTTGGGTGTTCTTCATCCGGGTCAGGAGGACGTGCAGCGTCTGGACGTGGTGCGTGAGAAGATTCAGATGCCGACGGTCACAGGAGTGTCTCGGACGGATGCGGGCTGGAAGTGGCTGCTGGACGGAGTTCGGCCGATCGCTTACGTGCGAATGTCGCATTTCAGTCGTGTGACGACGGGCGAGTTCAGGGAGGCTCTGCGTCAGATCGCCGAGTTGAAGCCGGTGGCGCTGCTGGTGGATCTGCGTGCGAATCCTGGTGGGATGATGGATACGGCGATCGAGGTTGCGGACATGTTTCTGGAGTCCGGTCGGATTGTTTCGGTGAATGGTCGTGCTGTGAAGGAGCGTGTGTGGGAGGCAAAGTCGGGTGTGGAGGTGCCATCGGATCTGCCGGTCGCGATCCTGCTTGACCGGCAATCGGCATCTGCGAGCGAGGTATTATCAGCGGCGCTGCAGGATCGTGAGCGAGCGATCGTGATGGGTGAGCGCAGTTTCGGCAAAGGCAGTGTGCAGACGGTGATTCGGATGGAGAATGGTCGTTCAGCGATGAAGCTGACGACGGCCGGTTATCTGCGTCCGAGTGGTGTGAACATTCATCGTTACCCTGAGTTGAAGCCGGAGGATGCATGGGGTGTGACTCCGACGGAAGGTCATGTGGTATCACAGACTGACGAGCAGTTTGCGGCGTGGTTGAAGCAGCGGGATCAGCAGGACGGTCTGGTACCGTCGGGGGATCTGGCGGCGGTGTTGTCAGCTGATGCGGTTCTGCGTCATGCGGTGGAGTGGGCGAACGGACTGCAGGCGGCGGTGAAATGATGTTTCAGATGGATCAGCAGTTTCAGCTGCACAGCGAGTTTGCTCCGGCGGGTGATCAGCCGAAGGCGATTGAGGCGTTGGTATCGGGTGTGCGTGACCAGCGGCGGACTCAGGTGTTGCTGGGTGTGACCGGTTCCGGCAAGACGTTCACGATGGCGAACGTGATTCAGCGTGTGCAGCGTCCGACGCTTGTGTTGTCTCACAACAAGACTCTGGCGGCCCAGCTGTATTCTGAGTTTCGCGAGTTTTTCCCGCACAATGCGGTCACGTATTTCGTGAGCTATTACGATTATTACCAGCCTGAAGCCTATATTCCTCAGCGGGACATCTATATTGAGAAGGACGCATCGATCAATCAGGAGATTGACCGTCTGCGTCTGCTGGCCACCAGTGCTCTGGTCAGTCGTAACGACGTGATTGTGGTGGCGACGGTCAGCTGCATTTACGGTTTGGGTTCGCCGAAGGATTATCTGGCGATGATGGTTCCGCTGCATGTGGGGCAGCAGGTGGATCGGGACAATCTGTTACTGCGGCTGGTGGACATACAGTATGACCGGAATGATTTTGATCCGGCGCGGGGCAAGTTTCGTGTGCGTGGCGATGTGATTGAGATCTGGCCGGCGTATGAGGAGTTTGCGTATCGGGTGGAGTTGTGGGGGGACGAGATTGAGAAGTTGAGCATGATTGATCCGGTGAGTGGCCGGGAGTCTCAGTCTTTGCGAGAGATTTACATTTATCCGGCGAAGCATTTTGTGTTGCCTCAGAGTCGGATTGATGCGGCGCTGGATGAGATTCGAGAGGAGCTGGACGCAAGTTTGAAGGCGTTTCAGCAGGAGGGCAAGTTGCTTGAGGCGCAGCGTCTGGCTGCGAGGACTCGGCACGATCTTGAGCTGATGAAGGAGACGGGATTCTGTCCGGGAATCGAGAACTACAGTCGGGCTCTTGCGGGGCGTCGTCCGGGGGAAGCGCCGTATACGTTGTACGACTTTTTTCCTGAGGATTTTCTTTTGTTTGTGGATGAGTCGCATGTGACGATACCGCAGATTCGGGCGATGTATGCCGGCGACCATGCTCGCAAGACGACGCTGGTGGACCATGGATTTCGTCTGCCGATGGCGAAGGACAATCGGCCGTTGAAGTTTGACGAGTGGAACGGCAAGCCTTCGTACCGCGTGCTTGTTTCAGCGACTCCGGGGAACTGGGAGCTGGACCAGACGGACGGTGAGGTGGTTGAGCAGGTGATTCGTCCGACGGGTCTGGTGGATCCGGAGATTCAGGTTGTGCCGGCTCGCGGTCAGGTCCCGCATCTGCTGGATCAGATTCGTGAGCGAGCGGGGATGGGTGATCGGGTGCTGGTCACGACATTGACGAAGCGGCTGTCCGAGGATCTGACGCGGTATATGAAGGAGGAGGGAATTCGTTGTCAGTGGCTGCATTCTGAGCTGAACGCGGTTGAGCGTGTGGAAATCCTGCGAGAACTGCGTGAGGGGAAGTTTGACGCTTTGATTGGAGTGAATCTGCTGCGTGAGGGTCTGGACCTGCCGGAGGTCTCTCTGGTGGCCATTATGGACGCGGACAAGGAAGGTTTTCTGCGGAGCGAGACGAGTCTGATTCAGACGATCGGCCGTTCGGCGCGAAATGTGAATGCGCGGGTGATTCTGTATGCAGACACAGTGACGGAGAGTATGCAGCGAGCGATTGACGAGACGAATCGTCGGCGTGCACTGCAGCTGGAGTACAACGAGCGTCACGGGATTACTCCTGAAACGATCCGTAAGGCGATTCGTCGGGGGATTGAGGAGGAGATTGAAGCGCGTCAGGTCGAGCGTTCGGCGGCGGGGACTTCCAGTGAGTCACAATTTGTGACGCAGGAGTATCTGCGTGAGCTGGAGGGCGAGATGCTGCAGGCTGCGGAGCAGCTGGAGTTTGAGCGTGCGGCTCAGTTGCGGGATCGGATTCACGATTTGAAGAAGAAGCTGGGGCAGCCGGTTCCTGAGGAGGAGTCGGCGGACGTGCCCGGGTTTGCTCGCCGTGGAGGCGGGGGCCGTGGCGGTCGCGGTGCTGGCGGTGGCGGAGCACGCGGCGGTGGTGGTCGTGGGGGTGCTGGTGGTCGTGGTGGCGGTCGCAGTCGGGGTGGTGCGAAGGGGCAATAATCAGCTGGATCTTCAGCGGGACTGGTAGAAAGCCCTGGAATTTCCGGGAAATCTGGAGCTGGTCCGGATATATCGATTGAGCGATCCAGTGGTGCAGATTTTCGGTTTGCTGTGAGGGATTTTCATTGACATTGGTCGGACGTCTGTTCCGGCTGTGCGGACTGGACCTTGTATTGCGTGCCTGCGTTTCCTGCCGATCTGTGCACCTGTGACACGCGCTGGAAATCCGTTGAATTCCTGTCTGTCAGGGGTCGATTTTCAGCAGCGAAGGAGGATTGCTATGCTGGTACTATCGCGTCAGAGTGACGAAACTATTGTGATTGGTGACAACATCCGGGTAACGATTGTGGAGGTCCGTGGTGACAAGGTGCGTATCGGCATCGAAGCACCTCGTGATGTCACTGTGCATCGTCAGGAGATTTACGATGCGATTCGCCGGGATGCTCAGACGTCGATGAAAGTCGGCTGACGAGCAGTTGACGAGCGAATGCCGCGCGAATGGCCTGCGACAGAACTGTTTCTGCCGCGGGCCATTCGCGTTTTGGGGGATGAGGGCGTGTGAGAATCGAGGCGGTGAGGTTGTGTTGTGGTTATTTGCGACTGAGGTTCCAGACGGTATCGCAGTGATCGCCACCTTCCAGCATTGCATTCACAACTCGAGACAGCAGTACGAGAGTGGGGCCGTCATCAGGCCATGCTTCTGAGATTTCGCCCAGTTGGCGGGCTGCTTTTTTCAGTTCGCCTTTTTCAAACAGGTGCAGGGCCTGTTCGTAGCGCTGGTTCAGTTCATGGCTGCCGGCGTCATTCAGTTCGTACAGTTCGACCGGTTCCTGCATATTGACGACGCGTACACTGCACAGCCGTCGTCTGATGAAATCGGGCCCCAGTCCGCGTTCTGTGGCTTTGGACAGCAGGATCCGTGTCTGCAGCTGCTTTGTGACTCCCTGAATTCTGCTGGCGAGGTTGACTTCGCGTCCGAGGGGACCGTATTTGAAGCGGTAGGTGGACCCTGAGTTCCCGGCGCGAGCTTTGCCTGAATTGATGCCGATGGAGAAATCGACATCTTCTTTGATGATATCTTTCCATTTCGCGGTCAGTGCTGGCCGTCGTGCCAGCATCGCCTGTGCGGCCTTTGCAGCACGTATGGCGTGATCGGGTTGCGTCTGTGGTGCGCCGAACATTCCCATGACGGCGTCACCGACATAATCAACGATCACCCCGCCCTCCGCGTCGATACATTCCGAGACTGCCCCGATCACATCATTGATGAAGGCGAAGATTGTCTGGGCATCCACCACTTCACTGATGGCGCTGAAGCGTCGCACATCGCAGAAGATGACTGAGACTTCGACTTCCTGCCCGGCCAGCAGATCCGGGTTGTCCTTGAGGTGTCGAGCGAGGCTGGACGAAAAGAACTGGGCAAACAGTGTCTGATTTCGCTGGGCTTCTGCTTCCTGCTGCTGTCGATCCAGTTCGGCCGCGAGGGCAAAAGCCAGCAATTCCATCAGGTATGCGTCCATGCGCGAGATATCGGTGGCGATACTGAGCGCACTTTCCGGCACTCGTTCACCGTACAGCACGCCGATGACCTGACCTTCGCGACTGAGGATTGGCGAGGCGATGACAGCATCGAGACGGGCGACGCTGACTGTGGGACGGAATGCTCCGGAGGTCCAGAATGTCTTGCAATGCTGCAGCACTTCCTGCAATACCCAGCTACTGGAGGGCCGTCCGTCCGAGTGCAGATCGCGGACCTGTACCCACTGTTCATTGATGTACAGCAGGACTCGAGCAGAATCGAAACCGACGACTCGAACCGCCCCATTAACCGCTGCGGCGTACAGTCCTTCCGCGTTTCGCGCATTCCGAAAGACTTCCATGGTCTCCTGCAGGACTCGCAGGATATGGCCCAGTCCGGCGTCTGAGGCAGCGTCGTCAACCTGCAGTGGCCGGGCAAATTCGTCAGAGAAGTCCAGCATCTGCCCGGGGGCCATACTGACGCTGGCCAGACTTTCCAGTCCGGAATCTTCGCGCGAGACGACGGGCGGGATGCTGAGTGTCACCGAATGGCCGGAGGGAAACGTGAGTCCGACGGGAAGTGGCAGTTCAACGGTTCGTCCGGATTCCAGTGGTCCGTGCTGTTCAATCCGCAGGTCGACCGACGTGCTGATATTGCTGAGTCGAACGGAGTTGCCCGCTGTTCTGAGGGTCTGCAGCTGTCGGCGGGCCACCTTTTTGTTATCCAGCGCTGCCATGACAATGCGTGTCGTGCCAGCGGACTGCTGAACGAACCCCGGACCTGATTCGCCCTGCTGCTGGCGCCCGAATTCCAGCAACCCCTGCAGCTGTCCTTCGAACAGCAGCACATCGCCATCAGTGATTTTTACCTGCAGCGGCATCTGTCAGCGACCATCAATTGCGTTGAAGAAGGCGTCAATTCCTTCGCGGTATTCCGTTGGAATGTCTTCACTGGTGTTTCCGGTGGTCTGCTGTACTCCGCGTTCCTGGACAACGGCGGCCGCATCTGCGTCCGGTCCGAAGTGTTCGAGGGCAGCCTGATCAGTAGACCCGCTGCCGCCACCACCGGGACTTGAACCACCACCACCGCCACCACTGCGTGGATTCGCGCGGCGTGTCTGCAGCAGCAGCTCGATGGCTTCGGTTTCGGCTGCGATGGTGGGACCATCGGTCTGCGGTTTCTGCAGCAGGTTCCAGGCATCGCCCATCGCATTTCCTACGGCTTCCAGCAGGGCGATTTCGCGTCCGAATTTTTCAAGGCCATCAGGGAGTGCCTCGATGTCAGTGATGACATCGGACGTGCGTTCATAGAGGCTTTGCTGGGCAGCGGACAGCTGTCTGGTGGCCTGCTTCCAGCGTTCTGTTTCGTCAATGGCTTTCTGAGCCGCACGAGTTTGTTCGCGGAGATCCATTTCACCCTCAAGGATGCGCATGACCTCAAGAATAATTTCGGGTGGCAGGCTGGCACTCTTGCCTGGTTTGCACTGGCCGCATTTGGACGGTGACACCAGTTCTTCGGCCCAGCGATCAAGAGTATCGGCCCACAGTTCTGCGCGGGAAATGGATTCACCGGTACGGTTACTGCGAATGACATCGCTGATGGCCGCGACTTTTGTGACGGCATCCTGGTCTTCCATTTCCTGCAGGATACGTACGAATTTGGCTTCATTGCGGCGATCTGCATAGGCCTGCAGGTCATCCTGGATGATCCGTAGTTTCTGGCTTTGGGCGGTTTCGCGGGCAGCAGCAGAGGCATTGGCTTTATCGACGGGCTGGGCAGCTTTTCCCTGCTGGACTCCGAAGCCATCGTAAAGGTTCCGATTCAGGCTTTCGGCAACCGCCAGCTGTTCGCGGGATGCGGCTTTGAATCGCTTGACGAAGGTGCTGTCTTCGAGGTCATCGAGGATCATCTGCAGCTGTTCGCGGACTTTGAGGAATTCGGCCAGCAGATCGGCCTGCTGATGAACCGACTGATCCATCGGTTGATCGGCTGCGGGCGGGGTCTGACCAGGGGGTGGCTGGGGACCGCCCTGAACTACGGTTGAGGGCAAACCGAGCCGTGAATTGGCGGGCTTGTTGGCCGGCTGCTGCTGTGCGGCGGCATTGTCAGCGGGAGGATTGAAACCGGATTCCACATCCGTGATCTGAGGGACCTGATTGCCTTTGGGCTGCGGTTGCGAACTGGATCGTGAGGCAGCCGCCTGCGACAGCAGCCTGGAGACGGAAGGCATCCGATTCTGGGAAATATCCTGCAGTTTCTGCAGTCCCTGAGCCCATGTTTCGACGTGGCCGGCAAGGATTTCGCGATTCCGCATGGCCTGACGAATCAGATCTTCGCCCTGCATCACAACGGCGTCCAGTCGTTGTCCGTTGGCTTTTTCGGCCGCGGCCTGCTGTTCGATCTGTCTGCGCACGGTTGGCTGATCAAACTGTTCGGGTGCCATCTGACGAATCTGGCGATTGACATCGTGCAGCCGCATCTCTTCTTCGTAGACATCATCGGCAGTACCAGCCCAGCGACGAAGCTGTTCCATCAGCCAGACCGCGTGTTGTTCGGCCGTCATGACGTGAATCACAATGGGTGAGGAGTAGATTCGACCGCGTCCATCGAGGTAGTCTTCAGCCCACGCTCGCAGTTCCAGTGTCTGAGCAGGCACATGTTCTGTCGCGGCACAGAACACTGTCTGTCCACCGGCTTTCAGCAGTTCGGGGGAACCGGTTTCCACAATGCGGCTGCCGGTCTGTGGTTCAGGGTTGTTGACGGGATCCGGGACGCCGCGCCATTCCAGTCCAACCTGTCGCAGTCCGAAATCGTCACGTGACTGGAGATCGAATTTGACGGCATCGGTATCGAGCACGACAGCCTGTGGTTCGAGGGCGCGGAGTTGTACTTCGGGCTGGCGGTCTGCCACAGCGTTGACCTGGACTTTGAAGGCATTGCGAGCGGCCAGTCCAAGGACATCCTGCCATTGCAGTTCGAGCGATTCGGGAGCGTTGATCGGGAGCTGTGCCGACTGCAGCACAGAGTTCCGGACGGCAGCAGGTTGTCCATTGATGGAGGCGCTGGTGAGATCGCGAGTGACTTCGGCTTCGATGGTGGCGTGTGAACCTGTCAGGATGGAGACGGCACCACCGCGGATATCCATGCGAACCGGGCGACTGTACTGCAGGTAAGCGGGGAGCGTGACGAGTGCTGCAGCCGATTTGAGTTCCGGTCGTTCAGCGACCTGCAGCTGAATCTGTCCGGTCCAGTCCCCGACTCGCAGTTGCAAAGTATCCATCTGGGTGCGAGCGGGCAGGCTGAAGGTGTATTGATCGGCGTTGAGTGGGGCGGCCAGTTGGCGTCCGGCGACGGCGGCTGAGGCCTGTTGTGGGCGCCAGCGGGATTGCTGTTGCAGCAGCAACTGGAACTGGACGTCTTCACCATGTGGAACGACGAGAGATTCCGGGACAGGCTGAACAGAGGCGAATGTGTATCGATCGATCCCGGACCATGGGAGCAGCCAGCGGAGCGTGGTGTTCCAGCCAGCGGCAGGTACGACGATAAACAGCAGCAGTGCGATGCCAGTGGGGACAGCAGCAGCGAGTGCCCAGCGGAGATGACGAGGCTGGGGGACAGCATCGGAAAAGTCGCGTCCACGAACCGTCTGATTGACCTGTTCGACGGCAGCCTGAGCCAGTCTGAGGCTGGTTGAGGCGGGGAGTCCGTTGTGCACAAGTTCCACGACGCCGAGCAGTTGATCACCGAGTGCGGGGTGGCGTCGTTTGAGGAGCTGTGCGACCTGTTCAAGCCGCCGTGTCTGCCAGACCCAGCGGTGCAGGCGTGCGGGCAGCAACAGTGAGAAGCCGGCTGTGCTGATC
>CAXBSH010000187.1:0-10445 GCA_963977705.1 uncultured Planctomycetaceae bacterium
GGTGTGTTTTTCCTGGCACGGAAGCAGTATCCAGTGCGTGTTTCGCCAACCCTATCGAACTGCAACCTGCAGGTGCGCATGTGATTTTTCGTTGATCGTTTTTTTGCGATGGAATCGGCAGAAACTGCCGGAGTGTGTGGATTGGGGATTCCGGTCTTGCGGTGAAGTTGCTGATTTGCGGGAATTCACTGCAGGGCGTGGGTATGCGGTGAGCATAATCGGCGTTGCATGTGGTCAATCAGAGGATGTTTCTGGAAGGATGGGGCCGAGCAGGAATGCTCGGGCTACATTTTGTCCCCGCCGTCAGAAATGCTCGGGGTGCGGTTTGGTCCCTGCTGGGCAACATGCAGCGGGTGTTTGAATTGGAATTTCTGAAAGCGGGCATGGAGGTGTCTATGGAACCATTTGCAGAGCAGCAGAAGCGGCCTGTTCCGTGGCATCTCTGGTTTACAGCGTTGTCCGCCGGTTTATTTTTCATCTGGTGTCTGGATCTTGTGCCGCGTGTATTAACGGACGGTCAGGTGGTAGCGCGGCAGTCTGCTGGGTCGGGTGCGGTGACTGCTTCGATTTCCGAGGGTGACTGGTCGGATATTTCGGCGTCTGGCGAGCTATCGTCGGAGCCGGGTGCGAGTGACGGGCAGGCTCGTCAGGTTGCTGATGATCAGTGGGTGGGTCTGACGGAGCCAGAGCCGGAGTCTGAGTCTGAAGTGTCCGATGGCATGGAGTCGCTTGAGGACGGCGGAGTGCGTCAGGCTGCGTGGGAGGTTGAGCAGGGGTCAGACGAGTCGCTGGACGGCGCTGAGTCATTCCGTCTGGCGGGCGATGTTGTATCGGGTGGTGCCTTGCCGGCGGAGTTTGCCGCGGGTCTGCGGCTTGCGCGGGCTCTGCGGCAGCAGGATCAGATCCTCGAGTCGCATGCCGAGTTGTCTGCGTTGTACTGGAAGCATGCTGATCAGCGGCCGCTGTTGATCGAGGATCTGCGGCGTTCTGCGCGAGTGATATTTCTGTCTGCGGAGCGACAGTTTGGCGACCCGCATGTGGTCGCGTGGGGTGAGACACTGGAGTCTATTGGTCGGGAGTATGAGTTACCGTGGCAGTATCTGGCTCGTTTGAACGGAATTGAGCCTGAGAAGCTGCAGGCGGGTCAGAGTCTGAAGGTGGTGCGAGGGCCATTCGGGGCTGTGGTGGATCTGTCGGCGTTTACGTTGACTGTGCATATGCATGGCTGGTATGTGCAGCATTATCGGATTGGGATTGGTCAGGATGGTCGAACTCCGACGGGGCGTTTTTCGGTGCAGGAGAAGCTGGAGAATCCGACGTGGTACAATCCGGATGGCGGAGTTGTGGAGGCTGATGATCCTGAGAATCCACTGGGCGAGTACTGGCTGGGTCTGGGGGATCACATTGGGATTCATGGAACGATTGATGCTGCTTCGATTGGACGTGCGGCATCTCGGGGTTGTCTGCATCTGGCGGACGAGGACATTCAGGAGGTTTATGGCCTGCTGAGTTCGGGATCTGAGGTTGTGATCCGTCGCTGATGCTGAGATTCGGTGGGTCTGGGTGATCATTGCCGATGGGGCGGTTGAAAATCGCGGGCTGTTATGGGTAGTCTGGTGGAATTGGCTGCCGTGCGTCGGCGTTGGGGTGGTGGGGGAATTCCTGCGAGGAAGGTTGGTCTTGTGAGTCAGTCAGTTCAGCCGATTTTGTTGAATGGATCATGGGTTGCATCGCGATCTGCCGGTACATTTCAGGCGGTGAATCCGACGCTTGAGCGTCCCATGCCGCAGGTCTTTCCGGTGAGTTCGTGGTCCGAGATTGACTCAGTGATTGGTGCTGCTGCCGCGGCGTCTCGCGAGATGCGTGGCTGGCCTGGTTCGCGTTTTGCGGACTTTCTGGAGGCTTATGCACTGGAGATTGAGTCGCGTGCTGACCTGCTGGTTGAGACGGCGCACGCTGAGACTGGTCTTGCGAAGTCACCTCGTCTGAAGGACGGAGAGTTACCGCGGACGACGAATCAGATTCGTCAGGCTGCTGCGGCAGCTCGCAGCGAATCGTGGCGTGTCCCGACGATTGATACAGCGACCAACATTCGATCGATGTTTGGTCAGCTGGGGCCGGTCGTTGTTTTCGGGCCGAACAATTTTCCGTATGCGTACAACGGGATTGCTGGTGGGGATTTTGCAGCGGCGATAGCGGCTGGGAATCCGGTGATCGCGAAGGGGCATCCCTGTCACCCCGAGACGACTCGGATTTTCGGTGAAGCGGCCGTGGCGGCGGTGCGCAGTACGGGCATGCCTGCAGGGTTGGTGCAGTTGATTTATCGCACGTCTCATGAAGATGGGCTGCGGCTGGTGTCTGATTCGCGGATTGGTGGGATTGGATACACCGGTGCTCGACATACGGGTCTCAGGCTGAAGGCTGCGGCTGACGCTGCGGGCAAACCGATTTATCTGGAGCTTTCCAGTATCAATCCGGTGTTTATGCTGCCCGGTGCGCTGCAGGAACGACTGGAGAAGATTGCGGAGGAATTTGCGGCCAGCTGTCTGATGGGAGCTGGTCAGTTCTGTACCAATCCGGGTCTGGTGATTGTGCCGTCAGGTGCGTTGGGAGACGCGTTGACGGCGGCGGTTGCAGCGCGGTTTTCGGCAGCGGCATCGGGAACGATGCTGGCGGAGGGAGTGCGCAGCAGTTTTCTGAAGGCGGTGCAGACGATTCAGGCGGCAGGTGCCGAGCTGGTGACTGGTGGTCAGGCGGGCGGTGGCGTTGGCGTGTGCTGTCAGAATACGCTGTTGAAGGTTTCTGCAGCGAAGTTTCTGCAGCACCCGGAAGTGTTTCAGACAGAAGCCTTCGGCAATGGCTCACTGTTTGTGGTGGCTGAATCGACAGATCAGATGGCGGAGCTTGCCGAGCATCTGGAGGGCAATCTGACGGGATCGATCTACTCTGATACTCAGGGGGCAGACGACGCTGCCTGTGACCGGCTGGAAAAGGTGCTGCGGACGAAGGTTGGTCGTCTGTTGAACGACAAGATGCCAACGGGTGTGGCTGTTGTCTCTTCGATGAACCATGGTGGACCATTTCCGGCGACCGGGCATCCTGGTTTTACGGCCGTTGGTGTGCCTGGTTCTGTGACGCGTTTTGGCATGCTGCAGTGCTATGATGCTGTTCGTCAGCATCGTTTGCCGGCGGTGCTGCAGGATCGCAATCCGGGCGGTATCTGGCGGCGGATCAACGGACAGTGGACCACAGCTGACGTCTGATGGTGTGGAGCCCGCGGCAGTGACTTCAGCGGGAAGATTTCGTGGCGCATGGAAAACCTCCTGCAGTGTTGACTGCAGGAGGTTTTTTTTCAGGTGTGCAGATTACAGGAGCGGTGCTGCGTCCTGTGTGCTGTTCCGCAGGCTTTCGAGGGATGAGCCGACGGTGCCGTCCGGATCCGGGTAGCGGAAAACTCGTCCTTCGAAATTTCTCAGCAGCAGTTCATCACCTTCGCGACCGACCACGGTTTCGGGCTGCAAGACAATTTTGCCTCCGCCACCAGGTGCATCGATGACATAGGTGGGAGCAGCATAGCCGGTGGTATGTCCGCGCAGGCCCTTGATGATTTCGAGGCCTTTGGAGACGGGTGTGCGGAAGTGTGCTGAGCCGCTGATCGGGTCACACTGATACAGGTAGTACGGGCGAACTCGCATCAACAGCAGGCGATGGACGAGCTGCTTCATGACTTCAACACTGTCATTGACTCCCTGCAGCAGAACCGTCTGGGCGCCGAGTGGAATCCCGGCATCGGCGAGGCGGGCACAGGCGCGGGCGGCTTCAGGGGTGCATTCATCAGGGTGCAGGAAATGCACGCTCATCCAGAGCGGATGATACTTGCGCAGCATTCCGCAGAGTTCCGGAGTGATTCTCTGGGGGAGTACGGCTGGCATTTTAGTGCCGATTCGTACGAATTCGATATGCGGAATGGCTCGCAGGCGTCCGAGGATCCAGTCCAGTTTCTCATCGCTGAGTGCCAGCGGGTCACCGCCGGAGATGAGGACATCGCGTACCTGTACTGCATCTTCGAGGTAGTGGAAGATGGCTTCCAAGCGCTGCTGATTGGGCTGGATTTCTCCGTGTCCAACAACTCGTGACCGAGTGCAGTAGCGGCAGTAGGTCGAGCAGAAGTCGAGTGGCAGGAGCAGTACTCGGTCGGGGTAGCGATGAACGAGGCCGGGGACCGGGCTGTGGCCGTCTTCACCGAGCGGGTCGTCTGCCTCACCCGGCATTCTGACGAATTCTCGAGTGGTGGGGACGACGGTCTTGCGGAGGGGCTGCAGGGGATCTTCCGGATCCAGCAGACTCATGTAATAAGGTGTCACCGCAGTGGGCAGGAGCGTGCCGCCACTGGAGAGGCAGTCGCGTTCTTCGATGGACAGATCGAGAACTCGTTCGAATTGTTCGAGTGTTTTGATGCGATGACGGGACTGCCAGCGCCAGTCATTCCATTCTTCATCCGAGGTATCGGGGAAGAAGCGTTCGCGGAAGAGTGTCGTTCGCTCATTTTCCGCTGGCTGAGCGGTTGGGCGACCGGGGTGTGGTGCGTCAAATCGTAGTTTGTGTTCGGCTGTGCCGGGCGAGTGTTTTTCGCCGCGTAATTCGCGGGACTCGCCGGAAATTCCGGCAGGTTTTCGCAGTGCTGGACTGCTTCCCGGGGGTTCATCGAGTTCCGGACCTGCAGCGGTATGAGCTGCCCCTTCTGCCGCATCAACCTGGATGTCAGCCACCAGCCACTACTCCGCAGTTCTGAACCGGCATTGCAAGACGGGTCACGTCCTGTGAACCGGACTGAAGTCGGCGAACGCTGGTCAGTAACGGCCGACTCCATCCCGTACTGACGCTGCTGCTGATGAACGAATACTGTAGCACCGGCAGATCCCGCCGGAGCCTTGGCGCGCTTTGTATAATTCCCCTCGATTCCAATGCAATAGGCAGCGATTGATTTCTTTTTGCAAATGAAAAAAAACTGACCAGGGAAATCGGAGTCCGGGGTCACGATTGGCTGTGACTGTTGGGTCAGGCTTTTGCAGATTGTGCTCAATCAGGTGCAGGGACTTTTCCGATTACAAAGACAGAACGGATTTTGCGACGACCGATTTCCAAGGGGGGAAGCTGGGGGCCGCAATCCGGAACTGTGCATGTTCCGCGCGTCTGGTGGTCTGTCGGCGATTGGCAGGCCAGTGACATTGCTGCGGATGTGTGCATCCGGTTCCCGCTGCACGCTTACTGCGTACGTGGGGATTCGTTGCGTGCGTGCTGCAGGGATTGGGGCGGGCATGGAAGTCAACGAAGGGCGGAGTTCGCCACGACAGCAGGTTGCGGGTGTGCCATCAGGGCGCCTGCGACTGGTGTGGCCTGCATCTGTCTGCAGGGCTGTCTGCCTGTGTCTGGCGGTTCTTTGCTGGCCCGCGCAGGGTTCTGCTGACCAGTTGGAAGAGCTGGCGCGGCGAGCCGGAATTCAGATTCTGGAAGCGGGTGTGTCGTCATCGGCTGTGCAGAAATCGGCTGCTGCTGCCGTCCCGCTGGATCGCCTGCCTGCGGAGAAACGAGCGCGGGCTGCGGAAGTGATGCAGAAGTGCAATCAGTTTCGTCGACTGCCCGTGCTGCGTTATGCAGTTGATCAGCCCGTGTATCGATATCTGATCCAGCATCCGGACGTTGCCGTCAGTACATGGCGAGTGATGGAAATATCGCACTTTCAGATGTGGCAGACGGGACCGGCGGAGTTCGAGGCAGAGGCCGTCGACGGTTCGGAAGGGATCGCCGATATTCTGTATCAGGATGAGCAGCAGACGCTGATGATCTGTGAAGGCAGTTATCAGCACATTCTTCTGCCGCGTCCGCTGCAGGCATCGGCACTGATCTGGTTCCGGAACTCATTCGCTCCGCATGCGGATGGAACACACGTGGTGACTCAGAATGTGGATGTGTTCGTGCACTTCCCTTCTGCTCCGGTGGCTGGTGCTGCGAAAGTGCTGACTCCGGTAACAAACAGTCTGATGGATCGCAACCTGTTTGAGGTTTCGTTGTATGCCGTGATGATGTCCCGCGCTGTTCGGGATGATCCCGACTGGATTGCGGAGATTGCGTTCGATATGGAGGGTGTTCTGCCGCAGCGTCGGACCGAGTTGCAGCAGATTGCACTGCAGTCTCGCCCGGGTGCCGCTGAGATTGGCAGTCGCGGAAGAGCGGGTGGTGCAAGTCGGGCGATGATCAGTTCCCCGCAGTTGCTCTTCCTGGATCCTCCTGAGCAGGGCACGGAGCTGGTGGTGGATCCGCAGACCGGTGCCACAGTGCTCCGCAGTGTTTCACAGGCGAATGATGCCCGTCCGTCCGGACCGACCGCTACCGGTCCGGGCGGGCGTGGCACCCCACGTGGAGTCAGTCCCGCACGTCCGCAGTGAGGTTTGAACGCAGTGTTTCGGCATTTTGTGCCGATCTGGAGCGCTGCTGTTATGAAATCCCCTCGCTGCGGTGTGCGTCGGGTGGAACCGGCGTTGAGGACGGTGGGCGTGAGAGATTAGTCTGAAGCCGGTTGCCGACGGGCGGGCTGCAGTTTTTGGGATGGAGCCTGAAATCTGCTGCCGGTGCTGCCCGTGAAAGGCCTGGAACAGACGAACATGAACAGATTGTGGTTTCTGCCGTACCTGCTGATCTCTGTCATTTCCGGGATGCCGACCTGTGCGGCGCAGGGACTGAAGATTTCCACACAGATTCATGCTGTGGATCCTGCCACTACGGATTCTCGAGGCAGTGTGGTCAGCAGCAGTCTGACGTTGTGTCACAATGGTCGAATATTTGATTATGTGGCCAGTGCTGATGAGTTGTGTGTCTTCGATCCTGTGCAGAAGCAGTTCGTGGTGGCGAGTCAGTCGCGTCGAATTCAGACGATCGTGACATTTGATGAAATTCGCCATCACACAGAGACTCGCCGGCAGCGTACAGAGGAGTATCTGCAGGAAATTGCGGGTCGTTCGGAAGCGGGCGAATCGCGGGAGCTGCAGTTCATCCGATTTCAGCTGAATCCGGAATTTCGACAGTCGTTCGATGCGGCACGCAACACGCTGATGCTGGCGTCTCCGGCCCTGACCTACCGCGTGGAACTGAGTCGCTGGGATGATGCGGAACAGGTGGAACGTTGTCTGGCGTGGCGAGACTGGACGGCCCGTCTGAATTCGGTGCTGCATCCGGATAATCTGTTTCCTGAGCCACGACTGGAGATGAATCGGGCGATTCGTGAGCGAGGCAACTTTCTGCCGGTGGTTGTGGAACTGGATCGACGACCAGCTGTGATGACTGTCCTGCGTGCTGAGCATCAGCTGACGGCTGGTTTATCAGACGACGACCACACTCGCATTGCTCGCTGGGAGTCCCTGCTGAAGTCTGCGGAACTGGAGGTTGTTCCACTGCGACGGTATCAGCAGTCAGCCCTTGTTTCCCGATCTCGCTGATCGGAAAAGTCAGCCTGAATTTCCTGACCGGCAGCGCTCCTGCGGGAAGATTCCTGAGAACAATCAGAGACTGCGCTGTAATCGCTGTACCTGCCGATTTCTAAAGGGCCGGATGGCCGCAATTCATGGAGGAATTGCGGAGCATGTCCGGAATTCGCCCTGATTCGTGCAGGAATGAACATGGTTCGGGTGCCTCTGGAAGAGCAGAGTGAAACTGAGCGGGTTGTGGAGTCTGCTCCACGAAAAAGACGCAGTCTGCTGCGTTTTCCGATCAGGATGCTGATGTTGGTGACACTGCTTGTGCTGTTGGCACCCAGCCTGATCACCTGGACTGGTGTGGCCCCGACGGTGCTGCGGCAGCTGGCACCGCAGTTGGCGGACGCTGTGCAGTTTCAGTCGCTCACCCTGCACTGGTGGACTCCGGTGGAAATCCGGCAGCTCGAAGTTGCTGACCTGAGTGGCAGTGTTACAGAACCTCGGGAAGGTCGCCTGCTGACAGTGCCTCGAATTTCCACGACGCAGCCGCTGTGGCAGATTGCTCAGATGCTGGGTCAGGGGGCCGAGATTCTGATTGAGGATCCTGAGTTACGGCTGGAGTCATCCGCGGAAGGCAGTAATCTGCTGACCACGATTGACAGGCTGGTGGGGACACAGCCCGAGGGCGGAAGTGACAGCAGTCTGCCGGAATTGCGGATACGGATTCGACGCGGAGCAGTATTCGCTGAGCATCGGACGGAGTCCCCTGCCCTGCCCGACTCGGAAGAGCCGCTGGCGGCAGTCATGCGGGATGTGGAATGCAGTGTGCGTTTGCAGACGGCGGACCGTTTTCCGGCGCTGAGTCTGACGGCTCGTCTGGAGGATGCTGGTGGAGCTGCTGATCTGGAGCTGCATTTTGACCCGCAGGCGGATGAGTCGGGTCGACAGAAGCTGCAGGCTGGAGCCACAAAGCTGAACCTGTCTGCCCTGCGACCCTTTCTGCAGGCGGCGGGTGTGGGTCTGGAGGCCGAGGGCGAGATCAGTGGCGGTCTTGATGCTCGCGTGGCCGGGACTTCACTGGCCAGTGGTCTGGCAGGTCGTCTGCTGCTGAATGGCACCGGCATTCGATTTCGCAGCAGCAGCTGGGCGGATGGTGAGTGGATTCGGCTGGGCGCTGTGAAAGCGGAAGGGGCTGTTGCTCTGGCTGCCGATGGGCTGGCCGTGGATGAACTCAGTCTGACTTCAGACTGTCTGACAGTTTCCGGCAATGGGGAGCTGCGAACGTCGAGCAGTTCGAAGGCGTCGAGCGGTCAACTGGAACTGGTATGCACCGCAGCGCTGCCGGAGCTGATTAACCCGCTGAAGAAGACTCTGGGTGTTGCGCATGCTGTGAACGTGTCGTCCGGGCAGTTGAATCTGTCGTTGCGGGCGCCGACGTCGGTGGATGGTCAGTGGGATCTGACGGCAGGGACCAGCGAACTGCAGGTTCATAATGCGAGTGGTCTGCAGGTTGTGCCATCGCTCAGACTGACGGCTGCTGGAACTCTGGTTGAGGGAGCGCCGCGACTGGGGACGGCAGAGCTGACTGCCCCCTGCGGCTCACTGGACTGTCAGCCACAGGACGAATTGTGGCTGGTCTCCGGGAATCTGGATCCACAGCAGCTCTGGCAGCTGCTCAGTCAGTTTGCTGAGATTCCGGCACCTGGTCTGAAATCTTCGCTGAAATTCCGAACGCTGGCTGGCATCGCTGATGAGGCTGTGCATTTGAACGATCTGACGGTGACATCAGCAGATCTGAAATGCTTCGGCCGGGCACTGCGGATTCCGTACGGTGCTGGTGGTGGCGTGCCTGCCGGTTTGGTGGAGTTGCAGGGCTCGGCGACTGCCATCAAGACCCTCGCTGGTCCGTGGCACGATGCGTGGTGGCTGTCAGAGCAGGCCAGTGTGGAATGCAGCGTTGAGGCGGCTCCTGGTAAGCCACTGGGTCTGCGGTTCAGGGCTACGCCGTTGCAGATGGCAAACACGGCAGCGAATGCTGTACGTTCCGTCTCCAGTCGTCGACCATCAGCACAGACATCAGCACAGTCGAGCATGATTTCTGAGCAGGCATTGATCGTTGATGAGGCTGAGCTGCAGTTGTCACTGCTGCCGATGTCGAACGGGACGGACTATGAGATCACGGCGGGTCGGTTGAGTCTGCCGGGGCTGCAGGCTGACCTGAGTGGCAGTGTGACAGTGCAGGATGCCGGAGTCCTTGTGAATGCTGCGGCAGAGACGCAGTATGATCTGGCGGTACTGCAGACCCGGATCTTTACTCCCAATTCCGGTGTGCAATTGTCTGGTGCGGGAACAACGCAGCTCAAATTTACGGGTGATCCACTGGTTTACACGGAAACGACCCCACCAACCGGTAGTCCGGCCCGCTTCACAGGCAGTGGTCGAATTGCGTGGCAGCGGATTACGTGTCGTGGGGTTGAACTGGGTCCGGCCGAGGCTGATCTGAAGCTGGCCGACTATCTGCTGGAGTCTGCTCCGATCCAGTGCAGTCTGAACGGTGGGCAGGCCGTGGTGACACCGCAGTACGACCTGTGGGGTTCGCGAGTGGCTCTGGGAGCTGGCAGTCGGGTTGAGCAGTTGCAGTTGAATCGGGATTTCTGCGAAGCATGGCTCAGCTACATCAATCCACTGCTGGCAGATGCAGTGGAAGTTCAGGGTGCGCTTTCGGTACGTGTTGAACAGTTGCTGTGGGATTTTAATTCAGTGACAGACTGCCATGCTGTGGGCGAGCTGACTATCCACGAAGCTGCCGCCGCACCGGGGAATGGCCTGACGCCACTGCTGGCAGTGCTGGAGGCTGCGAAGAAACGCGATCTGACAGCAGCTGTCGGTGTGGACACCAGCAGGTTTCAGGTGGCCATGCCGTTGCAACGGATCCCGTTCCGAGTGGAACAGGGGATGGTGCGGCATGAGGGGTTG